>NZ_JBMKGW010000012.1:0-116172 GCF_049237125.1 Enterobacter cloacae complex sp. GYL001 | reverse complement strand
CTTTTGCTTTGCCACGGAACGGTCTGCGTTGTCGGGAAGATGCGTGATCTGATCCTTCAACTCAGCAAAAGTTCGATTTATTCAACAAAGCCATGTACTTTTTTAGTGCAACATAATATCGTCAAAGCATTCTCCCGAGTCGCCATGCGTCTAGCCGGTACATCAGGGACATGTGTAGCCGATTAACATTCATTTTAAATAACACAAATCTTCATGGAGTTTATCATGTTCAAATCGATCATGACCGTATCACTGCTGGCCGCCGCTATTGCCTCTACCAGCGCAGTGGCCGCAGACAATTCGGCGGGTGGTATCATTAACTTTACCGGCGCTATTACCGATACAACCTGTACCATTAACGGCGGTAAAAGCGCGGACTTTACCGTTGCGCTTTCCCCTATTTCGGTAAAAGATGCGGGCACCACGGTTGGCCTGATCACCCGAAATAAAAAATCTATTGCGCTGACATTCTCTGGTTGCTCACCAGCAGCCGGAACGACCGGTACCCCGCTGAAAGTTTATTTCTCCAGCGCGGATAATATTTCCACTGACGGTAAATACCTGCTGAATAACAGCGTGAACGAAAGCGATGCCAGCGTGGCACGTAATGTCGGCTTTGCGTTAGTGGAGCCAGGTTCGTCTACGCCTATTACCCTGAACCAGCCTTACACGACAAATATTATGGGTACAGCGACCGCGCCAGATTCCGAAACGCTGACGCTGGACGTTTATTACTATAAAACAAACGCCGCTGCCGCCACCGTGGGCGAGTTAAGCTCCAACGTAACGTATACCATTTCCTACCTGTAATAGTGATTATTCAGGCTCTGTTTTCGCAGAGCCTGTATTTAAGGTTGCAATCATGCGCAAGGCAATTTTGCTGGCAGGCTTACTGCTAAGCACGGGTCACTCATGGGCCAATATTGTCATTAATGGCACCCGTGTCCTTTATCCTGAAAATAACAAAGAGGTGATCGTCCAGTTAATGAATACGGGCGATGCGCCGGCTCTGGTACAATCCTGGATAGATGACGGTGATATTAATTCCACGCCGGAAACAGCCAATGTGCCGTTTCTGTTGTCGCCGCCGGTGATAAAGGTTAACGAACATAATGGTCAACAGCTTCGTATTAAAAAGCTGCCGTCCAGCTTGCCTGCGGATCGCGAATCCGTCTTTTTCCTGAATGTCCTCGACATTCCGCCCAGACCTGAAAATCTGCAAAACCAGAATACTGTTCAGCTGGCGATTAAATCCCGTATCAAACTTTTTTATCGGCCCGCTGCGCTGAAAGGCACGCTGGATGACGCGGTGGCGAAACTGACGCTCGCCGCCGACGGCGATCGCTTTCGCATTACAAATAACAGTCCGTTCCATATTACGGTCGCCAATATTTCGCTGGGTAAAACGAAATTGCTCCAGGAGTCCCCGATGGTTTCCCCGTTTGGGCAGCTGACGGTCGCCGCCAAAAATACGGTTAAGCGCGGACAGACCTTCCAGCTGATGTATGTGGACGATCTTGGCGCGTATAAAACCCGGACTTTCACCAGTCAGTGATCGGAAAGACTCACCATGAAAATGAAACAAAACAGACTCTGTCTGCTGGCAGTCTGCACGCTTCTGCTTTCGCATAAATCAGGGGCCGTCTCGTTTGATCCCTCCCTGCTTGCTGGCGCATCCGGTGAGTCCGATCTGTCTCGCTTTTCCGAAAACAACGCCATGCCTGCCGGCAGTCAGGAGATGGATATCTACGTAAACGGCAGCTGGAAGGGACGTTATACCGTCATCTACGGCGAGCAGCGTGACGACATCCGCCTTGCCTGGAAAGATGCCCGGTCGCTGGGCATCAACACCACGTCCGTGCCTGCGCCCGCCATTGCGCACGGGCAGGTCCAGCTGCGCGATCTGGTTCAGGGCGGTGAAGTCAAAACCGATACCAGCACCCTGAGTCTGGCGCTTACCGTTCCGCAGGCGGCCGTGCAGCGTACTGAAGAAGGTTACATTGCCCCCCAGTTCTGGGACGAGGGGATACCGGCGCTGATGCTCTCGTGGAACACGACCTGGTACAACACCCGCGCGAAAGGCACTGCGAAAGACACAAATGATGATTTTTATGCCGGGCTGGATTCCGGCGCCAACCTGTTCGGCTGGCAGTTTCGCGACAGCAGCGCCTGGCGGAAAACCGCCAGCGGAGAGAGTAGCTGGCAGAATAATACCCGCTACCTGCGCCGTCCCCTGGCCTCGCTGAAATCCAACCTGACGCTGGGTGACTTTTATATTCCTGGCGATCTGTTTGATTCCCTGCGCGTGCGCGGCGTGTCGCTGGCGTCGGATATGAAGATGCGCCCAAATTCACAGCAGGGTTTTTCACCGGTGGTTCACGGCGTGGCACGGACGAACGCCCTGGTGAAAGTTATCCAGAATGGCAACGTGATCTATCAGGAGAACGTGCCGCCGGGCCAGTTTACCCTCGACAGCATTCAACCTACCGGGTCCGCGGGCGATTTGCTGGTGGTGGTGCGTGAAGCGGACGGTTCACAGCAGTCCTTCACGGTGCCGTTTTCCGCCGTGCCCGGGATGCTAAAAGAAGGGGTGAGCCAGTACAGCGTAGTGGCGGGTAAAGTGCATCAGAACACGCTCGATGCCGAACCCGCATTCATGCAGGCCACGCTGCGCTACGGGTTTAATAACCTCATCACCGGGTATACCGGGACGATTATTAGCGATAACTACCAGGCCGGGCTTGTCGGTACCGGGTGGAACCTTCCGTTTGGCGCGGTTTCGTTTGATGTCACCCACGCCAAAACCACCCTACAGGATCGCACCAGCAGCGGTCAGAGTTATCGCGTGTCGTACAGCAAATTTATCGATACCACCGCCACCAACTTCACCCTGGCGGCCTATCGCTATTCCACTAAAGGCTATTACAGCTTCAGCGACGCGCTCTATTCGCGCGAAGGGTATCAGCGCCTGAGAGCGCAGTACGACGACTATGAAGATCGGTTTGGCGTTGCGCCCGACATGTCGCTAAGCACCTGGGACGCCCTGCGCGCGGCGCAGCCCAAAAATACCTTTACGCTTAACCTTAATCAGCGCCTGCTCAATAACTGGGGCACGGTGTTTGTCTCCGGCACACAGCGCGATTACTGGAACTCACAGCAAACCACGCGCGAATATCAGATGGGCTATTCCAACGCCATCGGCCGCGCCAGCTATACCCTGTCGGCCAGCCGGGTACGGAACAGGGACAGTGAAGAAGAGACGCGCCTTTACCTCTCCCTCAGCCTGCCGTTCTCGCTGTTTGATAACAATGCGTGGATCACCTCCAGCCTGACGGCCAGCGATTCGCATTACGAGCAGAGCAATATCAGCATGAGCGGGAACGCGCTGGCGTCGAACCGCCTGAGCTATACCCTCTCCGGCAGTAATGCGCGTGGGGGTAAAAATGCGGCAAGCGTTAACGCCGCGTACCGTTCGAACTTCGCGACACTCGGTGGCTCTTACAGCGAATCCTCCGACTACCGCCAGACCGGGCTCAGCGGACGCGGAAGCCTGGTGGCCTACCCGTGGCACGTTCTCGCCTCAAACGAAACCGGCACAACCATGACTATCGTCGATGCGCCAAAGGCGGAGGGGCTGATGGTGAACGGCGATGAAAGCATTATGACGAACCGCGATGGCGTAGCGCTGGTGCCTTACGCCACCCCGTATCGCAAAAACGCCATTACGTTAACCGAAACGGAAAATAGCGCTGGCGCGGAGGTGATCGGCAATATGGCTAACGTGGCTCCTTACGACGGGGCGGTGAGTTATATCCGCTTCGAAACCGATAAGCGCCAGTCATGGGTACTTCATGCGACGCGCACCGACGGCAAACCGCTGCCGTTTGGCACCGAAGTGCTGGATGAACACGGTGGATCTGTCGGGTATGTCGGCCAGGCCAGCGTACTGTATATCCGTGCTGAACAGCCGCCACGCGCGCTCAACGTGCATCTCCGCGGCGGAAAGTGCGAAATCTCCTCCCCGGCCTGGGGGCTGAACAGCTCCTCATCGGTTTGCCATTAATTACGGATTATCAAAATGTTACGATCATTCATGTTCCTGCTCCTCACCAGCATTAGCGGGATGAGCTATGCCACCTGCTCCGGCAGCAGCATCGTTTATGGCACACCGATTACCATTGATTTATCGGATAAGCTGAGCCCGGCCACGCCCACATGGACCGGCAGCTTCAGCACCCAGTACAGCGGCTCGTTCAACTGTACGACGGGTAACAGTGAATTTTCTTACACGCCGATCCTCTCGACCGACAGCAAATACGCGACCATCCTCGGGTTCAGCAATAACAAGTATATGGTGCGGGCGGAGATCACCAATCCCCCGGCCAATAAAACCCTGTCAGCCAGCGGTAGCCATACGGCGTCTGAGCTGAACACACCGTTTACGGTTCGCTTCACCCTCGTTAACCAGAGCGGTACCACCCTGACGGGGGATACGGCGAACATGAGCGACGTTCTGTTCGTCAGCGACATGAGCGGGTTATCCATCTGGGAAATCATCACCTGGCCAATCAATCAGGTCATCAAGATAGCGCAGTGGTTATTCAGCGGGTTCAAGTGGCCTTACGACAACCGAGATATGTTTGGTCAACCGATGATCATCAAATACGCGCCGAAACTGACTACCTGTTCCTTTGATAATGCGGGGCTGACCGTGGCGCTGCCGACGCTCGGCATTCCCCAGCTCAGTGCATCCTCACAGCCGGGGCTGACGCCTTTTTCACTGAACATGAGCTGTCAGAACGTCGGGGTTAATGGCAATTCCGATCGGGCAATTGAGATGTTTCTGTCCAGCACGCAGCTGCTCTCAACCGACAGCTCGGTGCTGATCGACAGCAGCAGTAGCGCGGCGCAGGGCGTGGGGCTCCGCCTGATAAAACGTGACGCCCCGCAAACGCCGGTGACCTTCTCTACCTCAACCACCAGCCGTGGCAACGCCACGATGATTTTCAGCGTGGCGGCTGGCGCGGCGCTGGACGAACATTTCACCCTTCCGATGGCGGCGTACTATTACGTGTGGGCGCCCGCCCAGGTGAGCCAGGGTAAGATCAATACATCGGCTACGCTGAATATTATCTATCCCTGATGTGAACTATTCCTCCATCTTTCCAACCGCTTGCACATACTTAATCAGTTCGCTGTGGTTGGAAAGATTCAGCTTTTTCATTGCATTGTGTTTCTGTGTCGCAATGGTACTGACCGAACGGTTTCGATGACGGGCAATCTCCGTCGTTGAAAATCCTTCCACGATAAGATGAAGCACCTCCCACTCTCTGGCCGAGAGGATGGAACGCGCCCGGGAGCCGGACCGCATTACCCGCCTGAGCCACGAAGAGATCGACGGTTTTTGCCCGTCCGCCATGAGCAACGCGGGTAATTCCTTTTTCAGTTCAGTCAATTCATCCTGCTGACTGATGGTTAATTCAAATTTCATCTCCAGAACTTTTTTTAACAGCCCGTAAGGCAGCTCGGGCACCAACAGAACACGCCTGACGTGATGGGTTTTACATAAAGATGTAAAACGGCTGCTGACCTCCGCACTCCACTCTTTATGATTAAGCAGATAATTAAATTCAGTGAAGAAAACATCCACGTTATTATCCGCCACCGCCGCCAGCGCCTGTTCTGTGGAATCGACCTGAGTAATGTTCAGTACGTAATCGGGTAAAAGATCCTGGAGCGCCCGGAATATTATCTCTTTAAATATATTTATTTTGTAAAACACCATTACCCTTACGATACGTTCAGTATTATTCATGTCTTTTCTAAATTCTCGTGACCGGAGGAAAATGATAATAGTTTATGTACTCACCACTCACAACCTCTTCGCGCCAGGATTTTATCCTTCTCAGGATTAAAAATCTGAACAAGGACATTAAATTCATAGAAAAAATTCTATTTTATTCTGCACGCCGTTTCCCCTCGCAGATAAAGCCCTGTCGATAATCCTGCCACGATCACAATTTTTCTTACAGGAACAGCAGTAAATCACTGAAAAGGCGGTGGATTAACCCCATTAATCAACCTTCTGATGCTTATTATCCGCTCATTTACAGAATAAAAATCTGGCATGAATATTATTAGAAGATTAAAACAATTGCATATACCATTAAAACCATTTTTCAATTTTATCTTCCGCTAATAATTGGCTTCAGCTTTACTCGACGGTTTGTATTGGCTTACATTGATGCCATCGCATCGCGTTATTTAAAAAGTGCTCGCTATTCTTTTAATAAGAGAGTGCGAACCGCCATTTTCTCTTATATGGACTGTTTACTCAGCGAAAGGAGAATGCCAATGCAAAATAAAAAAACAATTCACGTTGCCGTTGTTGACAGCTGCGAATTCACGATGATTGGCCTGCAATCGCTTGGAAAGCGTGAGCCTGATGAAAAACACGACGTTATTTTCCATGGATTTACCCATATCGAAGAACTTGCTATGAGTGAACAACTCTTTGATATCATCATTTATGATCCGCTGAATACGCGTCATTTCCGGGTGACGACGAATGACGACATTCTCTGTATTAAACAGAAACAAGTGACGGCGAAGATCTATATCTATTCGTTATCCGCCGGCTATTTGAAATTCAAACATGTTGATGGAGTCATCAGCAAAAGAGTCTCCCTGGGGGATATCAAAGCGCTGTGGCAAATACTGATGAGCCAGACGCCGCAAGAGTCTGGCCGTTACAACGTAGGCATGACGACCCGCTTACGCACCCCGGCGAGGTTGTCCAGCGAGGAGGCCAGCGTATTGCGCGGCTATTCCTGTAATCTCAAAACCAAGCAAATCGCCCGTCAGCTGGGGTGTAACGTCAGGCTGGTTTACTTTTATAAGAACAACGCCATGAACAAGCTTAAGGCCGTGCGTGGCCCCTCGTTTTACCAGAGCATTCGCTGGATCCTGAATTAAGAATTTGACCGTGTGTCGTTTGCCTTTTGTTCCCGTGTCCGCGGGAACCTTTTTTCATTTCCTGAAGGCTGTTCCATGTATACCGTTCTTCCCTCTCCCCTGTTGCAACGTATCTCAGGGCTGCGATTCCAGCCTCTTGTCGATCTTCATTCGGGCCAGGTGTTCGCGCATGAAGTTCTCGTGGAGATCCATAACGTCAATCTTGAGGTGCTGTTTGCCTCGCTGCCCTCGCGCAGCGCGCTGCAAATCTTCTTCTGGCAGGCCAACACCCTGTTACAGATACCCGCCCGGGACGCTTACTGGCTAAACCTTCCGGCAGAACACCTTCTCAACGAACGCGCTATCCGGTTGTTGCTGGCGTTACGCCATCAGCAGCGGTTAACGATTGAAATTCAGGATCCCCTCACCATCACACGGCTGAGCGAGGATGAGCAACGTCGCCTTCATGCCACGCTTGTTCGGTTAAAAGAGGCGGGATGGCAAATCTGGCTGGACGATTTAACCCGGGAGTTGGCGGAGGCGTTCGCGCGGCTTGCGCTGCCGCTGGATGGGGTGAAAATTGACCGCTCAGCGCTGCGCGAGCGCGCGCCGCTTGCCCCGTTTGTACAGGAGGTCAGGGCAGGTATCGCGCAATCAATTCTTATAGAAGGCATCGAAAACTCGCGGGATCTGGCGCGCGCCCGCGCGTCCGGCGCACAGTCTGGTCAGGGTTTTCTGTGGCCCGAAAGCCGAACCGATGCCCGCGTAACGCTTTGACGGCCAGCGGAGCGCTGGCCTTTTTACCGGGGCTTACCAGCCCGGCACCGCGCCACCGTTAAAAATGGTCTCCGCCGCTTTCGCCACTTCCGGCGACTGATAGGACTGGATAAATTCCTTCACGTTTTCGGCGTCTTTGTTCTCTTCACGCGTGACCACAATATTCACGTAGGGTGAGTTTTTGTCTTCGATAAAGACGCTGTCGTGTACCGGAGAAAGCCCCGTTTGCTGGAGATAGGTGGTACTGATGATGGCCACATCCACTTTCGGATCGTCCAGCACGCGCGGCAGCTGCGCCCCTTCCAGCTCCATAATCTGTAAGTTTTTCGGGTTCGCGGTAATATCCAGCGCCGTTGGCAGCAGGCCAACATCCGGTTTAAGGGTAATCAGCTTCTCTTTTTGCAGCAGCAACAGCGCGCGGCCAAGGTTGGTGGGATCGTTTGGAATCGCAATGGTTGCGCCGTCCTTCAGCTCAGAGACCGATTTAATCTTTCGGGAGTAACCCGCCATCGGGAAGACGAAGGTATTGGCCACGGCGACCAGCTTGTAATTGTGCGCCTTGTTATCTTCTGCGAGGAACGGGCGATGCTGGAAGACGTTGGCGTCCAGTTCGCCCTGGTTGGTGGCATCGTTGGGTAGCAGCGAGCCGCTAAAGCCCACCAGCTCAACATCCAGACCGTATTTCTCCTTTGCCACCTTTTTGGCGACTTCCGCCACGTCCTGCTCAGCGCCATTGATCACGCCGACTTTAATGTGTCTGGCATCATTGCCGCCCTGATCACAGCCCGCGAGCAGCAGGCCAGTCAGGAGAAGCGCACCCAATCGAAGTTTCACGAGACAGTTCCTTTTGATAGACGTTTTGAAGACTATATCGACAACGAGACGGCAGGCTAAAAAACGAAAAGGAATCAGTAAGACGGTTAAGTTATATGCGGCCTGTTGCCGGGTGGCGCTGCGCTCACCCGGCCTACGTGACGGGGGAAGTGTAGGCCCGGTAAGCGTAGCGCCACCGGGCGATGGGCATCAGGCTACGGTAGTCCAGGCGCAAGCAGAACCGCTTCCCTCACGCCTGCCGACGCAGCGGCGCTTCGCGCAAAAACCACGACAGCACAAACGCCAGCACCATAATCCCCGCCGCCAGCATGAATACCGCATGGATCGCCGAGCCGAACGCATCCAGATAGTCCAGACGCAGGGCATCAGGCAGATGGTGTATGGCAACGGGATTAAGTTCGCGCGGCAGTTCCGCCCCTTCCGGCAGCCTGTCGATCAGGCCTGATTGCAGAATATGGGTGAACACCGCGCCAAACAGCGCAACGCCAATCGCCCCGCCAATGGAACGGAACAGCGTCACCCCAGACGTCGCGACGCCGTATTGATCGGCTGACACGCTGTTCTGCACCGCCAGCACCAGCACCTGCATCACCAGTCCCAGCCCCATGCCCAGCACGCCGGTAAACAGGTACAGCTGCCAGGTTGGGGAGGTGATTGAAATGCGCGTCAGTAATACCATCCCCACCACGCCGAGCAGCGTGCCGAGGATCGGGAACAGACGATATTTCCCGGTACGGCTGATGATGCGCCCGCTGATAATGGAGGTGAGCAACAGCCCCCCCATCAGGGGGATCAGCTGCAAACCGGCCTGCGTCGGCGTGGCGTCTTTTACCACCTGTAAATAGAGCGGCAGGAAAGTGACGGAGCCAAACAGCGACATGCCGATAATAAAACCGATCAGGCTACAGAGCAGGAAGCTGCGGTCGCGGAAGAGCGACAGCGGGATAATCGGCTCCCACGCCAGCCGCTCTTCGTAGATAAACCCGGCGATCCCCGTCAGGCCGAAGGCCAGAATACACCACAGCTGCGGGTCGCTCCATTGGCGGATCGTCCCGCCCTCGGTGGTAAACAGAATGATGCACAGCAACGCCATGCTGAGGTAAATCGCCCCCAGGTAATCAATCTCATGCTTGCTGCGCCGCGCGCTGCCGTGGAAAACCGCGCCAATCACCAGCAGGGCAAACAGCCCCAGCGGCAGGTTGATGTAGAAAATCCAGCGCCAGGATGCGTGCTGAACGATAAACCCGCCGATCAGCGGCCCTATCACCGTCGCCAGCCCGAACACGCCGCCAAACAGCCCCTGATAGCGTCCGCGATCGGCAGGCGGGATCACGTCCGCCACGGCGGCCATGCTGATCACCATCAGACCGCCGCCTCCCAACCCTTGCAGGGCGCGCATCAGCACCAGCTGGGTCATGTTCTGCGCCAGACCGCACAGCGCGGACCCCACGAGGAACAGCACAATCGCGATTTGCAGAACGATTTTTCGGCCAAACAGATCGCCGAATTTGCCGTACAGCGGCACCACGATGGTCGAACTGAGGATATAGGCCGTTACCACCCACGAGAGCTTATCCAGCCCGCCCAGCTCACCGACGATGGTCGGCAGCGCGGTGGAAACAATGGTCTGATCCAGCGCCGAGAGCAGCATCACCAGCAGGAGTGCGCTGAACAGCAGCTTAATCGACGGCGCCTTTTTCGCAGGTTGAGTCATTACGTCGGACTCCATAAGACATCACTTGAAATTAATTAATCGTATAATTAATATTTGTGGAAGTGATGAATAAGATCAAGAGATACGGTGACCATGCCAGCACAAAAGGACAATTCTGAACCCCGCCGCCCCGGTCGGCCACGCGGCGGCAAGCGCGTTACCGCCAGCCGTGAACAGCTGCTGGACATCGCCCTGAACCTCTTTTCCCGCCAGGGGATCGCCAATACGTCGTTGAACGCTATTGCCCGCGAAGCAGGCGTGACGCCCGCCATGCTGCACTACTACTTCAACTCCAGAGAACAGTTACTGGATGCGATGATTGAGGAGCGCTTCCTGCCGTTACGCGAGCGGATCGGGGCGATTTTCGCCGACAACCGGGATTCGCCGGTGGATGCCCTGACGGAAATGGTCAGGGTGCTGGCCGAACTGGCGGAAAAGTATCGCTGGTTTGCCCCGCTGTGGATGCAGGAGGTGATTGGCGAGATGCCGGTACTGCACACCCATTTGCAGGCACGCTTTGGCGATGAGAAATATCACACCACGCTGGCAACCATCAAAGGCTGGCAGCAGGAAGGAAAGCTGAATCCGGCGCTGGCCCCCGAACTGCTGTTCACAACGCTGCTGAGCCTGGTGCTGGTGCCGTTCTCCCGCATGCGCAATGACGAGAGGCTTAGCGCCCTCTCGCCGGAGATCGTGGTGCGCCACGTGTTAGCCGTGATAGGCACCGGGATCGGCGGTTAAAGATTTTTGGACAGATAGTGTCTCTGCATTCCCTGATAAGGGTAATCCTGCAAGGACATCTGCACCTGATAACCCTGCTTTTCATAGAACGGACGCGCCTGGAAGCTGACCGTATCCACCAGCGCGTGACGACAGCCTTTGCGACGGGCCTCCTCTTCAGCCGTTTTGATAAGCTGGCTTCCCACGCCCGTTCCCCGCACGCTGTCGCTGACCCACAGATAGTCGATGTTCAGCCAGTCGCCTTTCCGTACGCCGATTAACCCGCCCAGCATGACGCCATTGTCGTCTCGCATATATACGCCAATATCGCCGCCAAACGACGACAGATCTAAAAACTGCGCGTTATAGGCTCTTAGCCCCGTTAATAATTCTTCTTTTTCTTCGACTGTGACATTATCTGTAATGCTCAGATGCATAATTCTCTCCTTATTTTCAGCGCAATCTGAATATCTCACAGCTTAACCTTCATAAAAACTCCTTATTTTCTCCATTGTTTATAGCTGGAAATATTCATTCAATATGTAAATAAAAAAAGCCTTTCCAATAGTCTCCGAAAACGTATAATGAGAACGATCATTCTCACTTTTTACGGTAGCCGACAATGAGTACAAAGCTGGAAGAACGACAAAAACTGCGGCAGGACGAAATCATCACCGCCGCGCGCCGCTGCTTTCGCGCCAGTGGATTTCACGCTGCCAGCATGTCGCAGATCGCCAGCGAAGCCAGGCTCAGCGTCGGACAAATCTATCGCTATTTCAGTAACAAAGACGCGATTATTGAAGAGATGATCCGGCGCATTATCGACTCACGTATTGAAGAGATGCAGGGCAAAACCCTGGTTGAAGGGATGCCGCAGGCGCTTGCCTGGCGCCAGACGCTTAACGAAGACGATGACGCGCTGATGCTCGAAATGTCCGCAGAGGCCACGCGCAATCCGCTGGTGGCAAACATGCTGATCGAAGCCGAAGCACGCATGTTCGCCAATGCCTGTGAGCACCTGAAAAAGCAGTTCCCTCACCTGAGCGATGAGCATATTCGCTGCTGCGTGGAGATTACCGCCGTGATGATCGAAGGCACGATTTACCGTCGACTCACGCCTTTAAAAGTACCATCAGAACAATTAGAGCCTATATACCAGAATATTTTAAATATGATTTTCTCTGCGAAGTAATCGCATGTGAATAATTAGCGGAAATAAGTAATTTCCCTTTTTTCATTTCTGGCTCAGCCAGAGATGCGGGATCGCTGTGCTTTTAATTAGCCCTCCTCCCTGTTAAGCGATTAACAGGGCAGGCTTCGTTCACCCTGGAAAAAGATTATGAAAACCATAACAACCTCCATCGCGGCATTACTCCTCCTGACAGGGTGCGATAATGCGCAAACATCTGCTCCTCAACGTCCTCTTCCGGAAGTGGGGATTGTCACACTCATGAGCCAGCCGGTGTCCGTCGTCAGCGAGCTGACCGGCCGCACCGCCGCCGCAATGAGCGCCGAAGTGCGCCCCCAGGTAGGTGGCATTATCCAGAAGCGCCTGTTCACCGAAGGCGATACGGTCAAGGCCGGGCAGGCGCTGTATCAGATCGATCCTTCCAGCTACCGCGCCGCGTATGATGAAGCCGCCGCCGCACTGAAACAGGCACAGGCGCTGGTGCAGGCCGACTGCCAGAAAGCCCGGCGTTATGCGCAGCTGGTGAAGGACGACGGCGTATCACGTCAGGATGCGGAAGACGCGAAGTCCACCTGCGCGCAGGACAAGGCCAGCGTCGAGTCAAAGAAAGCCGCGCTGGAAAGCGCCCGCATTAACCTCAACTGGACCACCGTCACCGCGCCGATTGCCGGACGTATCGGCATCTCCTCTGTGACCCCCGGCGCGCTGGTGACCGCCCAGCAGGATACCGCGCTGGCCACCATTCGCGGGCTGGACAGTATGTACGTCGATTTAACCCGTTCCAGCGCCGATCTGCTGCGTTTACGCAAGCAAACCCTCGCCAGCAACAGCGATACGCTGAACGTGTCGTTGATTCTCGAAGACGGCAGCAGCTACAGCGAAAAAGGCCGCCTGGCGCTGACCGAAGTGGCGGTGGATGAGTCTACCGGCTCAGTTACCCTGCGCGCCGTCTTCCCGAACCCGCAGCATCAGCTTCTGCCGGGCATGTTCGTCCGCGCCAGAGTGGATGAAGGCATCATGAATGACGCGATCCTCGCCCCGCAGCAGGGCATCACTCGCGAAGCCAAAGGCACCGCCACCGCGCTGGTGGTGAACGCCAGCAACAAGGTCGAACAGCGTCAGCTGGAGACGGGTGACACCTACGGCGACAAATGGCTGGTGCTGAGCGGTTTGAAGGCGGGCGATAAGCTGATTGTGGAAGGCACCGATAAAGTCACCGCCGGGCAGGAAGTGAAAGCTGAAGAGATGAAAACCAACGGAGGAAACGCCTGATGTTTTCCCGTTTCTTCGTGCGTCGCCCGGTCTTTGCCTGGGTTATCGCCATTCTCATCATGCTCGCCGGAATGCTGGCGATCCGCACGCTGCCCGTTGCGCAGTACCCGGACGTGGCTCCGCCGTCGATCAAAATCTCCGCCACCTATACCGGTGCCTCCGCACAGACGCTGGAAAACAGCGTGACGCAGGTGATCGAGCAGCAGCTCACCGGGCTGGATAACCTGCTCTACTTCACCTCCACCAGCAGCTCGGACGGGTCGGTGAGTATTAACGTCACGTTTGAACAGGGAACCGATCCGGACACCGCTCAGGTACAGGTGCAGAACAAAGTCCAGCAGGCGGAATCGCGCCTGCCGACCGAGGTGCAGCAGTCCGGGATCACCGTCGAAAAATCCCAGAGCAACTTCCTGCTGATCATGGGCGTATATGACAAAACCGACACCGCCAGCAGCTCGGATATCGCCGACTGGCTGGTGAGTAATATGCAGGATCCGCTGGCGCGCGTGGATGGCGTCGGTAGCCTACAGGTGTTCGGTGCAGAATACGCGATGCGCATCTGGCTCGACCCGGCGAAGCTGGCGTCGTACTCGCTGATGCCCTCCGACGTGCAGAGCGCGATTGAAGCGCAGAACGTGCAGGTCTCCGCCGGTAAAATCGGCGCACTGCCCTCGTCGAACGCCCAACAGCTGACCGCCACCGTCCGCGCTCAGTCGCGTCTGCAAACGGTCGATGAGTTCAAAAAGATCATCGTCAAGAGCCAGTCCAACGGTGCGGTGGTGCGCATCAGCGACGTCGCGCGCGTGGAGATGGGCAGCGAAGATTACACCGCCACCGCGAAGCTGAACGGCCACCCGGCGGCGGGTATGGCGGTGATGCTCTCGCCGGGCGCCAACGCGCTTAACACCGCCACGGCGGTAAAAGACAAGATCGCCGAGTTCAAAAAGTCGATGCCGGAAGGCTACGATGTGGCCTACCCGAAAGACAGCACCGAGTTCATCAAGATCTCCGTTGAGGACGTGATTCAGACCCTGTTCGAAGCCATTATCCTCGTGGTGGTGGTGATGTACCTGTTCCTGCAAAACATCCGCGCGACGCTGATCCCGGCGCTGGCGGTGCCGGTGGTGCTGCTGGGCACCTTCGGCGTGCTGGCGCTGTTCGGTTACTCCATCAACACCCTGACGCTGTTTGCGATGGTGCTGGCTATAGGGCTTTTGGTGGATGACGCCATCGTGGTGGTGGAAAACGTCGAGCGTATTATGCGCGACGAAGGGCTGCCCGCCCGGGAAGCGACCGAAAAATCGATGGGCGAAATTTCCGGCGCGCTGATCGCCATTGCGCTGGTGCTCTCTGCGGTATTCCTGCCGATGGCCTTCTTCGGCGGCTCTACCGGGGTCATTTACCGCCAGTTCTCGGTCACCATTATTTCGGCGATGTTCCTCTCCGTGGTGGTGGCGCTGACCCTGACGCCCGCGCTGTGCGGCTCGATCCTGAATCACACCGCTCCGCACAAAAAGGGCTTCTTCGGCGCGTTTAACCGCTTCTACAGTAAGACCGAGCACGGCTATCAGAACAAGGTGCTGCGCGCCCTGCGCCGTTCCGGTGGCATGCTGGTGATCTACGCCCTGCTCTGCGGCGCGATGGGGTTCGCCATGCTAAAACTGCCGGGCAGCTTCCTGCCAACCGAAGACCAGGGTGAAATCATGGTGCAGTACACCCTGCCCGCCGGCGCAACCGCGGTGCGTACCGCCGAGGTAAGCCGCCAGGTACGCGAGTGGTTCCTCACCAAAGAGAAAGCCAATACCGACGTGATCTTTACCGTTGAAGGCTTCAGCTTCAGTGGCAGCGGCCAGAACGCCGGGATGGCGTTCGTCTCCCTGAAAAACTGGTCAGAGCGCAAAGGCGAGGAAAACACCGCCCAGGCCATTGCCCTGCGCGCCACGCAGGAGCTGAGCACCATTCGGGATGCCACAATTTTCGCCATGACGCCCCCGGCGGTGGATGGTTTAGGCCAGAGCAACGGCTTTACCTTTGAGCTGATGGCCAGCGGCGGCACCGACCGCGACGCGCTGCTGAAACTGCGTAACCAGCTGATTGGCGAAGCCAACCAGGACAACTCGCTGCACGCCGTGCGCGCCAACGATCTGCCGCAGATGCCGCAGCTTCAGGTGGATATCGATAACAACAAAGCCGTGTCGCTGGGGCTCTCCCTGAGCGATGTTACCGACACCCTCTCCAGCGCCTGGGGCGGCACCTACGTGAACGACTTCATTGACCGTGGCCGTGTGAAAAAGGTCTACATCCAGGGCGACAGTGACTATCGCGCGGTGCCGTCGGATCTTAACAAATGGTATGTGCGCGGCAGCGACAGCACCATGACCCCGTTCTCCGCCTTCGCCACCACCCGCTGGGAGTATGGCCCGGAAAGCCTGGTGCGCTACAACGGCTCGGCGGCGTATGAGATTCAGGGCGAAAACGCCAGCGGCGCCAGCTCCGGTACGGCGATGAGCAAAATGGAGCAGCTGGCGAATAACCTGCCGTCCGGCAGCACCTGGGCATGGAGCGGTTTGTCGTTGCAGGAAAAACTGGCGAGCGGTCAGGCAATGAGCCTCTATGCCCTCTCGATCCTGGTGGTGTTCCTGTGCCTGGCGGCGCTGTATGAGAGCTGGTCGGTGCCCATTTCGGTGATCCTCGTGATCCCGCTTGGGGTGCTTGGCGCAGCGGTTGCCGCCTCCCTGCGCGGCCTGAACAACGACGTCTATTTCCAGGTGGCGCTGCTGACCACCATCGGTCTGTCGTCGAAGAACGCCATTCTGATTGTCGAGTTTGCCGAAGCCAAAGTGGCCGAAGGCTACTCCCTGACGCGCGCCGCCCTGCGGGCCGCCCAGACGCGTCTGCGTCCGATCATCATGACCTCGCTGGCGTTTATCGCAGGCGTGACGCCGCTGGCGATTGCCACCGGCGCCGGGGCCAACAGCCGCGTGGCGATCGGTACCGGTATTATCGGCGGGACGCTGGCCGCGACGCTGCTGGCCATCTTCTTTGTTCCTTTATTCTTTGTACTGGTGAAACGTCTGTTCTCCGGTAAGCACGCAAACCGGAGGTCATAATGTTTCGTGTAACCGTATTAACGTTAGCGCTGCTGAGCGCGGGCTGTGTGTCATTAGATCCCACGTATCAGCGCCCGGACGCCCCCGTCCCGGCGACGTTGCCGGGCGCCCATGGCGAAGCCAACGCCGTGGTGAGCCAGTGGCAGCAGGTGATGAATGATGCGCGGTTGAAAAGCGTGGTGACGATGGCGCTCAACAGCAACCGCGACGTGCAAAAAGCGATTGCGGATATCGACGCCGCCCGTGCCCAGTATGGCGAAACGCGCTCGTCCCTGTTCCCGACGGTGGACGCGGAACTGAGCCACACCCGCAGCCGCACGCTGGCGAGCGGCGTCGCGACAAGTGACGAAGCCAACGGCGCGGTCTCCAGCTTCGAACTGGATCTGTTTGGCCGCAACCAGAGCCTGTCGCGTGCCGCGCGTGAAACCTGGCTTGCCAGCGAGTTCACCGCACAGAACACGCGCCTGACGATGGTCAGCGAGCTGACCACGGCGTGGGTGACGCTGGCGGCGGATAACAGCAATCTGGCGCTGGCGAAGTCCACCCTGGAGAGCGCCGCAAACTCGCTCAAGATTGTGAAGCGCCAGCAGGAAGTGGGCGTGGCAGCGGCAACGGACGTCAGTGAAGCGATGGCGGTTTACCAGCAGGCGCGCGCCAGCGTGGCGAGCTACCAGACGCTGGTGATGCAGGACAAAAACGCTCTCAACCTGCTGGCGGGCGATACGGTGCCCGAGAACCTGCTACCCGGCACGCTGGAGAGCCTGAGCGACAACGCCATCACGCTGATCCCGGCGGGCGTCAGCTCCAGCGCGCTGCTGCGTCGTCCGGACATTCAGGAGGCGGAACATAACCTGCTGAGTGCCAACGCCAACATCGGCGCGGCGCGCGCCAACTTCTTCCCGACCATCTCGCTCACCGCCAGCGCGGGCGTCGGCAGCGATTCGCTGTCGTCCCTGTTCAGCCACGGGATGAAGGTCTGGTCGTTTGCACCTTCCATCACCCTGCCGCTGTTCAGCGGCGGCAACAATATGGCGCAGCTGCGCTATGCGGAAGCCGAGAAAAAAGGGTTAATTGCGACCTATGAGAAAACCATCCAGAGCGCGTTTAAGGACGTGGCCGACGCGCTGGCGCGGCGCGAAACGTTGAGTGAACAGCTTGATGCCCAGCGTGAATACGTGGCGGCGGAGCAAAAAACGCTGGATGTGGCGACGCGCAGTTACAAGGCTGGCGCGGGCGATTATCTGACGGTGCTCACCGCGCAGCGGTCGCTGTGGTCGGCGCAGGAATCACTGATTGCCTTGCAGCAAACCGACCTGGAAAACCGCATCACGCTGTGGCAGTCGCTGGGCGGCGGGATTCAGTAACATCACTGCCGGGCGGCGCAACGTTGCCCGGCCATCAGAGTAAATACCTATGGCAAAACTCTCTTTTTCTTTCGCGGCCATCCTTGGCCTGCTGACGGCTATCGGGCCGCTGTGTTCCGATTTTTATCTTCCGGCGCTGCCGGAGATCGCCACCCAGCTCAACACCTCCACAACGCTGACGCAGCTTTCTCTTACCTCGGCGCTGATTGGCCTGGGGCTGGGACAACTCTTTTTCGGCCCGCTAAGCGATCGCATCGGACGTAAAACGCCGCTGCTGTTCTCACTTTTGCTGTTTGTACTGGCTTCAGTGCTTTGTGCCAGCACGCAGAATATTTACGCCCTGATCGGCTGGCGATTTGTGCAGGGCGTTGCCGGGGCGGGCGGCTCCGTACTTGCCCGCTCCATCGCCCGTGATAACTATCATGGCACGATGCTAACGCAGTTTTTTGCCCTACTGATGACGGTCAACGGCATCGCGCCCGTGGTGTCCCCGGTACTCGGTGGCTATATCGCGTCGCATTTCGACTGGCGGATGCTGTTCTGGGTAATGGCAGGGGCGGGTCTGGCGCTGCTGATCGCCAGCCAGCTTTTTATCCGCGAGTCCCTCACAGAGAAACAGGGCGGGGGATCGCTGACGCAAACCGCCAGGACGGTACTTAAAAATCGTCGCTTTATGCGCTACTGCCTGATCCAGGCCTTCATGCTGGCGGGGCTGTTCGCCTATATCGGGGCATCCTCCTTTGTGATGCAAAACGAGTATGGCCTGAGCGCCATGCAGTTCAGCCTGCTGTTCGGTGTGAACGGTATCGGCCTGATCGTCTCAGCGCTGATTTTCTCCCGTCTGGCACGCCGCCATCTGGCGGAAAGATTGATGCGAACAGGCCTCGTTCTGGCGGTGTCCTGCGCGGGGCTGACGTTGCTCTTTGCGTGGATGCAGCTTTCCGTTCCGGCACTGGTTGCACTCTTTTTCACCGTCGCCTTTAACAGCGGCATCAGCACCCTTGCGGGTTCAGAAGCGATGAGCGCAGTCGACACGAAGGTGTCCGGCACAGCGTCAGCCATTCTGGGCATGCTGATGTTTTTATTCGGCGGGATCGCAGCGCCTCTCGCGGGTATAGGCGGAGAAACGATGCTGAAAATGAGTCTCGCGGTGTTAGTAAGCTATGGCATTGCACTGGCGATCGGATCTCGCACGCAGAATGCGTAAATTCATACTTTTGGCTTGAATCGCGTTGATGAATGTAACGATATATTTCAGGGGAAGCATGTGACTTTCAAAGGAGGTTTCGATGAAATCTGCACACCTGGTTTGCCTGCTCGTTTGCCTGATTTTCGCTGCGTTTGTTCACGCGCAGGAGAAGAGCGCTCCGGAGAAAGAGGCCCAGATAAAACAGCAGGTCCTGAAAGATGTGAAGAAAACCTGTACCCCGCAGAAAAAGCAGAGCGATAAGGCCTGGCAGGCGATGATTTTGTCGTCTGAGGCCAATCAGCTGCTGATCAAAAACGCCATCACCGCCGTGAAGCGTGACAACCTGGACGCCTACTGGGATGCAGTAAGTCAGGTGGATTGTATGGAAGATTACTGAGGGTTGAGCGCCGGGTGGCGCTGCGCTTACCCGGCCTACATCACACGTTTAACGCTTCCGCACATCCGGAATAATCAAATCACCGCGCAGAACGTAGGACCCGAGCATCTGCGTTTTCTCTGTCAGCCAGCTCACGATGCGCGCCGCCATGGCGTCCATGGAATACTCAATGGCCGGGATCACCGGAATACCCGGCAGATGCAGCGAACCGCCGAGGCTGAAAACCATGATGTCTTCCGGTACCGATTTATTAAACGCCTGTAACTGCGGGATCACCCGCTGGGCTTCCTGCTCATCCGCCACCAGCAGCGCGTTGAAGTTCAGCGTGGACGCGTTGTTGAGTAATTCCTGAAGCGCAACGGACGATGAAGTCGCGTCCATAAACACGAGGTTACGATTAAAGGGCAGGAAGTTTTTCTCCAGCGCGTGTTTGTAGCCCAGCAGCACCTGATCGGCAAAGCCGCTGCCGTGCGGGTGGATCAGCGCTATCTGGCGACGCCCCTGGCTGGTGAGATAGTTACAGGCCGTTTCAGCCGCGAACGCGTGATCGAACTGAATGCTGTTGGCGTTATCGGCTTCCATACAGTCGACCAGAATCACGTTGTCCATGTCCACGTCCAGCGGGAAACGCGCGCCAATCACCAGAATGTCATCACATAAGCCGCAGGAGAGTTCTTCAAGGGCGTTCATCACTTCTGTTTTTGTGTGTGCGAAACGCAGCAGCAGATGTTTTTGATGCTGGCTGAGGTGTTTTTCCAGCGCGTACAGGTAACCGGTGGTCTGGTTAATGTTTTCCTGCGCGCAAATCACCCCAATGCAGCCCGTCGACTGGCTGAGCAGCGACTGGGCGATCACGTTGGGACGATAGTTCAGCTCATCCACCGCTTTCAGAACAGCCTGGCGGCTGGCTTCTTTAACGCCACGCGACCCGCTCAACACCCGTGATACCGTGGCTTTGGACACCCCGGCCAGACGCGATACATCGTTGATTGTAGACATCTCTCTCCCCTGTCAGACGCAACTGGCGTCTGTAATTTCCATCACCGCTACGGCTCACATTATAGCCAGAACGGAGTATATCCGTTTCCGTTTTCCATGGAAACCGATTTTCCGTTTCCACTCAATTTGATGCCAAAACAGCCAAATTATGTGACCCACATCCGGTTAATTAGCCTCATAAGTAAGGGATCTTGATGGTTGTCACACTTCTGTCTTTTATAAATGGAAACCGGTTTCCGTATCATGTCCAATCATCCTCGCAATAACTTTTTACATTTTGAGGATGGTTGTCGATGTTCAAGATTATGCTGTGCTGCTCTGCCGGGATGTCCACCAGCCTGCTGGTCAGCAAAATGATCGATGTTGCAAAAGAACGGGGCTTGCCCGTGAAGATAGATGCGTATGGCGTATCCGAATTTGATACGCAGTTTCCGCACTATCAGGTGGTGCTTCTCGGACCGCAAGTGAAATACATGTTAAAGACGCTCTCAGACAAGGCAGCGACGCAAGGCATTCCGGTGCAGCCCATCGACATGATGGATTACGGCATGCAGCGTGGCGATAAAGTACTGGACTATGCTCTGTCGCTCATCGAAGCGACACACTAAAAGGTGTTCACATGAGTTCGTTATATCAATCCATGGTCGCGGTGATTGAGCAGTCAATTACGCCGCTGGCCGCCAAGCTCGGTCAGCAAAAGTATGTGATTGCCATCCGCGACGGCTTTACCGCTGCGCTGCCGTTTATGATCATCGGCTCGTTTATGCTGGTGTTTATCTTCCCGCCGTTTTCGGCGGATACCACCAACAGCTTCGCCCGCGGCTGGCTGGATTTCTCCGAGACCTACCGCGAACAGCTGATGCTGCCCTTTAACCTCAGCATGGGCGTGATGACCTTCTTCATCTCGGTGGGGATTGGGGCAAGCCTGGGGCGTCAGTTTAACCTCGATCCGGTGATGTCCGGCCTGCTGGCCTTTATGGCCTTCCTGCTGGTCGCCGCGCCCTATGCCGATGGCAAAATTTCGACCCAGTATCTCTCCGGCCAGGGGATCTTCACTGCGCTTATCACCGCGATCTACTCCACTCGCGTCTATGCGTGGCTGAAACAGAACAACGTCACCATCCGCCTGCCGAAGGAAGTGCCGACCGGCGTGGCGCGTTCGTTTGAGATCCTGATCCCAGTGATGGTGGTGATCGGAACGCTGCACCCGCTGAACCTGTTCATTGAAGCGCAGACCGGGATGATCATCCCGCAGGCGATCATGCACCTGCTGGAGCCGCTGGTGTCGGCGTCTGACTCGCTGCCCGCCATTCTGCTCTCCGTGCTGCTGTGCCAGATCTTCTGGTTCGCTGGTATCCACGGGTCGCTGATTGTCACCGGCATCATGAACCCGTTCTGGATGGCGAACCTCTCTGCAAACCAGGCGGCGCTGGCGGCGGGCGCGGCGCTGCCGCACGTTTATCTGCAAGGTTTCTGGGATCACTACCTGCTGATTGGCGGCGTAGGCTCCACCCTGCCGCTGGCGTTCCTGCTGCTGCGTAGCCGCGTTACCCACCTGCGCACCATCGGCAAAATGGGCGTGGTGCCAAGCTTCTTTAACATCAACGAACCGATTCTGTTCGGCGCACCGATCATCATGAACCCGATGCTGTTTATCCCGTTCGTGTTTGTTCCGCTGGTCAACGCCTGCCTGGCGTACGGCGCAACCAAACTCGGCTGGCTGGCTCAGGTGGTTTCGTTAACCCCGTGGACCACGCCCGCGCCGATTGGCGCCTCGTGGGCGGCGAACTGGGCGCTGAGCCCGGTGGTGATGTGCCTGGTCTGCATGGTGATGTCCGCCCTGATGTACCTGCCGTTCCTGCGCGCCTATGAGCGTACGCTCATCAAAAATGAAGAGCAGAAAGCCCAGGCAACCGTCGGCACCGCTGAAACAGTCAGTAATTAAGTCAAAGAGGAAGGGTCATGAAATACGCATTTCCCGATAACTTCTGGTGGGGCAGCGCAAGCTCCGCTCTCCAGACGGAAGGGGCAAGAGAGGGCGAAACCACGTGGGATTACTGGTTTGCCCGCGAGCCGAACCGTTTTCACAACGGCGTGGGGCCACAGCACACCTCCACGTTTTATCAGCACTGGAAAACGGACATTCAGCTGTTAAAGCAGCTGAACCACAACAGCTTTCGCACCTCGATTAGCTGGGCGCGCCTGATCCCCGACGGTATCGGTGAAGTGAGCCCGGACGCGGTCGATTTTTACAATCAGGTCATTGATGAGCTAAACGAGCAGGGTATCACGCCGTTTATCACCCTGTTCCATTTCGACAT
The DNA here is from genome assembly GCF_049237125.1 of Enterobacter cloacae complex sp. GYL001. NCBI lineage: Bacteria > Pseudomonadati > Pseudomonadota > Gammaproteobacteria > Enterobacterales > Enterobacteriaceae > Enterobacter > Enterobacter cloacae complex sp. GYL001. Next base: position 93,332 of record NZ_JBMKGW010000012.1, on the reverse strand, counting down.
GCCGATGGCGATGCAGGAGATTGGCGGCTGGGAAAACCGTGACGTGGTGGACGCGTACGCCCGCTATGCGCAGATTTGCTTCGAGCTGTTCGGCGACCGCGTGCTGCACTGGTTTACCTTCAACGAGCCGATTGTTCCGGTGGAAGGCGGTTATCTGTACGACTTCCACTACCCGAACGTGGTGGATTTTCGTCGGGCAGCCACCGTGGCGTATCACACCGTGCTGGCCCACGCGAAGGCCGTTCAGGCTTACCGCGCCGGACACTACGCGGGTGAGATCGGCATCGTGCTCAACCTGACGCCGTCGTACCCGCGCTCCCGGAACCCGGCGGACGTGAAGGCGGCGCACATAGCGGATCTGATGTTTAACCGCAGCTTCCTCGACCCGGTGCTGCGCGGGGAGTATCCGGCGGACCTGGTGGCATTGCTGAAATCTTACGATCAGCTGCCCGCCTGCAAGCCGGAAGACGGTTTCCTGATTGCGGAAGGGAAAATCGACCTGCTCGGCGTTAACTACTATCAGCCGCGTCGCGTGAAGTGTCGCGACAGCGCGGTGAACCCGCAGGCGCCGTTTATGCCGGAGTGGTTCTTTGATAATTACGAGATGCCGGGCCGTAAGATGAACCCGTACCGCGGCTGGGAAATCTACGCGCCGGGTATTTACGATATTCTGGTTAACCTGCGCGATAATTACGGCAACCCTCGCTGCTTTATTTCGGAAAACGGCATGGGCGTCGAAAACGAGCAGCGCTTTATTGAAAATGGCCAGATTAACGATCAATACCGCATCGATTTTATTTCTGAGCATTTATCGTGGCTGCACAAAGGTATTAGCGAAGGCTGCAATTGCCTTGGCTATCATATGTGGACGTTTATTGATAACTGGTCGTGGTGTAATGCGTATAAAAACCGCTACGGTTTTATTCAGCTCGATGTAGAGACGCAGCAGCGCACCATTAAAAAAAGCGGAGAGTGGTTTGCCGCCACCGCCTTAAATAATAGTTTTGATAAAGAGTAATGATGATGATCGCACTAGAAGAAGCCGTAATGGAAATTATCGTCAACGCCGGCCAGTCCCGCAGCCTGTGCTTTGAAGCCCTGCACGCGGCGCGTCAGGGCAACCTTGACGAGGCCAAAAGCCTGCTGCGCGAAGCCGACGGCTACGCGCGCCAGGCGCACAAGATGCAGACCAAACTGATCGAGCAGGATGCGGGCGAAGCCCGCCAGCCGATGACCTTAATTATGGTGCACGCCCAGGATCATTTAATGAATTCCTTATTAGCGCGCGAGTTATCCGAAGAAATTATTCATTTATATCAGAGATAGTCTATGGCGAAATAATTACTGTAATACCTCTGTACCCTAAATAGAGATCCACTTGTTCTGATGATAGCGACATACTCTGTCAGATCGGAGCGGGATGGTTATTGTCTGAATAAAATTAAACTATATTGAGATAACCATGAATACGATTAAAAAACTTCCATTAACCATGGCGGTTATCGCCGCGCTTTGCCCAATTTCCGTTCTCGCTCAGGAATTCACTCAGGAGCAAATCGACGCCATTGTGGCAAAAGCGGTGGATAAAGCCCTGGCCGAGCGTCAGGCCAAAATGGACGCGGCGGTCGCGAAAAAAGCGGACGTGGTGACCGAGCCGCAGAGCGCGGCGCAATCTCCGGATATGGCGATCCCGTTTGGCATCAAATTCACCGGCTACGCCCGCTACGGCGCGCACTTCCAGGCCGCCGATCAGAAATACGTGGCGGTGGACGGCTCCTACAACGGCGCGTCGGCCATTGGTCGTCTGGGTAACGAAGGCAACGGCGGCGAGTTCCAGCTCTCTAAAGCCTTCAAGGGCGAAAACGGCGCCATCTGGGACATCAACGTGATGATCGACCACTGGGGCGACGAAGTTAACCTCAAGAAAGCCTACGCGGGCGTGACCAACATTATGGCCTCCAACCCGAACGCCTACTTCTGGGCGGGTCGCGACTTCCACCAGCGTCCGCAGCAGGGCATCAACGATTACTTCTGGATGAACCACGACGGTCAGGGCGCCGGGGTGAAGAACTTCGATATCGGCGGCGTGCAGTTTGACGTGGCCGCCGTGGCAGCGGTGGAATCCTGTAGCCCAGAAGTGATGGAAGACGAAGCCAACCCGTCGCGCATCACCTGTACCGGCGGGTCCGGCACGGGCGACAAAGGCAACTACGCCGCGACGTCTAAAATCCACGGTATGAAGCTCGGTCCGCTGGATCTGGAGCTGTACGCCAACTACGGCTTTGACTCCAAAGCCGTTGAGAGCGACGAACGTCTGAACGCCTGGCAGGGCGGCGTGGTGCTGAGCCACACCAACGACAGCGGCGTGAACAAGGTGATTGCCCGCTACTCCGATAACGCGGACAACAGCGTGTTCAACAAAACCGAGGATCTGACCACGGTCTACGCCAGCTTCGAAGGGCTGTACAAATTCACCCAGGCGACGCAGGTGGAGTACCTCCTCGCCTTCCATGACTACGACAACAGCCGCGATAAGACCGACAACCGCAAGAACTACAACGCCATCGTGCGCCCGATGCACTGGTGGAACGACGTTCACTCCACCTGGCTGGAAGCGGGCTGGCAGCACGTGGATTACGACAACGGCGGCGACAACAAGGGCTGGAAGCTGACCCTGTCGCAGAACATGTCTATCGCCATGGGGCCGGAGTTCCGTCCGATGCTGCGCTTCTACGTGACCGGCGGCAAGGTGGATAACGAACGTACCGCGCGCGTGAACAACACCAAAGATGAAACGCTGGACGACTTCAACGTCGGCGCGATGTGGGAGGCGTGGTTCTAGTACAGCGTCGTTTGTTTCGCCCGGCGGCGCTGCGCTTGCACGGGCCTACAAGGTTTTGTAGGCCGGGTAAGCGTAGCGCCACCCGGCAAGATCCCATGTTATGCTACAAAAAAACCAACATAACAGGGGAGAACATGGGTTCCACACGCAAAGGGATGCTCAACGTCCTGATCGCCGCCGTTTTATGGGGCAGTTCCGGGGTTTGCGCGCAGTACATCATGGAGAAAAGCCACATCTCTTCGCCTTACCTGACCATGGTTCGTCTGCTGTTTACCGGCGTGATCCTGCTGACGCTCTCCTTCGTTCACGGCGACAAGATTTTCTCGGTCGTCAAAAACCGCAAAGACGCTCTCAGCCTGCTGTTTTTCTCGCTGGCTGGCGCGCTTACCGTGCAGCTCACCTTCCTGCTGACAATTGAAAAATCCAACGCCGCGACGGCCACCGTGCTCCAGTTTCTGTCGCCGACCATTATCGTGGCATGGTTTGCGCTGGCGCGGAAAACGCGTCCCGGCATATTTGTCTTATCCGCGATTTTCACGTCGCTTGTGGGTACCTTCCTGCTGGTAACCCACGGCGACCCGACGTCGCTCTCCATCTCGCCGGCCGCGCTGTTCTTCGGTATCGCCTCGGCGTTTGCCGCGGCGTTTTATACGACGTACCCGTCGACGCTTATCGCCCGCTACGGCACGCTGCCGATTGTCGGCTGGAGTATGTTGATTGCGGGACTAATGCTGACGCCGTTCTACGCCGGACGCGGCACCACCTTCGTGATCGACGGCGGCCTGCTGCTGGCGTTTTTCTACCTGGTGGTGATAGGTACCGCGCTGACGTTCAGCCTGTATCTGAAAGGCGCACAGATGATCGGCGGGCCGAAGGCGAGCATTCTGAGTTGCGCCGAGCCGCTGAGCAGCGCGCTGCTGTCGGTGGTGTTGCTGGGTGTGGCGTTCACCCTGCCGGACTGGCTGGGGACGCTGCTGATTGTGTCGTCGGTGGTGCTGATTTCGATGGATTCGAGAAGACGGGTTCAGACATCGGCGTAGCCTGATGTCCCCTCACCCCGGCCCTCTCCCACGGGAGAGGGAGAAAAGCACTACTTCGCCTTAACCTTCCCCGCCACCAGCAGCGCGGTCAGCAGCATCAGCGTGCCGGAAATTACCAGCGGCGAGGTCAGCCCCAGGTGGTCGAGCGCTACGCCGCCCACCGCCGCGCCGCAGGTATTCGCCAGCTGGATCACCGCCACCTGAATCGACCCGGCTTTTTCCGCCTGATCGGCAAGCGAGCGGGTGATCCACGTCGACCAGCCCACCGGCACCAGCGCAAAGGCAAAGCCCCAGATAATCGCGATCGCCGAAGCCACCCACTTATCGCTGCCCCACAACACCAGCACCGCGGCGCTGATCGCCAGCACCAGCGGGGCACCCGCCAGCGCCACCTTCAGGGAGCGCTTCAGGAACTGGGACGACAGCGAGGTGCCGACAAAACTGGCGATCCCGAAGCTCAGGAGCACCAGCGTCAGGCCGTCCACGTCAAAGCCCGCCATGGTCATATACACCGGGCGGATATAGGTGAAGAAAGCAAACTGCCCGGCAAAGGCCATGAAGATGGCGGTCATCCCCGCCAGCACGCCCGGGCGCTTCAGCAGCGCGAACATGTTCTGTTTGTGGTGCGCCGCTTCCCCCGGAAGGGACGGCAGCGCCTTCCACACCCAGATAATGCACAGCACGCCCATCACCGCCGCCGCGTTAAAGACGTTGCGCCAGCCGATAATTCCACCGAGGAAACTGCCCAGCGGCGCGGCGATCACCAGCGCGATCGAGACCGCACCGAAGATAACGGACAAGGCTTTTGGCACCGTACGCGCGGGCACCAGGCGCATGGTCAGCGAGGCGGACATCGCCCAGAAGCCGCCTAATCCCAGCCCCAGGCAGGCACGGCCGAGCAGCAGCAGGGTGAAGCTTTCAGCGAAAGAGACCAGCAGGCAGGAGAGCGTCAGCAGCACGCTGAACAGAATAACCACCTTGCGACGGTCAATGGTGCCGATCGCCTGCGTGATAAACAGGCTGGCGAACATCGCCACAAACGCGGTGACGGTCACCGACTGCCCCGCCACGCCCTCGGAAATGCCCAGATCCTGCGCCATCGGCGTCAGCAGGCTGACCGGCAGGAACTCGACGGTGATCAGGCAGGCGACGCAAAATGCCACGGAGAAAACCGCCAACCAGTTGGGGCGTGAAACCTCTTTGGCCTGCGGTGTAGTCGTGGGCTGGGTATGTTCTGTCATGGCATCACCTGAAGATAAAAACGTGCGGAAAAGTCGCGCAGTTTATCATCAAAAGTGTGACGAATTTAACGTTTCGACAACTTTTGTCGTTTTTTAATGCCGGGCGGCGCTGCGCTTGCGCCGGCCTACGGGCTTGTAGGCCCGGTAAGCAAAGCGCCACCGGGCAAAATTACCCGCGAGCCTTAAGAGCGGCACTCGCTAATCCCACGATCCACTCCTGATGCCCGTTAATCATTGGGTTTGGCACCGTGCGCGCTAATTCCTGCGCCGGCACGCCTTTCTGCGACTCCTGAGTCAGAATGCGCACGCGGTTTCCCGGCAGGTCTTCAAACAGCCAGGCGTGGATCACGTCCAGACGCGAATTTGCATCCCCTTCTACCCAGCCGTGCCACGCGATACGCGCGGCTTCGCCCTCCACGGGCGGAACATACTCCGTCACCTGCGCCTCAACCGGGAAGCCAAAGGTGGTGAAGCGGAAGCGGGCGTTGGCGCTCAGCACCGGGCCGCTGCCGTCGTGAAAACGGATATCTTCGGCGTTGCTGTAGTAGTTCGGCCACAGGGTGGTGTCGTTGAGCTGCGCCCAAATCTCTTTTGCGCTCAGCCCGGCGACGATGATTTCGTTGGAGGCAAAGTTATCGGTGGTGCCGGGCAGGTAGTCGTTCGGCCAGATAATGGCGGATTGTTTCATGGTTCACCTCATCGGTTAGTTGATAAGGTGATGGTGCGCCTGCGGGTGATATAAATCTAATGACGATGCTTTATACTCTTCATCACGTTTCGTGATATCAGTGCAGGTAAAACACGCCCTCTTCCGGCAGGAAAAGCTGGTTGTAGCGCAGCTGGAAGGCGTTAAGCTCCTGCGGGTCAGGCTCTATCTCGCGCATAAAGCCGAGCGCGAGGCGGATTTGCGCGTCGGTGATCGGCGCGGCCAGACGGGCTTTACGCAGCATGCGGTGCCAGGTATGCAGATTCTCTTCGCTGGCGTCGACGATGCAGACCTGCCAGATCAGCAGCACCTGAGCGGCATTTAGCAGATGCGCCTCGTCGGGGCGTTCAAGATAGCGGATAAACTCATTGCCCGGCGTTTTACCGAACTGGTCAATCATCGACTCGACCGGCAGCGGGGTGATCCCCAGCCGCTCGCTTAAACGTTTGATGGCGCGGCGGGAGTCTGAGGTCAGGACACGAAATCCAACCACAAACACCACGGCAAGCGTTGCCAGCATTATCCAGACCATGCGTTCTCCTTAGACTAGCCGCCCATCATAGCGGGAAACGCAGTGCGTCAACAGCGGGCAGCGCCATAATAGTAAACGGAAAAGAGGTGGAAAAACGTCATGAAAGCGGATCTGCGCACGCTGGATCTTAACCTGCTGAAAACGCTGGATGCCCTGCTGGACGAACGCAGCGTCACCCGCGCGGCGGCGCGTCTTGCCCTGACCCAACCAGCGGTAAGCGGCATGCTTAACCGCCTGCGGGATTACTTTGAAGACCCGCTGTTTATCCGCGCGCCGCACGGCATCGTGCCTACCACCCGGGCGGAAGCGATGGCGGCTCCCGTCAAACGCATTCTGGCAGATATCGACGAGCTGCTTCAGCCGATCGCCTTTGATCCGCTCACCGCAACGTTCACCTTCACGCTTGCCGCGACCGACTACGCCCTGCGCGCGGTCGTCGTGCCGTTTATCGCTGCGCTTAAGGTGCAGGCGCCGGGGATTCGCGTGCGCGTGGTACCTGTGGAATCCGACCGTCTGGTCAGCCAGCTCGAACAAGGCTCTGTCGACGTGGCGCTGATCACCCCGCACACCACGCCAGATGAGCTTCACAGCCGGGCGCTTTATGATGAACGGTACGTTTGCATGATGCGTGCCGACCATCCGGATGCCGGACAGCCCATGACGTTAGACCGGTTTTGCGCCCTGGAGCATGTGCTGGTCTCTTACGAGGGCGACGGTTTTCGCGGCGTAACGGATGGCGCGCTGGAGAAAACTGGCCGAACGCGGCATGTTGGCTTATCGGTGAGTAACTTTTTAGTCCTGCCGGACGTGCTGGCCCTCAGCGATATGATTGCCGTTGTGCCATCACGCATAGCGGAAAAGCAGACGGGGATGTTCGTCTGCGAGACGCCGGTTCCCGTGCCCGGTTTTACCAAAAGCATGGCCTGGCACGGCAGAACGCACCGCAACCTCGCGCAGGCGTGGCTGCGCGGGCTGTTGCTGGAGACCAGTCAGCGCGCCTGAAGCCCTTTCAGCAGCGCCTCGTGGAAGCGTGCAGGATCCTGCATCTGCGGCGCGTGGCCCATGTCGTTAAATTCAATCAGCGTCGCGTGCGGGATGCGCTTCGCCGTCTCTTTGCCCAGCACCGTGTAGTTACCGAGCGTCTTGCGGATCTCCGGTGGGGCGAGATCTTTCCCGATGGCGGTGTTGTCCTTCGTGCCGATCATCAATAATACCGGCATCTTCAGCTCGCTAAATTCATAGACGACCGGCTGGGTATAAATCATGTCGTAGAGCAGCGCCGAGTTCCACGCCACGCGCGCTTTGCCCGGCCCGTTGTTTAACCCGGCAAGCATGGTGACCCAGCGCTCGTACTCCGGCTTCCACTCCCCGGCGTAGTAGGTGTTTTTCTCGTACTGACGAATACCGTCGGCGCTGACTTTCAGCTCGCGCTGGTACCACTGGTCGACCGTAATATGCGGCACGCCGCGCGCTTTCCAGTCTTCAAGCCCTATTGGGTTCACCATCACCAGTTGCTCCACCTGCTGCGGCCACATCAGCGCGTAGCGGGTCGCCAGCATGCCGCCGGTCGAATGGCCGATAACCGTGACGCGATCGACGCCCAGCGTTTTCAGCAGCGCGTGGGTGTTATCCGCCAGCTGCTGGAAGGTGTACTGATAATGCTCCGGCTTGGTGGATTTGCAGAAGCCGATCTGGTCGGGTGCGATCACGCGATACCCGCTGGCTGAAAGCGCGCGGATCGTGCCGTCCCAGGTGCCAGCGCAGAAGTTTTTGCCGTGCATCAGCACCACGGTGCGGCCGTTGGGTTTTTCCGGCTTCACGTCCAGGTAAGCCATATCCAGAGGCTGGTTCTGCGAGGTAAAGGTAAAGTGTTTTACCGGCCAGCCGTAGTCAAAACCTTCCAGCTTCTCGCCGTAGGTGGGGGCATCCGCGGCCATTGCGGGGGAGGCCAGCGCCATCAACAGCGCCAGGCAGGACAATCGTCGGGTCAACATGCAAGCTCTCCGTTAGCAAAAGGGGCTAAGGCTGCACGAAAGGCGGCAGCAAAAAAACTGTAGAGCATGGAGAGGGGCGGGTATGTAAAGCGGGGTAAAGGTAAAAGGCAGGCCGTGAAAAATAAAAAAGCCCGGCATCACACACCGGGCAAAGAAGTTACCTGCACACTCAGGCTACTTTTAATTTCTGCGCACGATTCTCGCGGCGGATCTTACGCTCTTCCAGCACCGCAACCATCGCCATCAGGACGATACAGCCAATCGCTGCCGCATCCAGCGCGGCGAAGGTGCCCGCCCAGCCGGTGAGGCCGAAAATTGGCGTGCCGTCGGCGATCATGCCCAGACCGAGCTTGGCGAAGCTGTCGCCGATCAGGTAGGCGAAGGTGCCCTTAATCCCATCGGCTGCGCCGATCGCTTTTTTCGGCACAAAGCCAACCGCCGCCACGCCGATCAGCAGTTGCGGACCGAACACCAGGAAGCCGAGCGCAAACAGCGACGCCAGGTAAACGTACTGGTTGCTGGCGTGCTGGTAAACGCCGAGCGTGGCGATAATCAGCGCCAGCGCGACGCAGGCCACCAGCGCGCGACGGCCGTTGGCGAGGTCCGAGAGCCAGCCCCACAGCAGGGTGCCGACCAGCGCGCCCACCTCGAACAGAGTGAAGCCCTGAATCGCCACCTCTTTCGAGAGCTTCAGCTCCTGGAAGGCATACACGGTGGACCACTGGTCGATACCGATACGCACCACGTACAGGAAGATGTTCGAGAAGCAGAGCAGCCAGATCACTTTGTTTTTCAGCACGTACTCAACAAAGATCTGCCATTTGGACATCTCGTTTTCTTCGGTCTCTTTGTCCTCCTCGCTGATCTCCTCCCCGAACAGCTCTTCAGCTTTGCCGAGGCCGTAGGATTCCGGGGAATCGCTGCCGTAGCGCAGGCCGATAAAGCCGACAATCAGGGCGATAATCGACGGGAAGATAAACATGCCAATCACGTGGCCGTCGAACAGGTAGTTCGCACCGAACAGCGCCACGCCGGCCGCGCCCGCTCCGCCGAGGTTGTGGGAGATGTTCCACATGCCGAGGTACGAACCCCGCTTGCGGCGCGGGGTCCATTTGGTGATGGTGGAGTAGCTGCACGACCCGCCGGTACTCTGGAAGAATCCGCTCAGGGCGTAGAAGGCGATCATCAGGAACAGGCTGACGGAGCCCGCGCCCATGCTGGCGCTGAAGCCGAGCATACAGATGGCGGAGAGGATCAGCATAAACGGCAGGAACTGCTTGGTGTTTTTGCCGTCCGCGTAGTAGGACACAACCGTTTTCCCCACGCCGTAGGTGATGGAGAAGCCTAGGCCAATCATCCCCAGCTGCGTCATGCTCAGCCCGTAGGTCGAGATCATGTCGTTCTGCGCGATGTTAAAGTTTTTGCGGATCAGGTACATGGTCAGGTAGCCGATGAAGACCACCAGATAGGACTGCATGAACGGTTTGAACCACATCTTGCGCCGCACGTCGAGCGGCAGATCCAGGGTCGGCTTGCGCACCTGATTTAAGAAGGCCAGCATGACTGAGTTACTCCTGAGCTGATTTTTGCAGCATTGTAAAAACCAGCCAGGAGAGATGCCTGAGACAGCGTCCAGGTGAAACCGGGAAAATTTCTTAGTTTTGCGCGTCTCGGCAGCAAAAGGTGAGGCGCGTCACGCTTCGCGCGGTGCCTGCGCGTGCAAAAACGGCAGCAACAGCAGGGCGGAGATGCCCGCCGCGATGGCGATCACCGCGAAGAACCCGCTCCAGTGCCAGACGTCGATCACCCGCGCCAGCGGCCAGCCGGAGAGCGATGCGCCAAGGTAGGCAAACAGCCCGACAAAGCCCGTCGCCGCGCCTGCCGCCTCTTTGTGGGAACACTCCGCCGCCGCCATGCCGATCAGCATCTGCGGGCCAAAGACGAAAAAACCGATGGTGAAGAAGCACGCCGCCTGCATCACGTAGCTGGCGAACGGCATCAACCACAGCGACCCGACGGAGAGCAAAATCCCGGCGGCAAAAATCAGGTTCATCGGACCGCGGTTGCCGTTGAACAGCTTGTCCGAGCCCCAGCCCGCCACCAGCGCGCCGATAAACCCGCCCAATTCAAACATGGTCACCGCCGAGTTGGCGGTCACCAGGTCCACGCCGAGAGTTTCGGACATGTACAGGTTGCCCCAGTCGTTGATGGCCGCGCGCACCACGTAGACCAGCACGTAGCAGAGCGACAGCAGCCAGATGTAGGGGTTTTTCAGCACGTATTTGGTGAGGATCTCCTGACGGGACAGCCCGGCCCCTTCCTGCTGCTGGGCGATCTCCATCTCGTCGTGCCGCCAGTCTCCCACCGGCGGCAGGCCGACGGTTTGCGGCCTGTCGCGCAGGCGCCAGCAGAGGAACAGCCCGGCGACAATCGCGAGGCCACCGGCAATCATCATCCCCGCGCGCCAGCCGTAGTGCAGCGCTGCGGCACCCACCACCATCGGGATCAGCGCCCCGCCGACGTTATGCGCGGTATTCCATATCGCCCACCAGCCGCCGCGCTCGTTGCGCGAGTACCAGGCGGTGAGCAGGCGGGCGCAGACCGGCGCGCCCCAGCCCTGGAAAAAGGCGTTCAGCGCCCACAGCAGGGCAAAGGCCCACAGCGAGGTGGAGAAACCAAACAGGATGTTCACCACGCCGGTGGCGATCAGCCCAACGCCCATAAAATAGCGCGCGTTGGAGCGGTCGCTGACGATGCCGGAGAAGAACTTCGACAGGCCGTAGGTGATGTAAAACAGCGTCGCCAGCAGGCCGATATCGGTGCGCGTCATCACGCCGCTGGCGAGGATTTCCGGCGCGGCGGCGTTGAAGCTTTTGCGGGTGAAATAGAACAGCGCGTAGCCGAGCCAGATGGTAATCAGGATATGGCGACGCCAGTAGCGGTAGCGGGAGTCGATTTCCGCTTTGTTGCTTAATGGGGCTGCGCTGGCGGGGGTTTTAAACATGGTGCGTCCTTAACGGCAAACTGACGCTGACGCGCGTCCCGTGGGTGCAGGAGATGTTCAGCGTGCCGCCCAGCGCCTTTACGCGCTCGCGCATGCCCGCAAGACCAAACCCCTGCTGGCCGGAGCCCGGCGGCAGGCCGCAGCCGTCGTCTTCAATCACCAGCATCAGGCGCTCGTCCTGCTGCCAGCCCTGGATCGTTACCGCGCTGGCGCTGGCGTGTTTGACGATGTTGTTCAGCCCTTCCTGGCAGACGCGGAAAAGGGTCACGCGCTGGCCTTCGCTCAGGGTAGCTTCATTGATGCGCCAGTCGAGATGGCTGACAATCCCGCGGCTCTCCAGCTCCATCTCGCGCATCAGAGAGCGTATTGCCTGCTCGAGCGAGAGATCGTCAAGCTGGCGCGGGCGCAGCCGCCCTAACAGGCGACGAACGGAATCATAGACGCCCAGCGAAAGCTGTTCGATATGCGCCCCGCCCTGCTTCACGCCCGCGTTTTCTGCCGCCAGGCGCTGAACAATGCCCGCCTGGGTGCGGATGGCGGTGATGGTCTGGCCGATGTCATCGTGCAGCTCGCGAGCAACCTCCTGGCGCACGCTCTCTTCCGTCTCCAGCAGACGCTCCGCCAGACGGCGGTTGCGCGCCAGCTCGGCTTGCAGAGACTGGTTCAGCTCGCGCAGGCGCTGTATGCCCGCGCCGAGCAGCAGCCCGGTCAGGCTCTGGGCCAGCAGCGAGAGCAGCAGATCTACCGGGTGATCGTGCCAGGTCTGGCTGGCAATCAGCGCGATGGCGTTCATCAGCGTGGCGATCAATGCGCCCTGCCAGCCGTAATGCCAGGCAAGGGCGATGATCGGCAGCGCCAGACAAAACGGCGTGAAGCGTGATAATTCAGCGGGCAGACCAAGCTGCAACCACAGGCTCACCACAAACAGCAGCAGATACCAGATCAGGTGCCGGGCGCGCCAGTTCACCGGCTGGGAGGCCAGCGCCGGGCCGAGCGGCTGCCAGACGGTGCTGGTAAGGTAATGCCAGATCACAAGGCAGGTCGGGGCCAGCGTCAGGCCGCCGGTGAGGGTCAGCAGCAGGGCGTTGAGCCCCTCCTTTTCACCCACCCACGGCAGGGACTGCAACAGCGCGGCGGCAATCAGCGCCGCACCCTGACGCAGCAGCGTGCGCCAGTCGCGCTGGTGACGGTAGCGGGAAATCAGGGCGACCGGGATAAGCGTGAGCAGGCTTCCGGTCATCAATAAAGGCAGGTGCGCGAGGGCCACTTCCTGCGCCAGCCAGATCAGCATCAGCCACTCTGCGCCCAGCAGCACCGGCCAGTAGCCGCGCGGGCATTGCAGCATTAGCCCCAGCCGCAGGCCAAAGGGGAACAGCAGCACCGCCAGCTCCGGGCGCTCGACAAGATGCAGGCTGATACTCCACAGACAGAACCACGCGGCGGAGAAGATAAAAAAGCTGGCGACGACGGCGATCAGCCGTGAAAACAGGGAGTTCATTGCCAGCTGTCAAACATACGGCGCGCCAGCTCGACATCGTTACTGACGTTGAGTTTTTCCATCAGGTTGGCGCGATGAACGTGAACGGTCTTTGGCGACAGCCCCAGCTCTACGGCAATCTCTTTCACCGACATGCCCTGGGCAAGTTTCTCTGCCACCTGGCGCTCGCGTCTGGTGAGCGGATCCTGCCGTCCCGCCGCCAGCTTGATGGCAATATCCGGCGTCAGGTAGCAGCCGCCGGTGGAGACGGTACGCACGGCGGCAATCAGCTCGTCCGGGCTACAGCGTTTAGAGAGAAACCCGCGCGCCCCCGCGTTGAGCGCCTGCTCGACCAGCGCCGGGCTGTCGTGGACCGAGAGCATAATCGTCGCCATCCCTTTCGGCAGCTGGCTTAACAGCTCCAGCCCGGAGAGGTCCGGCATTGAGATATCGCAGATACAGACCTGCACCCCGCGTCCCGGCAGGCCCGCCAGCGCCTCGCGTCCTGAGCCAAACTCGGCCACGACCTGAAAATCCGGCTCGAGGTTTAAAAGCTGGGCAAAGCCGGAGCGAACGATAAGGTGGTCGTCGATAAGGGCGATGGTGGTCATGGTTTGATCCTGATGCGTGAACGCGCCGGATGGCGGCGCAAACGCCTTATCCGGCCTACGTGTAACGTCCTTGCAGGCCGGATAAGCGCAGCGCCATCCGGCAAAAGCCTCTTACCTTAAGTGATTTACTCAAAAAACACCGCAATTTTGTTAAACATGGTGGGATCGGACTGGTTGCGTGCCACTTTGGTGACGTCCTCCAGCTTGTCGATCTGCGCCATCATCTGCTCCAGACGCTGGTCGTCGTTCACCAGTAGCCAGATGCGGCTGTGCTCGCTGCCCTGAATCGGCAGGCACAGAATGCCTTCCACGTTAAACGCCCGACGGGCAAAGAGCCCACAGACGTGGGTCATGACGCCTGGGTGGTTGCGGACGGTGAGTTCCAGAATGACGTTATCACATTGTTTCTGCATGGCTTATTCCCCCACCATCTCAGTATTTGCCGCACCCGGCGGCACCATCGGATACACTTTTAGTTCAGGGTCGATACGCACGTGGATCAGCGCCGGGCTAGGGCGAGAAATCGCATCCTGCAACGCCGCGTGGGCATCTTCTTCGGCGTTCAGATCGCAGGTGTGCAGGCCAAAACCAGCGGCAATCTGCATGAAGTTGATCATCCCCGGATAGGTCGCCGCAAACACGCCCTGCTTGTAGAACAGGCTCTGCTGCTGGTGCACCAGGCCCAGCGCCTCGTTGTTCATCAGAATGATTTTAACGTCTAACTGGTTTTCGGCCGCCGTCGCCATCTCCTGAATATTCATCATCAGGCTGCCGTCACCGGAGAAGCAGATCACCTTGCGGTCCGGGTTGGCGAGCGCCGCGCCAACCGCTGCTGGCAGGCCGAAGCCCATGGTGCCAAGGCCGCCGGAGGTCAGCCACTGGCGCGGACGGTTCAGCGGATACGCCTGAGCGGTCCACATCTGATGCTGGCCGACGTCGGTGGTGATAATCGCGCTGTCATCCACGCAGGCGGCGACGGCGTTGATAAGACCATAGTGGCTCAGCGGGTCGCCCTCGGTTGGGATAGCGCCCGGGAACTCCCGTTGCAGATCGGCTACCAGCTGGCGCCAGTCGGCGCGGTCGGTTGCCTCCGTCTGCGGGATCAGCTGCGCCAGCACCTCGGCCACGTCGCCCTGGATCGCCACGTGCGGCTGCTTGATTTTACCCAGCTCGGCGCGGTCGATATCCACGTGAATGATTTTGGCGTTCGGGCAGAACTGCTCGGTTTTGCCAATCGCCCGGTCATCAAAACGCGCCCCCATAACTATCAGCAAATCCGCCTCTTGCAGGATGTAGTTGGTGCTGCGCGCGCCGTGCATGCCCAGCATGCCGAGAGAGAGCGGGTGCGCTTTTGGCAGCATACCCAGCGCCATCAGGGTCATAGTGGTGGGCAAATTAGCTTTTTCAGCGAACTGGCGGATTTCATCCGCGGCGTTGATCGTCCCGCCGCCCAGATAGAGCACCGGGCGTTTGGCGGCGTTGATCATCGCCGCCGCATCGCGCACGCTCTCAGCGCTGAATTCTGGCGCGGGGGCACGGTCACCCGGCTCCGGCAGAACGTCGATCTCAATTTCTGCGGTCTGGACATCCTTAGGAATGTCTATCCACACCGGGCCCGGGCGGCCAGACTGCGCAATGCGGAACGCATCGCTGATAACCTGAGGCAGCTCGCTAATATCGCGAACTAAATAGTTATGTTTGGTGATGGGGATAGAGATGCCGTAGGTGTCGACTTCCTGGAACGCATCGGTGCCGATCATCGAGGACGGCACCTGGCCGGTAATGCAGATCAGCGGAATGGAGTCGAGACGCGCGTCGGCGATGGCGGTCACCAGGTTAGTGGCGCCCGGCCCGCTACAGGCCATACAGACCGCCGGTTTACCCTGGGTACGCGCCATGCCCTGGGCGATAAAGCCTGCGCCCTGCTCGTGGCGCGCCAGCACGTGGCGGATCTGTGTGCTTTGGCTTAACGCATCATACAGCGGCAGTACGGTCCCACCCGGGATGCCCGCAACGGTGGTGATGCCCTGTCGTTCCAGTAAATGAACAATCAGCTGCGCGCCTGTAAAACGCGTCTTGGTGGATGTTGTGCCCGAACTTGCCATGCTCCAGTCCTTTTCTTCTGAGCCAGCCTTCCGGGGAGGGTCCTAAACGAAAAACCCCGCCCGGTTTGCGCCGGCGGGGTTTTGGATTCGTGTGTTGATCCAGTCCCTACGGCGCATTGCCGACGACCACCACCACACGCACGACGACCACTGCGGCAGGTTGCGCAGTTTTTAGTAGGGTCGACGTGAAGATGGATGAAGTCATTGGGGACCTGTGTTTGGAATCATTGATTGAATTTATACAAACACAGGTTTTCGGATGTGACAATGGAAATATTTTCATCTGCGCAAAAATGCGTCAGGGATCACGTTTTGTTTGTTGGGTGGTGACACTCAATAAAGGGTTTTTACTCACTCAATAAATAACGCAGGTGATACCCCAAATCTGGCCGCCAGCTTTTTAATATGGTTCAGGGTAAGCTGTCTCTGACCATTCAGAACCCGTGAAACCATCGATTTACTACCAATTTCATCCTTAAAATCCGATATCGTCAGATTGTATTGATCCATCAAGGTTCTTAAAACTGCAATTCCGACGGGAACGGACTCCATCTCCTTGCGTAATGCGACTATCTCTGGCCGATTAGCTTCGTAACGGCTAATTCTGGCGCACACAATATCCAGCAAGGGGCTATTGGGCTCGTTCATAAGGAGATACTCAACCAGCTCAAGCGCATCCTTATAATCTTTCTCGCTCGGCTGTTCACCCAGTAAAGGAACGGCCGCAACAAGGGCGTGCGTAGCTTTCATTGCATCAGCGACGATCATCATTTCTTCCCCTTAGTGCGATGTTTCTCCGTAAAACGGTCATATTCCTTATGAGTAAAAACATGGCGCACATAAAACTTTTGGCTTTCAAAGAATATGAGAGCCACTACTCTGAGATTGTTATTTGCAATATCAATAACATAATGCTTATCAAGATACTTGAAGTTATCCAGCGTTGGGAAAAGTTTTCTCAGTGCAGCGGGCGTCGGGCAGTGGCTCTTTTCAATAACTCGTCCTAAAAAGAGAAGCTCTTCTCTGTGTTGCGGGAACTGGCTTACCGCATCCAAAATTGCCTTCATTGAGATTAAATGCATCCTGCTTGCCTGCCGCGTCCATTGCCATTATGGCAACGATAACACCTATTGCCAATAAGTCAACGAAGGAGACTATTTTCACTTCGTCAGAAAACAAAAAACCCCGCCTAAGCGAGGTTTTTATCAGGGTTTTGCGGTTGGTTGCCGCAGAACACACTGTGTTACGTCAACGCGAAAAGTATACGCGATCGAAGACGAACGCGCAATTCCGGCACGGATTTTGACGTTTTTGAGTATGGATCGCCTTCCAAATTTTGTCCATAAAATACTGTTCATACATACAGTATTTATCTATACTGAGGGTGTTCGCAGTGAGCGAGGGGGCCGCAGTTTACCGGCGCAACGAAGTCCTGGCTGAAACGGGTGGTGCCGTCAGTGCCTTAACCCCTGAAGTGAGCACACTGTGTTACGTCAATCCAGGTGCTGGCCACAGGCGGCGGAAAGGTACGCCAGCATCGTGCTCCTTTTAACCAAAAGGAGACGCGTATGAGCGTCGTGGATATGGTCATACTTGTCCTCAAACTCATTGTTGCTGTATTGCAACTGCTTGATGCTGTCCTGAAATACGTTCGGTGATTCAGGTTCAAGTCGCACCTGAGAGGGGCGGGCAACCGCCCCTCTTTAATAACGAGGGAATGCTATGTCGCGTCTGTTAATTGAGCCCGTCACGCCCGATGAACCCGGGTATATCGCCCTGAAGGCGGAGAGTATCGCGTTGAATTTCAATATGCTGCGCAGGCTGGAAGAGAACTGGCAGCGGGGTGAAAACCGCTTTAACGCGCCGGGTGAAAAACTGCTGGGGGCGTTTCTTAACGGCAGGCTGGTGGGCGTGTGCGGCCTTAATCGCGATCCGTTCAGCCAGCAGCCGCGCGCCGGACGTATTCGTCATCTCTACGTCAGCGAAAAGTGCCGTGGGCAGGGCATAGGCAAACAGCTTTTGACCGTGGTGATGGCGGATGCCAGCATCTGGTTTGATTTTCTTAATACCCATGCGCCGGAAACCGCGTACGGATTTTACCATCGGGCAGGCTTCAGGCTGGTGTCAGACGAACCCCGGGTGACGCACCGCCTTTTTTGCGCAGTGTAAGCGGCTGGCAGCATCGACGGGTGAATGTTACAGTTGGATGACATTTCACCAACCGATACGCCATGACCATCACCGTTTTCTGCATTTTACTGTTCGCCGCACTGCTGCATGCCAGCTGGAACGCCATCGTTAAAGCCGGAACGGATAAACTCTACTCGGCGATCGGAGTCAGCGGTTCAGCCGCGCTTATTGCCCTGATTTTACTGCCCTTCTCTCCTCAGCCAACTGCCGCAAGCTGGCCATATTTGTTCGTCTCCTGTGCGTTACAGGTGGTGTACACCGTGCTGGTAGCGAAGACCTATCAGGTCTCCGACATGAGCCAGACCTACCCCCTTATGCGCGGGACGGCCCCTCTGCTGGTGGCGCTGATCAGCGTATTGGTGCTCGGGGATCATCTCTCCTGGCTTGCCTGGTCCGGCATTGGGGTCATTTGTCTGTCGATTCTGGCCATGGCGATGAACGGCCGCATGCAGTCACGCAAGGGGATCTGGCTGGCGCTGCTGAACGCCTGTTTTATCGCCGGGTATACCCTGGTGGACGGCACCGGTGTGCGACTCTCGGACACTGCGCTGGGCTATACGCTCTGGACCTTCTTCATGAACGGTTTCTGCCTGCTGAGCTGGGCAATGGTGGCGCGGCGTCGCGAAGCGTCCAGCTACCTGCGCCTGCACTGGAAAAAAGGGCTGCTCGGCGGTGTCGGGACGATGGGATCTTACGGTCTGGCACTCTGGGCGATGACCCAGGCACCGCTGGCTGTGGTCGCGGCACTGCGTGAAACCTCTATTCTCTTCGGCGCATTAATCGCATTTGTGCTTTTAAAAGAGAAGGTTGCCGGCCTGCGCATCGCGGCGGCACTGGGTATTGCTGCCGGTGCGGTCCTGCTGCGCCTGGCGTAATTCACTGGCAACATTAGTTGCCGATCTTGTTTACAAATCCTGCCTTCACGCCTTCTGTCATTCATCACAGTAATGCTTAAATTGTCATCTCTCTGTGGTAGATTCCTCGCGCATTTATGGGAATGCGTAGTCACTTATTCTTTATTTATCTCTTTTGGCAAAAGTATTCAGCGACATGAAAAAGCAACGGAACGTGAATTTATTGTTGATGCTGGTGTTACTGGTGGCCGTCGGGCAGATGGCACAAACCATCTACATTCCGGCGATTGCCGATATGGCAAAAGATCTGAGCGTCCGCGAAGGTGCAGTCCAGAGCGTGATGGCAGCCTATCTGCTGACCTATGGCGTTTCACAGCTGGTTTATGGTCCCCTGTCCGATCGCGTCGGGCGTCGTCCGGTTATTCTGGTGGGCATGAGCATTTTCATGGTAGCGACGGTGATTGCCATTACCACTCACAGCCTGACCGTCCTGATTGCCGCCAGCGCCCTTCAGGGCGTGGGCACCGGCGTCGGCGGGGTTATGGCGCGTACCCTGCCGCGTGATATGTACCAGGGCACACAGCTTCGTCACGCCAACAGTCTGTTAAATATGGGTATTCTGGTCAGCCCGCTGCTGGCCCCGCTGATTGGGGGTCTGCTGGACACCGTCTGGTCCTGGCGCGCCTGTTACGCCTTCCTGCTGGTGCTGTGCATTATTGTCACCTTCAGCATGGCGCGCTGGATGCCGGAAACCCGCCCAAAAGACGCGCCGCGCACGAAGCTCATCGCCAGCTACAAAACGCTGTTCGGTAATGGGTCCTTTACCTGTTATCTGTTGATGCTAATCGGCGGCCTGGCGGGCATTGCGGTGTTTGAAGCCTGTTCCGGCGTGCTGCTGGGCGCAGGCCTTGGCCTGAGCAGCATGGTGGTGAGTATTCTGTTTATTCTGCCGATCCCAGCGGCGTTCTTCGGCGCATGGTTCGCCGGACGTCCGAACAAGCGTTTCTCCACGCTGATGTGGCAGTCGGTGATCAGCTGTCTGCTGGCCGGGCTGATGATGTGGATCCCGGGGCTGTTTGACGTGATGTCGGTCTGGACGTTGCTCATCCCGGCGGCGCTGTTCTTCTTCGGCGCGGGCATGCTGTTTCCCCTCGCCACCAGCGGCGCGATGGAGCCGTTCCCGTTCCTCGCAGGCACGGCAGGCGCGCTGGTGGGCGGTTTGCAGAACATCGGTTCCGGCGCGCTGGCCTGGCTTTCGGCTATGATGCCGCAGACCGGGCAGGCGAGTTTAGGCTTACTGATGACCCTGATGGGGCTGCTGATTTTGCTGTGCTGGCTGCCGCTGGCGTCGCGTGTCTCGCATCACGAACAGCCGGTTTAACCGCATGATGGCCCGGCTTCTCGCCGGGCTTTTCACAGACGGGCGCAATCATCGCCTGCAATAGCCGCTCTGGGGCAGGCCGCCACGCCCCCTCTTCCCCGTCATAAAACTGAACATCGGCGTTTATTGCATACGGGATGTTGGCCTGTTTCAGCTCGCACGCCATAAACGTGGCAAACGCCATCTGCGAGGCGGTTGGCGTCAGGCTTTTCGATTCGCCCACCCCCCAGCCGCCAACCCAGCTCACATGCCCGGTTTTTTGTTGCCAGTGCAGCGCGGCGTTGATTCGGTTACGGATAGCCGCTTTCTCAGCCGCAGTTCCGGACGTCCACGGGTATTTACCGTTCGTTTTCAGCGGGCCCCAGGGGAAAATATGCCACTCCGCCAGCAGGTAATTCTGGCTGTGCGCGGGCAGCTTCAGGCTGGATAAATCCTCCGGCGCGGCGCGCAGACGAGGGGCGATAAAAATCATGCGGCTGGCATCAATGGCGTGAATGTCTTTGATCGCTTTCTCATACACCCGGTTGAGCGAAGCAACGTTGTGGTTGAGCTTGTCCGCCGGTTCGTAGATCAGGTCAAAGCCCAGCAACGGCGAGCGCTGACCAAAATAGTGCGCAACGGCAATCCACCAGTTAATCACCTCTTTTTCGGTATCCGCTTTCGGGTCGTTTTTATATTCATCGGCCTGATAAGCGATGATGGGGATGACGCCGTATTGCTCGCAGGCCTCCACCAGCTTACGCAGGTGAATCAGCCGCGCTTCCGTCGGTTCGCCCGCCACCCGAATACGGACATGGTGTATGCCTTTCACCTGAAAATCACGGACCACCAGCGGGTCGAACTCGCGGATACCGCGCTCGGTGCGTGCCCAGTCGACATCCATTCCGACGCCCAGCATCTGCGCGTAACGGGCAGCCGTCAGCGGCGGCTCAGCGGCAATCGCCCAGCCGGAAGAGAGTAAGATCGCAGTGGCAATAAAAGGCTTTAACACGGTTTACCCTGGATAAATCAAAAGCATTACCTGTATTTAGCACGCTTTTTCACATTTGGTGTAGAGCGAAAGCGTAATAATTCTTCAACCCGCCAGCTCTCTTAGCCAGCCGATAAAGGCGTCAATTTTCGGCCACTGACGGCCGGGAAGCGTTGAGACGTAATAATGCTGATGGCACTTGAGAGTTTTCCCATCAAAGGGTGCGATCAACTCCCCCCGTTCGAGACGTTTTTGCACCAGCCGCTTTCTCCCCATCGCCACCCCCACATTATTCATGGCCGCGATAATGGCTAAATCAGAGCGATCGAAGCCAATACCCGATGATAACGGCATATTCGCCGCGTAATGCTGCGCCCAGCTCAGCCACTCATCCGTACCGGAATCATTGCTCCAGGCCTGACGGTCGTGCAGCAGCGTGCAGTGGCTGAGGTTATGGGGGTTTTTCAGCAGTTCATGCTCCCGGGCATACGCCGGCGAGCAGACGGGCAAAATCTCTTCATCCATCAAAAAGTGATGAGAAAGGTGGTTTGGCGGCGTATCGTCGAAATAGAGCGCCAGATCGATGCCGGTTCGCTGCATGTTGACGTAATCATTACCAGTCAGAATAGTAAGTGAAATCGACGGGTAGCGGCGGGTAAAATCCCCCAGCATCGGCACCAGCCAGCACTGGGCGATCGACGGCCGGGAGTACACCGTTAGCGTACCTGACAGCGCCTGGTTTTTAATATCCAGGATCTCCTGATTCAGGGTATCGAGGGACGATTTCAGCGTCCAGTAAACGCGCTTGCCTTCCTGCGTCAGCTCCACTTTACGGTGTGAGCGGACAAACAGCTGAATGCCCAGCTCCTCTTCCAGCAGGTTTATGCGGTGGCTCACCGCGCTGGGGCTGAGCGACAGCTCCGCCGCCGCCAGCGCGAAGGACTCATGCCGGGCGGCCACTTCAAAGGTGTACATTTTCGACAGCTGCCAGCCGTTTAACAGCCGGTTTCTGCCTTCATTCGCATCGGTCATCACAATTCCCACACGTAATTTCTGCGTTCAGCATACCGCTCAAGAATGAATTTATGTGAACCTAATACGAGTTAAGTGCGCTTTTTAGAACACAGTCACTCAGTTGATCCAATCTGGCTCATCTGAACGCCAATTTATATCGTTTGTCAGCCCACGCCGTTTTTTCGTCCAATACCCCCAGATGACATAAGGGTGAGGTGAGATATGGGATCTCAGGTCTGGGTTGTGGCAACGCTGCTTGTCAGCATCGTATTGATTGTTTTAACCATCGTAAAACTGAAGTTTCACCCGTTCCTCGCGCTGCTGCTGGCAAGCTTTTTCGTCGGCGCGATGATGGGGATGAGCCCGCTGGATATGGTGAACGCCATTGAGAGCGGAATTGGCGGTACGCTGGGCTTCCTGGCGGCGGTTATCGGTCTTGGCACTATTCTCGGCAAAATGATGGAAGTCTCCGGCGCGGCAGAGCGCATCGGGATTACGTTGCAGCGCTGCCGCTGGCTGTCGGCGGACGTGATTATGGTCCTGGTCGGCCTGATCTGCGGCATTACGCTGTTTGTGGAAGTGGGCGTGGTACTGCTGATCCCGCTGGCGTTTTCCATCGCCAAAAAGACCAACACGTCGCTGCTCAAGCTGGCCATTCCGCTCTGTACCGCACTAATGGCAGTGCACTGCGTGGTGCCTCCGCATCCGGCCGCGCTGTTTGTCACCAATAAATTAGGGGCGGACGTCGGGACGGTGATTGTCTACGGTCTGATGGTGGGCCTGATGGCGTCTCTGGTTGGCGGCCCGCTGTTCCTGAAGCTGCTCGGCGATCGTCTGCCCCATAAGCCGGTTCCGGCGGAATTTTCAGACCTGAAGGTGCGGGAAGAACACACGCTGCCGTCGCTGGGCGCCACGCTGTTCACCGTGCTGCTGCCGATTGCCCTGATGCTGGTGAAAACCATTGCCGAGCTGAACATGGCAAAAGAAGGCTCGCTGTATACCCTGCTGGAGTTTATCGGCAACCCCATCACCGCCATGTTTATCGCCGTGTTTGTCGCCTACTACCTACTGGGGATCCGCCAGCACATGGGCATGGGCGCAATGCTGACTCATACGGAGCACGGCTTTGGCTCTATCGCCAACATTTTGCTGATTATCGGTGCGGGCGGCGCGTTCAACGCCATCCTTAAAACCAGCGGTCTGGCGGAGACGCTGGCGCATATTCTCTCGAACCTGCATATGCACCCTATCCTTCTCGCCTGGCTGGTGGCACTGGTGCTGCACGCCGCCGTCGGTTCGGCAACGGTAGCGATGATGGGTGCCACGGCGATAGTGGCGCCGATGCTGCCGCTCTACCCGAACGTAAGCCCGGAGATCATCACCATTGCCATCGGGTCCGGCGCTATTGGCTGCACGATCGTGACCGATTCTCTCTTCTGGCTGGTGAAGCAATACTGCGGCGCGACCCTGAACCAGACCTTCAAATACTATACGACGGCGACGTTTATCGCCTCGGTGCTTGCACTTGGCGGCACATTCCTGCTTTCTTTCATTATCTGAGCGCGAAGAGACGTATTATGGAAAACGCAACTATCACTACTTTAACCGCACAGTTTCCTCTGGTTGAGGATCTGATTGCCCTGAAAGAAACCACCTGGCTTAACCCGCGCACCACGACGCTGGCGGAAGGATTGCCGTATGTCGGGCTGACCAAAGCCGACGTGGACGACGCGCACGCGCGCCTGAAACGCTTCGCGCCGTATCTGGCGAAAGCGTTCCCGGAAACGGCGGCAACGGGCGGGATTATCGAATCCGACCTGGTCGCGATCCCGGCGATGCAGGCGCGGCTGGAGAAAGAGTCCGGTAAGGCCATTCCAGGCACGCTGCTGCTAAAAAAAGACAGCCATCTGCCGATCTCCGGCTCGATCAAAGCGCGCGGCGGCATCTATGAGGTGCTGACCCACGCGGAGAAACTGGCGCTGGACGCCGGACTGCTGAGCGTCGAAGACGACTACAGCATCCTGCTGGAGCCGCGCTTTAAGGATTTCTTCAGCCAGTACAGCATCGCGGTGGGCTCAACCGGCAACCTCGGGATGTCCATCGGCATTATGAGCGCCCGCATTGGCTTTAAGGTGACGGTGCATATGTCCGCCGACGCCCGCGAGTGGAAGAAAGCCAAACTGCGCAGCCACGGCGTGATCGTCGTGGAATATGAGCAGGATTACGGCGTGGCGGTGGAGCAGGGACGCAAAGCGGCGGAAAGCGATCCGAACTGCTTCTTCATTGACGATGAAAACTCCCGTACGCTGTTCCTGGGCTATGCGGTGGCGGGCGAGCGCCTGAAGGCGCAGTTTGCCGAGCAGGGCCGCGTGGTGGATGCCGATCATCCCCTGTACGTCTACCTGCCGTGCGGCGTCGGCGGTGGCCCCGGCGGCGTGGCATTTGGCCTGAAGCTGGCCTTTGGCGATAACGTCCACTGCTTCTTCGCGGAGCCAACGCACTCCCCGTGCATGCTGCTGGGCGTTTACACCGGCCTGCACGATGAGATTGCCGTGCAGGATCTGGGCATTGATAACGTGACGGCGGCGGACGGGCTGGCGGTAGGGCGTGCCTCCGGCTTCGTGGGCCGCGCGATGGAACGCCTGCTTGACGGGTTCTACACCCTTTCCGACCAGAGCATGTACGACATGCTCGGCTGGCTGGCTCAGGAGGAAGGGATTCGCCTGGAGCCGTCGGCGCTGGCGGGCATGGCCGGGCCGCTCCGCGTCGATGCCGATGAGAACGTTACCCACCTGGTGTGGGCGACCGGCGGCGGCATGGTGCCGGAGGATGAGATGGCGAAGTATTTAGCTAAAGGGAAGTAATTATGCCGGGTGGCGGCTACGCCTTACCCGGCCTACAGTTCGCGGCAGTTGTAGGCCCGGTAAGGCGCAGCCGCCACCGGGCTTATAAGCTCATAATTTGCTGAATGTGAGTAACTGCAAAGAGTAAAGACAGAGATAGCACAGCCAACGCAATCAGGAACTTATCCCGCACCGCTTTCGGCTGCGCAAAGTCGTTCTGCGCCACGTCCATCAGGTTACGGCTGCGGGTGTAGCGCCATAAAATGACGGCTACCAGCGCCAGCACAACAATGGAGATCCAGAATGGCGCCCCCGTGCGGTGCCAGTTGTGCTTAATGGCAAGAGCGATCAGCGCGCCATACCCCAGCAGCGTGCGCAGCCAGGCCAGCGAGGTTCGCTCCGGCTGAAGCCCGGGGTCCGCTTCCCGCCGTGCTTTGCGGCTATCCGGCATACAACACCAGTAACATCACTACGCCCGCAACCATCAGCAAAATCGTACTAATGATGAGCAAGCCGCGCGTGTAGGGGAGATCCTGCTTCAGACGCATCGCCTTTTCATTTCTAAGCCAGCGCAGATAGCCATAAATCGCCAGCACACCGGCAATCAGGCACAGCAGCAGGGCCAGCACTTCGCGAATCAACGGGGTGGCAAAATCGGGGGCGAGCTGATCAAGACCGACACCTGCGGCCAGAAAGCCCAGGGCGGTGCGGATCCACGCTAAGAACGTGCGTTCGTTAGCCAGTGAGAAGCGGTAGTCCGGTGCTTCACCGAGGCGGGAAATGTTCATGAAGGTTCCTTGTCGTGCTGCATGCAGGCTTCAGCATAGCGTAATTCAGCCAGGACAAGGAGACCGGCATCTGGCGATGCCGGTCAGGAAAATTAATGCAGTTCCGGCCAGTACTCTTTGTTGGCTTCAATCAGATCGTCCAGAATCGCCTTCGCCACCGATGCGCTCGGTACGGTTTTCGACAGGGTAATCGCCTGCCATAGTTTCTGATACGAGCGCTGCTCCCAGGCGTCCACCACCAGTTTTTCCACTGCCACCTGCTGGCTCATGAGCCCTTTCTGGAAGTGCGGAATATCACCCACGGTCAGCGGCTCCGGTCCGTTGTGGCCGACCAGACAAGGGATTTCTACCATCGCGTCGGCGTCAAAATTATGGATAGCCCCATTGTTAGGCACAATCAGCAGCATGCGTTCCTGGGTATTAAAGGCGATCGCGGTCGCCAGATCGACGATGTACGACGCATGTTCGTCGATTTCCAGTTCACCGGCAGAAGAATGACCGGCTTCGATAATCGCCCGGCATGAACTGAATACATGCTTCTCACGGCGATCCATCACTTCATTGGCGCGGGTACGCTCCGGGTTGGAATGGGCGACCACATAGTCCGGGAACAGGTAATACTTCAGGTAGGTGTTCGGCATGGTGTCCGGATCCAGCGCCTGTACGTCTTTAGCCTTGGCGAAAGTATCATTCCAGCTCGCTTCAGTATGCGCATCTTCCGAAGGCGGAACATAACCGTTTTTCGCCACGTATTCGCGCAGTTTCGGCATCAGATCGTTGCCGTTCAGATCTTCAATCGACGTCCACCAGCCGAAGTGGTTCAGACCGTAGTAGCGCACGCGCATCTCTTTGCGGTCTTTCAGACCGACGATTTGCGCCATACGTCCTTCAATGCCGATCGGCATGTCGCAGATGTTGAGAATTTTCGCGTTCGGACGCAGGCGGCGCGTGGCTTCCGCGACAATCGCCGCCGGGTTGGAGTAGTTCAGCATCCACGCGTTCGGGGAGTACTGCTCCATGTAATCCACCAACTCCAGCACGCCGCCGATGGAGCGCATGCCGTAGGAGATGCCGCCCGGCCCGCACGTTTCCTGGCCCAGCACGCCGTGGCGCAGCGGGATTTTTTCATCTTTTTCACGCATGGGGTATTTGCCCACGCGAATATGCGCCATCACGAAATCCACATCGGTAAAGGCCGCTTCAGGATCGGTGGTGTAACTAAATTCAATCTCCGGCGCCTGCTCCTTAAGGATGATTTTGCACGCCTCGGCGATGATCTCCTGACGTGCTCCGTCATTGTCATAGAACTTCAGCGCACGCAGCGGGAAACGGTCACGGTTGGCTAACAGCATCAGGACGATACCAGGCGTGAATGTACTGCCGCCGCCTGCAATAACAACTGAGAATTTTTTCATGATATAGCCTCTGTCAGAGTGGTTTGTTCGTTTGTTAAGGGGGTTTTCATCAGCGATTCCAGCTGGTCGCGCACCTGAGGAACGTGCAGACCGACAATCACCTGTATGCCGTTGCCGCGCCGCACCACACCGTGTGCGCCCAGGGCTTTGAAGACGTCGTCGCTTTGGGTTTTCGTCATATCCACCAGGGCGATACGCAAGCGGGTGGCGCAGTTATTGATACTTTCGATGTTTGCTGCGCCGCCGAGCGCCTGTAAGAACCCAGCAGCCTGCCCGACCTGCTGGCTGGCTGCCGCCGGGGCGGTGGTTTGCCCGCGCGCGGCCTTATAGTCGGCTTTGTTGTAGAGTTTGATTTCGCTCTCTTCCCGGCCCGGCGTTTTGAGATTCAGACGTTCGATAAGCGTCCTGAAAACCACGAAATAGAGAGCGGTGAAGCAGAGGCCGATGCCAATCTGGGTGAATACCGTCGAGGCGTGGTTATGGAACATCGGGATCCAGTTTTGCGGCAGGAACTGGTCCAGCAGACCGCCCCCCATGTTCCCCACCACCCCGAAGGTATACATCACCGTCGCCATCGTTGCGGCCAGCACGGCGTGGATGGCAAACAGCAACGGCGAGATAAACAGGAAGGTGAACTCCAGCGGTTCGGTAATGCCCACCAGCACGGCGGTAAGCGTGGCCGGGATCAGCAGACCTGCCACTTTGACGCGGTTCTCCGGCGACGCGGTATACCAGATAGCCAGCGCAATACCGACTGAGCCAAACACCTTAGAGTTGCCGTGCAGCGCGAATCCGCCCTCCGGGAACAGCGTTTTCAGCGGCACAGTGCTCTGGCTGAATTCCTGAAGGTGCTGTGCCCAGTAGACCTGAATGCCGCCTTCTACCGCAGCCGGGCCGAAGATAAACGGGCCGTAGACAAAGTGGTGTAATCCGGTTGGGATCAGAATGCGTTCCAGGAAGGTATAAACCCATACGCCCAGCGCGCCAGCGGTACGGAGAAAGGCCTGCAACGACTCAATGCCCATCTGCACTTTCGGCCACCCCAGCAGCGTCAGCCAGGCGCAGGGGATCATGACGAAGAACGCGAGGATAACGACAAACGAGGTGCCCTGGAAAATCCCCAGAAAGACCGGCAACGGCTTGTCGAAAAATCGATTGTGGATGGCGGTGACGAGCCCGGAAATGATAATCGCCCCGATGATGCTGGTATCAAGCGTTTTGATTCCGGCAATCATCGCCAGCCCGCTGCCGGCAGTGGGTTCAGCAGAGAAGTCGACGCCAAAGAAGTGACCCCAGGTCATCCCCATCGCGTTGATAAAGTAGTTCCAGGTCAGGAAGCTAATCAGCACCGCCAGACAGGCGCGGCCCTGCGCCTGCTTTGCCAGGCCAATCGGTAAGCCGACAGCAAAAATCAGCGGCATATTACGGAACACCGCCCAGCCGCCCTCTTCGATGATGTGAACAATTTGCGCGAACAGATTATCCGGCGCGGTTAAGGCCTCACCGACAAACAGCGGATTGCGAAGCATGATGGCGATCCCAACCACGATCCCGGCAAAGGGAAACAGCAAAACCGGGGTGAACATGGCGCCGCCAAAACGTTGTATTTGACTGAGCATTTTTAAATCCTCATGAAACAACCTGTAGGGGATAGAGGCCTTTATGGTTTTTTACTGGCCTGAGGTGAGCATAAGAACTTACTGATGCGGCAACATGGTATGCCGCTGCGATTCGTGATCGCATTCATGGTTTTAATTTGACCAATCAGGTCTACTTTTTAAACTAAACATAGACAAGTTAAGACGTAATCCACGCCATGATGTGCGCAGAGAGGTCTACTGGTGATCTACAAATCAATTGCCGATCGGCTGCGGCTGCGGCTGAATTCCTCGGACTACAACATTGGTAGTCCGTTACCCGGAGAAAAAGCGCTGGCAAAGGAGTTTGGCGTAGCCCGGATGACCATCCGCAAGGCGCTGGATCTGCTGGTAAGCTGGGGGCTGGTTGAACGTCGACACGGCAGCGGGACGTTCGTGGCGCGCAAAGACGTTCATCATGAAACGACTAACCTGACCGGGCTGGTGGAGGTGCTGCGCCAGCAGGGGAAAGAAGTGCAGAGCAAGGTGTTGCAGTTTGAAGTGATGCCCGCGCCGCCCGCCATCGCCAGCCAGCTGCGGATTCAGATTGATGAGCGGATCTATTTTTCAAGGCGGGTGCGTTACGTGGACGGAAAACCGCTGATGCTGGAGGACAGCTTTATGCCGGTGAAGCTGTTCCGCAATCTTTCCCTGGCGCATCTCGAAGGATCTAAGTTTGATTACATCGAGAAGGAATGCGGGATCACCATCAGCGGCAACTACGAGAGCCTGACGCCGGTGCTGGCAGATAAACAGCTGGCCGGTTATATGAATGTGCCGGAACAGACGCCGCTGCTGCGCATCACCTCCCTTTCCTACAGCGACAGCGGCGAGTTCCTCAATTATTCCGTGATGTTCCGGAACACCAGCGATTACCAGGTGGACTACCATTTGCGGCGTATCCACCCGGAAGACTTGTTAGCCCATCCCCCAGAACAGCACCGCCAGTAGCTGCGGGGTGATGATGCGCAGAAACATCACCAGCGGATAAACCGTGGCGTAGGACAACGCCGCCGCGCCGCTGGTGGCGTGCAGGTTGTTGGCGAACGCCAGCGCGGGCGGATCGGTCATGGAACCGGCCAGCATGCCGCACAGCGTGAGATAGTTCATTTTAGCGAAGATACGTGCCAGTAATCCGACCGTTATCAGTGGGATAGCGGTAATAAATATGCCGTATCCTACCCAGCTCATCCCTTCGCCGTTGACCAGAGTATCGACAAAATCGCCGCCGGATTTCAGCCCCACCACCGCCAGAAACAGCACGATGCCTAACTCCCGCAGCGCCAGGTTAGCACTCGGCGGCATAAACCAGTAGAGCTTACCAATGGAGCCGATACGCCCAAGGATCAGCGCCATAATGAGCGGCCCGCCTGCCAGACCCAGCTTCAGTGCTACCGGGAAGCCGGGCACGTACAGGGGGATGGAGCCAAGCATGACGCCAAGCCCGACGCCGATAAAGACCGGCAGCATCTGCACCTGCTGGAGTTTTTGCTGGGCGTTGCCTACCATGTCCGCTACGGCATCAATGGATGAGGGACGCCCGACGAGGTTGAGAATATCACCGAATTGCAGGCTGGCATCCTGGCTGGCCACCAGCTCGACACCGGCGCGGTTAAGCCGGGAGATCACCACGTCATAACGCTCTTTAACCTGCAAATCGCGTATTTTCTTGCCCAGGACTTTCTCATTGGTCACTACCACGCGCTCCACGCGCATGTCCGTTCCACGGGTTGAGAGTGAGGTATCCACCTCCTGACCAATCACCAGCCGGGCATTGTTTAAATCCGCCGGTTGCCCTACGAGATGCAGGAGATCGCCGTGCTGAATAAGGGTATCCGGTGAAGGTACCATCAGCGTTTCATCACGTTTCAGGCGGGAACAGATAATGGTCGCGCTGTTCAGAATGGGAACATCCTGTATCGCCATATTGTTCAGGTTGGGGTTTTCGACGCGAATGTTGATGGTTTTAATGAGCGCATGGCCGTTGGTCAGCGTGCTTTCATGCTCTTTTGCCTCCTGCTCGACGTTAACGCGGAACAGCACGCGCACCAGCCACATCGAGAGCAAAATACCGCAAATGCCAAACGGATAGGCCATGGCGTAGCTCATCCCCATCTGATCGACGACATCAGCAGGGATACCCAGATCGCGCAGAATTTGCTGGCCCGCCCCGAGCGCGGGCGTATTCGTGACGGCGCCGGAGAAGATGCCCAGCACAACGGGCAGCGGAATCGCGAAGAGTTTATGCAGAATGGCGGTAACCAGCCCACCCATCACGACGATGCCGAAGGCAAAGAGATTAAGGCGTAAACCGGAGACGCGCAGGGAAGCGAAGAAGCCCGGCCCCACCTGAATACCGATGGTATACACAAAGAGGATCAGGCCGAACTCCTGGATGAAATGCAGCATATCGGCGCTGAGCACCCACCCAAGCTGGTCGGCAAAATGGCCGACAAAAATCCCGCCGAACAGCACCCCGCCGATGCCAAATCCGACGCCGCGGATTTTGATATTCCCCAGCCATAGCCCCACTACCGCGACAAGGGCCAACACGCTAACGGTTAACGCGATATCACTCATGATCCACATCCTGTGTATAACCATAGTTATGCTAAGGATTCTCTCAGAGCTGACGGCGGTTGTATGGGCGATGGCGCACAAAAAAGCCCTGCCGGGGCAGGGCTTCATGGCATCTGTGAGCGAGTCGGGTGGCGGCTGCGCCTTACCCGACCTACAGGATCGGCAGGTTTGCCACCCGGCAAAAACGTGTATTAGCTGTTCAACGCCGGGCGTTCGCTAATGGCGATGCGCTGAGGCGCAATGGCTTCCGGCACGTTACGGGTGAGGTCAATGTTCAGCAGCCCGTTAGTGAACGTCGCGCCAGAAACTTCCATATGGTCTGCCAGGGTAAAGCTCAGGCTAAACGGCTGAGTGACAAGCCCCTGATGCAGCCATTTGGTCTCGGTGTCTGGTTTTTCCGGTGACCCTTTCACGGTCAGGCGCGTACCCTCAAGCTGGATGTCGAGATCTTCCTGGCGGAACCCGGCCAGCGCAAGCGTGATGCGGTAGTGGTTATCATCGCTTTTTTCGATGTTGTACGGCGGAAAGGTCTGCTGTTCGGTTGCGCTTTGCAGCGCGTTAGCCAGTTTGTCAAAACCGATCCACTGACGCAGCAGGGGGGATAAATCGTAGTTACGCATACTAAATCTCCTTCTGAGAAGCGAGTTCGGCACAGTTTAATTTTGTGCACAGTTGTACCTGCAAACCCTTGCGGATTCGCATATGCTCCCGTTACGGCAAGCAAGTTCGGGTGGGCCGCTCACGCGACCCGCGTAATTAGTTGATTTCGATACGACGCGGTTTTTTCTCTTCCGGAATCACACGTTCCAGTTCGATAAACAGCAGGCCGTTCACCAGGTTCGCGCCCTTGACGTGGATGTTCTCAGCCAGCTGGAACTTGCGCTCAAAGTTGCGCTCTGCGATGCCCTGGTAGAGGTAGGTTCGTTCTTTCTGCTCGGCCGTATGGGAGCCTTTCACCACCAGCAGATTGTCCTGCGCGGTGATCTCCAGTTCGCTCTCTGCGAAACCGGCAACAGCAATCGCAATGCGATAGTGGTTTTCGTCAACCAGTTCAACGTTGTAAGGAGGATAGCCGTTGCTCTGGCTCTGGTTGTTTTCTAAGTGGTTGAACAGACGATCGAAACCAATGGCAGAACGGTATAGCGGAGAGAGATCGAAATTACGCATGGATAAATGCTCCTGAAATCAGCGAGAAAATGTAGCCTTCCACCATGGACAGGCTTCTGCTTCCCCGAACACCCATCAGGCGTGTCCGTTATCGGGTTACATTCTTAAAATGGGTCTGGATACGGCCTTTTCAAGACTGTTGATGTGAGATTTTTTTGCACTTTGCTGGTTGTCGCATAGACTCAGGGGCACAGCACAAAGGGTTAAATTGCGATGACGACCACAGTGCGGGAGTTTTGAGCTATCCATTTTGGACGCGCCTCGCTATAACCCTGAGTTGCAGGTCAATGCCGTGCTACTAAAGATGACTGAGTGATGATGAGAAATGTTCTGATTAAGCTGGCGTCGTTCAGCGGGGTTGTTTTACTTTGCGGGTGTTCGAGCGTGATGTCGCACACCGGCGGTAAAGAAGGAACATATCCGGGGACGCGCGCCAGTGCCGCAATGATCTCTGATGATGAGACAAACTGGGGTACCAAATCTCTGGCGATTCTTGATATGCCGTTTACGGCGGTTGCCGATACGCTTCTGCTGCCGTGGGATATGTTCCGCACCGACAGCTCAGTGCGTTCGCGCGTTGAGAAAAGCGAGCAGGAAAAGCTGGCGACCAATTCCGTCATCCCGCCCGCAGAGATGCCTCCACGCTAATTCTGTGCGGTTTCCGTTAGCCACAGCTGGCGGAAACCGTCCTTCTCTTCCATCCATGCAATAAATCGTCCGTCCGGGGAAAACACCACAGCGTCAGCAGACGGCGGATTGCCGTGATCGGACGTCAAAAACGTCACCTCTCCGGTCTGCGCATCGCAGCAGGCAATACGGCCTGCAAGCACAAATCCCAGCCCGTTGCCGGAAGGATGCCAGTTAAAGGCCGACTGAATATCACGCTCAGTGTGGGTCAGCTGACGCGGCTCGCCGCCCTCAGGGGAGATAAGCCACAGCTGCACAACGCCGTTATCGTCCCGCATTAAAAACGCAATCTGCGTCCCCTGCGGATTGCTGCGCACCCAGTGGCGCGGTACGTTCACCAGCCCCGGATACGCCTTCTGATGGGTGAAGGTTAAGCGACGTTGCGTTACGCCCGCAGGCGGCGCGGGCATTGTATCAGGCGTTCCCTGCAACGGCGCATCGCCCGCCCGTTTCCAGCCCTGCTCGTCTTTGGGGAGATCGACAATAAACAGTTCGGGCACTTTCTCGCCTTTCGCAGACACCGTATCGCCGATAAACGCCAGCCTGTCGTTGCCCACCCAGCCCTCTTCATAGGCGCGGTTTACCTCATCGCTGCCCGGTTTCGGGTTCGGCGTTGTACGGCTTACCAGTACGCTCCAGAAGGTGCCGGCATATTCCCGCGGATGGTTCCCCTGTGGGTTTACTGGGCCAAAAGGCGCCGCCACCCCGACGTTACGCAAATCCAGCTGCGGATCGCGCGCGTGCAGCACATGGTCGTTGTAGGTAAAGCTGACGAACTGCCCGTTCGGGCTAAAAACGTGGACGTGGCTGCCGCCACGCAGCGCGCCTGCGGTGTAAGGCGCGGTGATATCCATCGCATCAAGATTGCTCACCTGACCATTGTGCGCAATCACCCCCTGACGATGGTGAAAATCATACTGCCAGTCTGCATCCGGGTTTTTCGGGCCGTGGATAAAAACATATTTGTCCTGCGCCGGATGAACGGTTACCACGCCGACATGCGCGCCGTCAGTCGCACGGTAGATCGCCTCAACCTCGCCCGTACTAACATTGACCCGCTCAATGGTTTCACCGGTAAACGACGCGCCGGACGGGCGGACATCATAGACAAGCCACTGGCTGTCTGGCGTCCAGGTGTTGATGTTGGTGAGCTGGTGGTTGCGGGAAGCGAAGGTGATTTGTTTCATGAAAATACCCTGATGCGCGGTTATCGCATCAGGGTAAAACATCCGAAGGGATTAGCCTACTCGTTTAACGTCGCCGACCAGCAGGATGTAGGAGAGCGCCCCGATCAGCGCCACGGCAGAGATATACACCAGAGCCGGACCAAAGCCGTAGTCCTGCGCCAGGTAACCGATGACCAGCGGTACGGTGATCCCGCCCAGGCCGCCAACGAAGTTAAACACGCCACCAGTCAGGCCGATCAGACGCATCGGCGCCAGGGACGACACCAGCGACCAGGTGATGGAGGCAAAACCGTTTCCGAAGAACGCTACCGCCATCAGGGTCATGATCCACACCGGATCGTTGGTGTAGTTCGCTCCCATGATGCAGGTAGAGATCAGCAGTCCGCAGATAATCGGCGTTTTACGCGCAACGCCCAGCGAGAAGCCTTTTTTCACCAGCTTATCCGCCAGCCAGCCCGAGAGCAGGACGCCGAAAAACGCCGCAAGGAAGGGTACGGTGGTCATAAAGCCTGCCTTCAGCGCGGTAATACCTTTTTCCTGGGTCAGATAGTTCGGGAACCAGGTGAGGAAGAACCACAGCGTGGAGGTCACCGCGAACTGTCCCAGATACACGCCCACCAGCTTACGGTGGAAGACCAGCTTCCAGTCCGCTCTGGTCAGCGGCTGGCGCGCCTCTTTTTTCACGGGCGCATCGCCATCCACCAGGCCACCGCCGTCGCGGATGTAGTCCAGTTCGGCTTTGGTGATGCTTTTGGTCAGGCGCGGCGGCTGATAAACCTTAAACCAGATGAGCGACCAGATAATGCCGATCCCGCCGGTGACGATAAACACCCAGTGCCAGCTCAGCAGCTCCTGGATCCAGATTAACAGCGGCGTCAGAAACGCCAGACCAACAAACTGCCCGGAGGTGTAAAAACCAACAGCGGAAGCGCGTTCGTGTTCAGGGAACCAGCTGGTCACCATGCGGTTGTTGGTCGGAAACGCCGGCGCTTCAAACACCCCGGTGATGGCGCGCAGGCCAATCAGCGACATCAGCCCGGTCGCGAAGCCCTGGAACAGGGTCGCCACGGACCAGCCAAAAATAGCGATAAAGTAGGTCAGACGTGAACCCACGCGGTCAAGGAACCAGCCACCGGGGATCTGACAGAGCGTATACAGCCAGGCAAACGCCGAGAAGACGTAGCCCATTTCCGCTTTGGTGATGCCAAACTCTTCCTGAATATGAGCCGATGCCACGGCAAGGTTGGCGCGGTCGACATAACAGATGACCACGGTAATAAAGATCATGATCAGCGTCAGGTAACGACGACGCCCGGTTTTTGCAGCAGTAACTGGAATATCCATCGCAATCTGTCTCCAGATTTTGGGCATAGCGAAGCCGCTCACCATGCCCTGTAATTTACAGAGGGTTATATTTTTTCTATGTACGTTTTTTTTGCCCGGTGGCGCTTCGCTTACCGGGCCTACGAGAGAGTAGGCCGGATAAGCGTAGCGCCATCCGGCGATTTACCACTCGGCTACGGAACCGTCTTCAAGACGCCACAGTGGGTTACGCCAGTCCGGCGCACTTTTACTCAGCTCAATGACTTTGGCTTCGTCGATCTCCACGCCAAGGCCCGGCTTTGTTAACGGTTTAAAGAAACCACCTTCCATGCTGAAGTCTTCTTTGTTTTTCACAAAGTCGAGCAGCTCCGCGCCCTTGTTATAGTGTATGCCCATGCTTTGTTCCTGGAACACCGCATTACGGGAGACGAAGTCGACGTGCAGGCAGGCCGCCAGCGCAATCGGCCCAAGCGGACAGTGCGGCGCCAGCGCCACATCGTAGGCTTCTGCCATTCCGGCAATTTTGTAGCATTCGGTGATGCCGCCCGCGTGGGAGAGGTCCGGTTGCAGGATCGCAATGCCGCCCGCTTCCAGCACGCGTTTAAACTCGAAGCGCGAGAACATGCGTTCCCCCGCCGCGATGGGAATGTGCGTCTGTTCAGCCAGTTTCGGATAGTATTCCGCCTGCTCGGCCAGCACCGGCTCTTCGATAAACAGCGGGCGATACGGCTCCAGCTCTTTAATCAGCACTTTGGCCATTGGCGCGCTGACGCGGCCGTGGAAATCCAGACCAAACTCAATCTCGTTGCCGAAAGCCTCGCGGATTTGCGCCACGGTGTTCACCGCCCGGTCTACCGCGCGCGAGTTGTCTATAACGCCCATCTCTTCGCAGCCGTTGAGTTTGAAGGTGTCAAAACCGATGTTGCGCAGTTGCCGGATACCGTTGATCACTTCCGCAGGGCGGTCACCGCCCACCCAGCTGTAGGCTTTGATTTTGTCGCGCACCAGGCCGCCCATTAATTGCCAGACCGGGGCATTCAGCACTTTGCCTTTGATATCCCACAGCGCCTGATCAATACCGGCGATGGCGCTCATCAGGATCGGACCGCCACGGTAAAATCCCGCCCGGTACATGACCTGCCACAGGTCGTTGATGCGCGCCGGATCCTGGCCAATCAGGTATTCGCCCAGCTCGTGCACCGCGGCTTCAACGGTGCGCGCACGGCCTTCAATCACCGGCTCGCCCCAGCCAACCACGCCTTCGTCGGTTTCGATTTTCAGGAACATCCAACGCGGGGGTAAACGGTACGTGGTGAGTTTGGTTATTTTCATTGCACTGCCTCTCGATACGCTTTCACAAATGCTGCCGCCTGCTGTGCGGTACGCTCAACGGGCTGACCTGCACGATAGAGATCGCTGCCCAGCCCCGCGCCCACACAGCCCGCGCTCATCCACTGGCCCAGGTTTTCCGGCGTGACGCCGCCCACGGCAAAGACCGGCACGCTGACGGGTAAGACCGCTTTCAGCGCTTTGATGTAATCCGGACCAAAGGCCGACGACGGGAAAATTTTGAGAGACTGTGCGCCCGCATCGAGGGCGGCAAAGGCTTCTGTGGCCGTGGCGCAACCCGGGCAGACGGTCATGCCGTAATCCACCGCCCGGCGGATCACCTCGGGGTTGATATTCGGTGTGACGATAAGCTTGCAGCCCATTTTCGCCAGTTCATCCACCTGCTCCGGCTGTAATACGGTGCCAGCGCCAATCAGCGCCTTATCACCAAACGCCTTCACAACTGCCGGAATGCTTTTTTCCCACTCCGGGGAGTTGAGCGGGATTTCCACCGCGTCGAACCCGGCGTCGATCACCGCGCCAACGTGCGCTAAGGCCTCTCCGGGCGTGATACCGCGCAAAATCGCGATCAGGGGAAGTTCAGTTTGCCACTGCATGAGCGATGCTCCTTATGCCTGCCTGAAATGCCGTGTCGCCTTCCACCGCAGCAACATCCCGTCCGATAGCGTGGAACGCCTGGCGGTAACGAGACGTCAGCGATGAACCCGCGACGAGCGTGATGGCCTGCTGCCCGGCGAACGCGTCGCTCAGAGTGGCGACTTCTGCGCCAATCAGCAGGCCGGACAGAAATTCGCTGACCTGTTCGCGCGGAAGATTTCCCAGCACGTGCGAGGCGCGAACCTCAAAAAGTTGCGGCAAAACGGCAGGGGATGCGATCCCGCGCTCAAGCCCGGCGGCAAACGCTTCCGGCGAAGGGGTCTGCTCCGGCAAACCGGCCCCCACCAGCGAATGCTTAAGCAGCAAGTGGTGCAGTTCGCCGGTCATCACGGTGCGGAAATCATGAATTTGCTCAGCATCCGCCTGGACCCATTTGCAGTGCGTCCCGGGCATGACGTAGACAGAAGAAGGAGAAAGGGTGCGCGCCCCGAGCAGCTGCGTCTCTTCGCCGCGCATCACATTATGGTTATCGTCGCGAGAGACGCATAAACCGGGAATAATCCAGACATTGTCGCCAACCGACGTTAACTGCTCGCCAACGGCGGTGAAATGCACCGGAACTGACAGGTAAGGCGCGACCTTCCACCCCACGTTACTGCCGACCATTCCGGCCATCACCACTGGCGTAGTACCGTCGCGCCAGTTTTGTGTCACTTCTGCTAGCACCGCTGCGGGGGATTTACCGTTCAGGCGCGTCACACCTGCTTCTGATTGCCTGCTTTCCAGGCACTGCTCACCCTGGTAGAGCCAGGCGCGCAGATTGGTCGATCCCCAGTCAATTGCGATGTAGCGTGATGTCATGTGATTTCCTTCAACCTTCGTGTCGAGCTGGCGATCATGGTCAGCGCCGCCTGCTCTGCCGCATCGCCGTCCTGATGCCGTATCGCATCGAACAGCGCTTTATGTTCCTGAAGCGTTTTCGGCATGTTGGCCTCATCGCCCATCCAGGTACGTTCAAATACTGCTCGCTGTAGCGAGCTGATCGCCACGCTAAGCTGCTGTAAAACCGGGTTATGCACCGACTGCAATACCGCTTCGTGGTAACGAATGTCCGCTTCGTTGAACGCCTCCCGATTCTGGTTATTGGCGATCATGTCGTTTAAAGCCGACTCAATCTGTGCCAGGTCACCTGACGTTGCGCGCTCTGCCGCCCAGCGGGCGATGGCCGGTTCCACCAGATTTCGGACTTCGCTCATCGCGCCGATGAGCCGTGGGTCGTAGTCGTTTTCCAGCACCCATTGCAGAACATCGGTATCGAGGTAGTTCCACTGGTTACGCGGCGCCACAAACGCGCCGCGATAGCGCTTCATTTCAATCAGCCGCTTCGCCATCAGCGAGCGGAACACTTCCCGGATGATGTTGCGCGAGGTTTCAAACTCCTCGCACAGTTCCGCCTCTGCTGGCAGCGGCGAACCGGGAACGTATTTGCCACCCACAATCTGAGTGCCCAGCGTGATGACAATGCGATCGGTTTTATTGAGTGTCATGGAGAGTCCTTGTGCTCTGTAAGTCCATCACTACTTTACCGCGACCGCTGAATTTCGCCTCACTTTTGCAGTACAAACGTGAGGCCTTTCGTCTTTGCCGTGGTGACAATGTAGTACAATCAGTTAATGTTGTACTACAATCCAGATCACAAAAAGAACAATTCGATAAATTCAGGGCCAAAAAAAGCCCCGGTTAATAACCGGGGCTAATCTTTCAAAGCACTTGTTACGACAGAACGAATTTCTCGATCGCCCAGGCAACGCCGTCTTCCAGGTTAGATTTAGTCACGAAGTTCGCCACTTCTTTTACCGACGGGATGGCGTTATCCATCGCCACGCCCATGCCCGCATATTCGATCATCGCAATATCGTTTTCCTGGTCGCCCAGCGCCATGATCTCCTCAGGCTTGATGCCCAGCGCATCGGCAAGCGATTTGACGCCCGTGCCTTTATTGACGCGTTTATCAAGGATTTCGAGGAAGTACGGCGCACTTTTCAGCACGGTGTATTTCTCTTTTACCTCAGCCGGAATGCGTGAGATGGCTTTGTCGAGAACCGCAGGTTCATCAATCATCATCACTTTCAGGAACTGGGTCGCCGGGTCCATTTTCTCCGCTTCGCAGAACACCAGTGGAATGGTTGCAACGTAGGACTCGTGCACCGTGTAGTAGCTGATATCGCGGTTGGCGGTGTAAAGCGTATTGCGATCGAGCGCGTGGAAGTGAGAGCCCACGTCGCGGGAGAGTTTTTCCAGGAAACGGTAGTCATCATAGCTCAGTGCAGTTTGCGCCACCGTGCTGCCATCGGCTGCCTTTTGCACCAGCGCGCCGTTATAGGTGATGCAGTAATCGCCAGGCTGGTTCATGTGCAGCTCTTTCAGGTAACTGTGCACCCCGGCATACGGGCGTCCGGTGGTGAGCACCACGTTCACGCCTTTTTCGCGTGCGGCGGCGATCGCATTTTTAACGGCAGGAGAGATAGTGTGGTCTGGCAGCAGCAGCGTGCCGTCCATATCGATTGCAATGAGTTTGATAGCCATGAGGTCCCCGGGATAAATGAGTGCTACCTCATGCTAACGCGATTAAGCACACAAAAATAGAGCTACCTTGCGCAACAAAAAGCCCCTTTTACGTTTATCCCGGGAACGGGAACTCACTCGCGGGTGAGAACGATTTTGCCAAACGCACCGCGATCCAGATGTTCAAGCGCCTGTTCCAGCTCGTCAAAGCGGTAGCGATGCTCAATCACCGGTTTTAACTCCGTGACATCAACAGCACGGACAAAATCTTCCAGCGCCCGGCGGTGTCCAACCCCAATCCCCTGAATGACGGGAGATTTCAGCAACAGCTCGCTTGCAGGCAGAGAAATTTCTGTCCCGGCCAGCACGCCAATGACCGATATCCGCCCATGAACGGCAACGGCGCGCAGGGAATGTCTCAGGTTCTCCCCACCCACCGTTTCGATAATATGGTCGATGCCGCGATCCTGCGTCAGTGCCAGCGTATTTTCAGCCCAGTCGCCTTTCAGTCGGTTGATGCCCTGGCTGGCCCCCAGCTTTTTGGCCCGCGCCAGTTTTTCATCACTCCCCGACGTAACAATAACCTCTGCGCCGTGCGCTTTTGCTATCTGCAAAGCGAATAGCGCCACACCGCCCGTCCCTTGTACCAGCACCGATTGCCCGGCGCGTAAATGACCGCGCTCCACCAGCGCGAACCATGCGGTAAGCCCCGCGCAAGGAAGCGTGCTGGCCTCAGCGTCATCCAGGCTTTCCGGGGACGCCACCAGCGCATTTTCACTCACAATCACATATTCGGCCAGCATGCCCTGGAAGTATCCACCGGACGTTTTATAGGGCAAATCGCGCGCGTCTGCCTGCGGCTTGCCGTCGATCCATTCCGGGAAGAAGGTTGAGATGACGCGTGCGCCGGGCTTGAAACGCGTAACGCCTTCGCCGATGCTGTCCACCACGCCTGCCATGTCAGATGCTGGGGTAAACGGGAAGGAAAGCGGAATCGGCATCGTGCCTTCAATCACCATTTTATCCCGGTAGTTGAGCGCAACGGCATTAACCCTTACGCGAACCTCCCCCGG
The DNA here is from genome assembly GCF_049237125.1 of Enterobacter cloacae complex sp. GYL001. Taxonomy (NCBI): domain Bacteria; kingdom Pseudomonadati; phylum Pseudomonadota; class Gammaproteobacteria; order Enterobacterales; family Enterobacteriaceae; genus Enterobacter; species Enterobacter cloacae complex sp. GYL001. The sequence goes on along the minus strand of NZ_JBMKGW010000012.1, from coordinate 52,159 downwards.
GCCTGGCTGTGGAACAGGCTCCTGAACGAGCCTGAGGCTTTCACGACCAAGGGCATCCATTGACCAGCGTTGCATTGTTTCAGTCATTTTTTTCTCCTGTCATCAGATGATTTTCAGTTCTGACAGTCTACCGTTGACTCAGCGTCGCCAGTGGCGATAAGTTTTCCCTTCATTGATGACCAAATTGACACAATCCGTCCATGACCGATACGCTGAAAGATATTCCCGTTTTCGTTGCCTCCGTTGAGGCAGGAAGTTTTGCCCAGGCCGCCGTCCGTCTGCATTTGTCGCGCTCGGCGGTAGGAAAAAGCATTGCTCGTCTTGAAGAGAGGCTGGGGGTTCGTCTGTTTCATCGGACCACCCGCAGTCAGAGGCTGACCGATAACGGCGCGCTTTTTTATGAACGCTGCCTGCGCGCGCTGGAGGAGATCCGTGGCGCTGAATCGCAGCTTGAAACCGGAAAACATCAGGTCAACGGTCGGCTGCGTGTTGCCGTGCCGGTGCTGTTTGGTCGCCAGTGTATCGCCCCGCTGCTAATAGAGCTGGCGCAGGAGCATCCCGGGCTTGAGCTTGAAATGTCCTTCAGCGACCGCGTCGTGGATCTCGTGGAAGAAGGGTTTGATATGGCGGTGCGCAATGGCGCTCTGGCTGACAGCAGCGTGCTGGTCGCCAGAAGGCTGGGGGAGCACCGGATGGTTCTGTGTGCCGCGCCGGATTATCTGCTTAAGAATGGCCAGCCGCAAACCGTTGATGATTTACGCCAGCATACGGCCATTAACTACACGCGTGCGGGCAGAGTCCTACCCTGGCAGCTGATGGATTACGATGGCACGTCGCGCACGTTTATTCCCCGCTCATCGCTCAATATGGATGATTTACAAGCGATCTGCGACGCGGCGCTGGCCGGCCACGGCCTTGCGTGGCTACCCTGCTGGATGGTCATTAAAGAAATTCAGCAGGGAGATCTTGTCCCGCTCTTAAAGCAGGCCCCGGATGTACGCTTCGACGTTCATGCCGTCTGGCAGCAGACGCCACACCTGCCGCTAAGGGTAAGAATTGCCATAGATATGCTGGTCAAACGTTTACCGGCAGTGATGTCGCTGGAGTTTCCTGCGTCCATAAAAAAGCCGCGCTGAAGCGCGGCCAGTTATGCTGTCGTAAAGCGACGATTAAATATCGATATTCGCCGCCTTCAGGGCGTTCTCTTCGATGAAGGCGCGACGTGGTTCAACCGCATCGCCCATCAGGGTCGTGAACAGCTGATCCGCTGCGATTGCGTCTTTAACGGTGACGCGCAGCATGCGACGGCTTTCCGGATCCATGGTGGTTTCCCACAGCTGATCCGGGTTCATTTCGCCCAGGCCTTTATAACGCTGAATAGAGAGACCACGACGGGACTCTTTTACCAGCCACTCCAGCGCCTGTTCGAAGCTGGCTACCGGCTGACGACGTTCGCCACGTTCGATAAACGCATCGTCTTCGATCAGACCGCGCAGCTTCTCGCCGAGGGTGCAGATACGGCGGTATTCCGGACCGGTCACAAATTCGTGCTCCAGCGGGTAGTCGGTATCGACGCCGTGGGTACGCACGCGGACGATCGGCTCGAACTGCTGCTCAGCGTTCTGCTGGACGTCGAACTTCCACTGGCTGCCATGCTGCTCTTTCTCGTTCAGCTCGCTCACCAGGGTGTTCACCCAGCGGATGACGGTCTGCTCGTTGCTCAGATCGGCTTCGGTCAGGGTCGGCTGGTAAATCAGCTCTTTCAGCAGCGCTTTCGGATAGCGACGCTCCATACGGCCAATCATTTTCTGCGTGGCGTTGAACTCGGAGACCAGACGCTCCAGCGGCTCACCGGCCAGCGCTGGCGCGCTGGAGTTTGCGTGCAGGGTCGCACCATCAAGGGCGATCGCGATTTGGTACTGATCCATCGCGTCGTCATCTTTAATGTACTGTTCCTGCTTGCCTTTCTTCACTTTGTACAACGGCGGCTGGGCAATGTAAACGTGTCCGCGCTCAACGATTTCCGGCATCTGACGATAGAAGAAGGTCAACAGCAGCGTACGAATGTGCGAGCCGTCGACGTCCGCATCGGTCATGATGATGATGCTGTGATAGCGCAGTTTGTCCGGGTTGTACTCGTCGCGACCAATGCCGCAGCCGAGCGCGGTGATGAGCGTCGCCACTTCCTGAGAAGAGAGCATCTTGTCGAAGCGCGCTTTCTCAACGTTAAGGATTTTACCCTTCAGCGGCAGAATCGCCTGGTTCTTGCGGTTACGGCCCTGCTTCGCAGAACCGCCCGCGGAGTCCCCTTCCACAAGGTACAGTTCAGACAGCGCCGGGTCGCGTTCCTGACAGTCAGCCAGTTTGCCCGGCAGGCCTGCCAGGTCCAGCGCGCCTTTACGACGGGTCATTTCACGCGCTTTACGCGCCGCTTCACGGGCACGCGCCGCATCGATAATTTTACCCACCACGATTTTCGCGTCGGACGGGTTTTCCAGCAGGTATTCGCTCAGCAGTTCGTTCATCTGCTGTTCAACCGCCGATTTCACCTCAGAAGAGACCAGCTTGTCTTTGGTCTGTGAGGAGAACTTCGGATCCGGCACCTTCACGGAGACCACGGCAATCAGGCCTTCACGGGCATCGTCACCGGTGGCGCTGACTTTCGCTTTTTTGCTGTAGCCTTCTTTGTCCATGTAGGCGTTCAGGGTTCGGGTCATCGCCGCGCGGAAGCCCGCCAGGTGCGTACCGCCATCGCGTTGTGGAATGTTGTTGGTGAAGCAGTAGATGTTTTCCTGGAAACCGTCGTTCCACTGCAAGGCCACTTCCACGCCGATACCGTCTTTTTCAGTAGAGAAGTAGAAGATATTCGGGTGAATTGGCGTTTTGTTCTTGTTCAGATACTCAACGAACGCCTTGATACCACCTTCGTAATGGAAGTGGTCTTCTTTGTTGTCGCGCTTGTCGCGCAGACGAATCGACACGCCGGAGTTCAGGAACGACAGTTCGCGCAGGCGTTTCGCCAGGATGTCGTACTCAAACTCGGTAACGTTGGTGAAGGTTTCGAGGCTCGGCCAGAAACGCACCATGGTACCGGTTTTATCGGTATCACCCGTGACGGCCAGCGGAGCGTCAGGCACGCCGTGCTGATAGATCTGACGGTGAATTTTGCCTTCGCGCTGGATAACCAGCTCCAGCTTCTGCGACAGGGCATTTACTACGGATACGCCTACGCCGTGCAGACCGCCGGAAACTTTATAGGAGTTATCATCGAACTTCCCGCCTGCGTGCAGAACGGTCATGATGACTTCCGCAGCAGATACGCCCTCTTCCGGGTGAATACCGGTTGGGATGCCACGACCGTCATCGGTAACGGACACGGAGTTGTCCGCATGGATCGTGACCACGATGTCTTTACAGTGACCCGCGAGCGCTTCGTCGATAGCGTTATCTACCACCTCGAATACCATGTGGTGCAGACCGGTGCCGTCATCCGTGTCGCCGATATACATACCCGGGCGCTTACGCACCGCATCCAGCCCTTTCAGGACTTTGATACTGGAGGAGTCATAAGAATTCGACATCAACGTTTCTCGCTCATTTCAACTTGGGTTAATCCGTTATTTTACCCTTTTCCACGGTAAACATCTTCGAATTTTCGTCCGACATGTCTATAACGTGTTCAGCGCTAATGGCGCTGACGAAAACCTGCGACTGCGTGGCTTTTAAGCGGCTGGCAAGCAGCCCGCGCCGCGCGTCGTCAAGTTCCGAGGCAAAATCATCTATCAGGTACAGGCAGCGTCGCCCGCTCTCTCGAGTGAGGAACTCCCCCTGCGCCAGGCGCAGCGCGCACATCAGGAGCTTCAGCTGCCCGCGCGACAGCGTGTCTTCCACCGGCGCACCGTCGGCACGAATGCGGAAATCCGCCTTGTGCGGGCCGTGCGCGGTGTAGGTCAACATGCGATCGCGCTCGAAGCTTCTCTCTAACACCTCGGCATAATCCGTCTCTTTTTCCCAGCCACGCTGAAAAGAGAAGGTGAGAGAGAACTCGGGTAAAAACTGTTTGCAGGTGTCGGCCATGTCTTCGGCGATACCTGCGCTGTATTCGGCACGCCAGCGGCTGATTTGTTCCGCAAGAGGGATGAGTTCCATGTCCCACGGACGCAGCTGAGCGTAGCGCGTGACCTGGCGCAATGCGGCGTTACGCTGTTTAAGCAGACGCTTCAGGTTGCTCCAGGCGTTAAAGAAACCGGCTTCATTGTGAAAGCATCCCCAGTCGAGGAACGCTCTTCTGTATTTGGGGCCGCCGTTGAGTAAAGTAAACCCCTCGGGCGTAATCAGCTGCATCGGCATCAGCAGCGCCAGCTCCGCCACCTTGTGGCCATCGGTGCCGTCGATGCGCACCTTGCTGTCGCCCTGCTTGTCTTTGGTCAGGCCGATGGCGGTTTCCCGCTCTGCGCCCTGCAAACGCCCGTGCAGAACAAAAGATTCCTGCTCGTGGCGAATCACGCGACCAATCTGCAAACTGCGAAACGCCCGGCCGTGGCCGAGCGTATAGATGGCTTCCAGCACGCTGGTTTTGCCGCTGCCGTTCGCGCCAACCAGGAAGTTAAAGCCAGGGGATAAAGCGAGATCCGCGCTTTCGATATTGCGAAAGTCGCGGATCAACAGACGGGTGAGCGACATTACAGTCTCATTGGCATGACAACATAAGCAGCCGACTGTGATGCGGCATCTTCAATCTGTACGCTCGAAACGGAGTCAGTCAGCAGGATGCGAACGTTCTCGCATTTCAGTGCATTCAGCACATCCAGCACATAGCTGACGTTGAAGCCGATTTCCATCTCAGCCCCGGCGTAGGTGACGTCCAGAATCTCTTCTGCCTCTTCCTGCTCCGGGTTGTTGGCGGTGATTTTGATCTGGTTTTCACTCACGTATAGACGTACGCCGCGGAATTTCTCGTTGGAGAGAATAGCGGCACGCGCGAACGCCTGCTTGAGGATATCGCAACCCGCCTCCAGCGTTTTATCCGGGTTCTTCGGCAATACGCGGCGATAATCCGGGAAACGACCGTCTACCAGCTTCGATGTGAAGACAAAATCGCCCACGTGGGCACGAATATTGTTGCTGCCAATCTGCACGCGCAGCGGCGTTTCACCGCCGTCGAGCATACGCATCAGTTCAATTACGCCTTTACGCGGTACGATCACCGAATGGTTTGGCAGTGAATCGCCAATCGGCATGGAACAAACCGCCAGACGGTGACCGTCGGTCGCCACGGTACGCAGCTCTTCACCTTCGGTTTCGAACAGCATGCCGTTTAAGTAGTAACGAACGTCCTGATGCGCCATGGAGAACTGCGTGGCTTCAATCAGACGCTTCATCGTCGCCTGCGGCAGGGTAAATTCAACTTCGCTCTGCCAGTCATCCAGGTTCGGGAAGTCCGCAGCGGGCAGCGTGGAGAGGGAGAAACGGCTGCGGCCAGAGCGCACCAGCATGCGGTCGCCCTCCAGCTGCACGGCGATTTCAGCGCCTTCCGGCAGCCCACGGCAAATATCAAAGAATTTACGTGCCGGAACCGTGGTCGCGCCCGCGTCGTGCGGCTGAGTCAGCGTAACGCGCGCGATCATTTCCATTTCCAGATCTGTGCCGGTCAGCGACAGCGTACCGTCCGCGACCTGAAGCAGCAGGTTTCCAAGAATAGGCAGCGTAGGGCGGCCGCCTAATGGGCCACTCACCTGTTGCAGCGGTTTTAATAAATGTTCACGTTCAACGGTAAATTTCATAGCGTCACGATGATAATGTTCTGATTAAATTGGAAAAATCTTCTTTTATGTCGTGGCTTTCTTCGCGTAACTGCTCGATCTTGCGACAGGCGTGCAGCACGGTCGTATGGTCACGGCCACCAAACGCATCACCGATTTCCGGCAGGCTGTGGTTGGTTAGCTCTTTTGCCAGCGCCATCGCCATCTGACGCGGACGCGCCACCGAGCGGGAACGACGTTTAGACAGTAAATCTGCCACTTTGATCTTGTAGTACTCAGCCACCGTCTTCTGAATATTGTCGATAGTGACCAGTTTTTCCTGCAAAGCCAATAAATCGCGCAGCGCTTCACGCACAAAATCGATGGTGATCGCCCGACCGGTGAAGTTGGCGTTGGCGATAACGCGGTTCAGCGCCCCTTCCAGCTCACGCACGTTGGAACGCAGGCGCTTGGCAATGAAGAACGCCACTTCACCCGGCAGGCGAATGTCGTTCTCGTCGGCTTTTTTCATCAGGATCGCGACGCGGGTTTCCAGCTCCGGCGGCTCGATCGCCACGGTCAGGCCCCAGCCGAAGCGGGATTTGAGACGATCTTCAACGCCGTTGATCTCTTTTGGATAACGATCCGAGGTCAGAATGATCTGCTGATTGCCTTCCAGCAGGGCGTTAAAGGTATGGAAAAACTCTTCCTGCGATCGTTCTTTATTGGCAAAGAACTGAATGTCATCGATCAGCAGCGCATCAACGGAACGGTAGTAGCGTTTAAACTCTTCGATCGCATTGTTTTGCAGGGCTTTTACCATGTCCTGAACGAAGCGTTCGGAGTGCATATACACCACTTTGGCATTGGGCTTACGCGCCATAATGCCGTTGCCCACCGCATGCAGCAGGTGCGTTTTACCGAGACCCGTGCCGCCATACAGAAACAGCGGGTTGTAAGCGCCACCGGGGTTATCGGCTACCTGGCGAGCCGCCGCGCGCGCCAGCTGGTTCGACTTACCTTCAACGAAGTTATCGAACGTGTGTTTCACGTTAACGTTAGAGCGGTAGGTAGGCTCAGCGGGGGCCGGAACGTTATCCCAGCCCTGACGAACCGGTGCAACGCGAGGCGCTGGAGCGGGCGCCGCCTGTGCAGGGGCAGCCACATTGACAACTTCACGAACGGTTTGGGTGACCGGCTTTGTGCCCACTTCAAAACGCAGCTGTGGGGCATCTGACCCGCAGAAATCGTTCAGCAGTCCATTGATGTTATTAAGGTATTTATCCCTTACCCAATCGAGCACGAAACGGTTTGGCGCATACAAAGCCAGCGTGTTATCGCTCAGTTCCGCCTGCAACGGGCGGATCCACATACTGAATTCTGTGGCTGGTAACTCATCCTGCAATCGGGCAAGACACTGCTGCCAAAGCGAAAGTGACACGGCGGACTCCACTCGAACAATAAAAGAAAACTATTGAATATTCATGATTGTTGGCGCACATCGACATGACCCCATCAGGGTGATGTGCGAACCGCTATCTGCGGTTATACACGCTATCGTTGATACAGCCTGAACGATGTTGTGTTTATGCCCGACCAGGATCGCTGGATCCCGATCGGGACCGCGGATCATAGCCTAAACTGAGCCAGAGATCTTCTGTTTCTCACAGATTCTTCCCGATTTATCCACAGGAAGATCCGGAATCGGGTAAGTGTAAACGATCCTGACGCGAGTGCCTCGCGATTTAGGCCGCATATTGGAAAATTTAATGAGCACAGACAATTTTTGGCTTAAATGATCTAACGAAGATCCGGGACGATCCTTGCGCTTTATCGTTGAGCCCGTATAATCCTCGACCCGGCGCGTGATGCTCATCTTCCTGCGTCGTCCGCTGCTCATTTTCCACGCGAAAACGTGCGGAAATACACAGGGATTTAAGGAAAGAGAATTGACTCCGGAGTGTACAATTATTACAATCCGGCCTCTTTAATCACCCACGGCTTCGGCGTCCGTCATTCGAAACTCGGTCGGGCATCCGCAAAAGTCATGAATTTTTTCAAGTTTAGGTAGAAATCGCCATGAAACGCACTTTTCAACCGTCTGTACTGAAGCGCAACCGTTCTCACGGCTTCCGTGCTCGTATGGCTACTAAAAATGGTCGTCAGGTTCTGGCACGTCGTCGTGCTAAAGGCCGCGCTCGTCTGACCGTTTCCAAGTAATAAAGCTAACCCCTGAGTGGTTAAGCTCGCATTTCCCAGGGAGTTACGTTTGTTAACTCCCACTCATTTCACTTTCGTCTTCCAGCAGCCATTACGGGCTGGCACGCCGCAAATCACCATCCTCGGCCGCCAAAATTCGCTGGGGCATCCCCGCATCGGTCTCACAGTCGCCAAGAAAAACGTTAAGCGTGCGCATGAACGCAACCGGATTAAACGTCTGACGCGTGAAAGCTTCCGTTTACGTCAGCACGAACTGCCTTCAATGGATTTCGTGGTGGTGGCTAAAAAAGGGGTTGCCGACCTCGATAACCGTGCTCTCTCGGAAGCGTTGGAAAAATTATGGCGCCGCCACTGTCGCCTGGCTCGCGGGTCCTGATAGCCCTCATTCGGGTCTATCAACGCCTGATTAGTCCGCTACTCGGGCCACACTGCCGTTTCACGCCAACATGCTCAAGCTACGGAATTGAGGCATTGCGCAGGTTTGGAGTGATAAAAGGCAGTTGGTTGACGGTGAAACGCGTATTAAAATGCCACCCTTTACACCCAGGTGGAGACGACCCCGTCCCTCCAGGACCTTTTGATACCAGAGAACACTAACGATGGATTCGCAACGCAATCTTCTTATCATCGCTTTGTTGTTCGTGTCTTTCATGATCTGGCAGGCATGGGAGCAGGATAAAAATCCTCAACCCCAGCAGCAGACCACGCAGACCACGACCACCGCAGCGGGTAGCGCCGCCGACCAGGGCGTACCGGCCAGTGGCCAGGGGAAACAGATTACGGTTAAGACCGATGTGCTTGAGCTGACTATCAACACCCGTGGTGGTGATGTTGAGCAGGCGCTGCTGTTGACCTACCCGAAAGAGCTGAAGTCTACCGAACCGTTCCAGTTACTGGAAACTACGCCTGAATTTATCTACCAGGCGCAGAGCGGCCTGACCGGTCGTGATGGCCCGGATAACCCGGCTAACGGTGCGCGTCCACTGTATAACGTCGAGAATGACACGTTTGTGCTGGCTGATGGTCAGAACGAACTGGTTATCCCGATGACCTACACCGACGCGGCAGGCAACACCTTCACCAAAACCTTCACCCTGAAACGCGGTGAGTATGCGGTGAACGTTGGCTACAGCGTACAGAACGCCGGTGCGAAACCACTGGAAATCTCTACCTTTGGTCAGTTGAAGCAGTCCATCAATCTGCCGTCTCACCGTGACACCGGAAGCAGCAACTTTGCGCTGCATACCTTCCGTGGCGCGGCTTACTCCACGCCAGATACCAAGTACGAGAAATACAAATTCGACACCATTGCCGATAACGAAAACCTGAACGTCAGCTCTAAAGGCGGTTGGGTCGCAATGCTGCAACAGTATTTCGCGACGGCGTGGGTACCGAATAACGACGGTACGAACAACTTCTACACCGCGAACCTCGGCAACGGTATTGCAGCCATCGGCTACAAATCTCAGCCGGTTCTGGTGCAGCCGGGTCAAACCGGTAAACTGGCAAGCACCCTGTGGGTCGGCCCGGAAATCCAGGACAAAATGGCTGCCGTTGCGCCGCACCTGGATCTGACCGTCGATTACGGTTGGTTGTGGTTCATCTCTCAGCCGCTGTTTAAGCTGCTGAAGTTCATCCACAGCTTCCTGGGTAACTGGGGCTTCTCCATCATCGTTATCACCTTTATCGTTCGTGGCATCATGTACCCGCTGACTAAAGCGCAGTACACCTCCATGGCGAAGATGCGTATGCTACAGCCGAAGATTCAGGCTATGCGTGAGCGTCTGGGCGATGACAAACAGCGTCAGAGCCAGGAGATGATGGCCCTGTATAAAGCAGAGAAAGTGAACCCACTGGGTGGTTGCTTCCCGCTGCTGATTCAGATGCCAATCTTCCTTGCACTGTACTACATGCTGATGGGTTCCGTTGAGCTGCGCCACGCGCCGTTCGCTCTGTGGATCCATGACCTGTCCGCACAGGACCCGTACTACATCCTGCCGATCCTGATGGGCGTGACGATGTTCTTCATTCAGAAGATGTCTCCGACCACCGTGACCGACCCGATGCAGCAGAAGATCATGACCTTTATGCCGGTCATCTTCACCGTGTTCTTCCTGTGGTTCCCGTCAGGTCTGGTGCTGTACTATATCGTCAGCAACCTGGTGACCATCATCCAGCAGCAGCTGATTTACCGTGGTCTGGAAAAACGTGGCCTGCATAGCCGCGAAAAGAAAAAGTCCTGATTCGGTAACTTAACGCTAAAATAAGGGCGGTCGATTGACCGCCTTTTTTATTTGTATTGAACGAGAGCAACCATGAGCCATAACGACACTATCGTCGCCCAGGCAACCCCACCGGGACGCGGTGGTGTAGGCATTCTGCGCATCTCCGGCCTGAAGGCGCGTGAGGTGGCCGAAGCGGTGCTGGGTAAACTGCCAAAGCCGCGCTACGCTGATTATCTGCCGTTTAAGGATGCCGACGGCACACCGCTGGACCAGGGCATCGCGCTGTGGTTCCCCGGCCCAAACTCCTTCACCGGCGAAGACGTGCTGGAGCTTCAGGGTCACGGCGGCCCGGTGATCCTCGACCTGCTGTTAAAACGTATTCTGACCCTGCCTGGCCTGCGCATTGCAAAGCCGGGTGAGTTCTCCGAGCGTGCTTTCCTCAACGATAAGCTCGACCTGGCGCAGGCCGAGGCGATTGCCGACCTGATCGACGCCAGTTCCGAACAGGCAGCCCGCTCCGCGCTGAACTCGTTGCAGGGGGCATTTTCCGCACGCGTGAATCACCTTGTGGAAGCACTTACTCACCTGCGAATCTATGTCGAAGCGGCTATCGACTTCCCGGACGAGGAGATCGACTTCCTCTCAGACGGTAAAATTGAAGCTCAGCTCAACCAGGTGATGAACGATCTCGATGCCGTTCGCGCCGAAGCGCGCCAGGGCAGCCTGCTGCGTGAAGGAATGAAGGTGGTGATTGCTGGTCGCCCCAATGCCGGAAAATCGAGCCTGCTGAACGCCCTGGCGGGCCGTGAAGCGGCGATCGTGACCGACATAGCCGGCACCACCCGCGATGTCCTGCGCGAGCATATCCATATCGACGGCATGCCGCTGCACATCATCGACACCGCTGGCCTGCGCGATGCGAGCGATGAAGTCGAGCGTATCGGTATCGAACGCGCCTGGCAGGAGATCGAGCAGGCCGACCGCGTGCTGTTTATGGTGGACGGCACCACAACCGACGCCGTTGACCCGGCTGAAATCTGGCCAGACTTTATCGCCCGTCTCCCGGCTAAACTGCCGATCACCGTGGTGCGCAACAAGGCCGACGTTACCGGCGAAACGCTGGGCATCAGCGTTGTGAATGGTCACTCACTTATTCGCCTGTCGGCCCGTACCGGTGAAGGCGTGGAAGCCCTGCGTAGCCATCTCAAACAGAGCATGGGCTTCGACACCAGTATGGAGGGCGGCTTCCTGGCACGTCGTCGTCACTTGCAGGCGCTGGAAGAGGCGGCTCGCCACCTTGAGCAGGGTAAAGCCCAGCTGATCGGCGCGTGGGCCGGTGAACTGCTGGCGGAAGAGCTGCGTCTGGCGCAGCAGAACCTGAGCGAGATCACCGGGGAGTTTACGTCGGACGATCTGCTGGGACGGATTTTCTCGAGCTTCTGCATTGGTAAGTAATTCCCGTTAATACAGGGTGATTTCCTCCAGGGAAATCACCATTGTCCAAATGGCAACTCGCTTAATCCCTCCACGCCCCCTATCCTGCTTGCCTGCATCTATGGGGGATTTATGGCTCGTTTTCTGTTCTGTAGTTTTGCGCTGGTTCTGCTGTATCCGTCCGGCATTGATATGTATCTGGTGGGGCTACCGCATATTGCCCGCGATCTGGGTGCCAGCGAGGCGCAACTGCACATCGCGTTTTCGGCCTACCTCGCGGGAATGGCGTCGTCGATGGTATTTGCCGGGAAAATCGCGGATAAAGCAGGCCGTCAGCCCGTCGCCATTACGGGTGCAGTTATCTTTGCGCTGGCATCAGTACTGTCTTCAGTGGCTCAGGAAAGCACAATGTTCCTGTCAGGCCGTTTTATCCAGGGCATTGGCGCAGGCGGCTGTTACGTGGTGGCCTTTGCCATTCTGCGCGATACCTTGAGCGCCCAGCGCCGCGCTAAAGTGCTGTCGATGCTGAACGGCATTACCTGCATCATCCCGGTGCTGGCACCGGTTGTTGGCTACCTGATTATGCTTAAATTTCCGTGGCAGAGTCTTTTCTGGACCATGGCCGCAATGGGCGCCATCGTCTTTATCCTGTCCGTGACGGTGCTGAAAGAGACCCATCCCGGTTCGCAACAGCCATATCACACCGCAACCCTCCATCCGGCTGAAAAGCTGATGAATCGCTTTTTCCTGAGTCGGCTGGCAATCACCACGCTTAGCGTGGCGGTGATCCTCACCTATGTAAACGTTTCCCCGGTGTTGCTGATGGAGACGATGGGCTTCGATCGCGGTGAGTATTCGACGGTGATGGCGCTAACCGCGATGGTGAGCATGGCGGTTTCATTCTCAACGCCCTTTGCGCTCAACATCTTCCGCCAGCGCACGCTGATGCTCACCTCACAGACGCTGTTCCTCGCCGCAGGCGTGATCCTGGCGACCGCCACCTCACACGCTGTAATGCTGGTGGGCATTACTCTGATCTGCGCCGGATTCTCCGTCGGCTTTGGTGTGGCAATGAGTCAGGCACTTGGCCCGTTTTCATTGCGGGCAGGCGTGGCAAGCTCGGTGCTGGGCATTGCGCAGGTCTGCGGTTCGTCACTGTGGATTTGGCTGGCGGCGGTGATCGGCCTTAACGCGCTGAATATGCTGATCGGGGTTCTGATTGGCTGTAGCATACTCTGCATTACCTTACTTATGGTCATCCAGCCCGCAGCGCACTATGAAGAAGCCCATCAGCAGTCTCGATCTTAATCTTTTACTTTGCCTGCAACTTTTGTTGCAGGAGCGCAGCGTCACCAAAGCCGCGAAGCGGATGAACGTGACGCCGTCCGCGGTGAGTAAATCGCTGGCGAAGCTGCGCGACTGGTTCGACGATCCGCTGTTTGTGAAAACGCCTTTAGGGCTATTGCCCACACCGCTGACGGTGAGTCTGGAACAGGATTTGGCCGACTGGATGCAGATTGGCAACCAGATCCTCGATAAATTCCACCATAGCTCTCCAGGCGGGCTTAAGTTTGTGCTCGCCGCCGAAACACCGCTGATGCTGATCCGCTTTAATACACTGCTGGAGCAGGTGAATGAACGCTACCCACAGGCGACGGTGAAGCTGCGCCAATGGGATTACGATTCGCTGGACGCCATTACGCGCGGAGAAGTGGATCTAGGCTTCACCGGGCGTGAAACGCACCCTCGCTCGCGCGAACTGCTAAAGCTGATGCCGTGGTTTATCGACTACGAAATCCTGTTCAGTGACCGTCCGTGCGTGTATTTGCGCGAGGATCATCCCGCGCTCCAGGAAGCGTGGGATCTGGAGACGTTTCTGCGCTACCCGCATATCAGCATCTTCTGGGAACGCAGCGACACCTGGGCGCTCGACGAGGTGCTAAGAGAGATGGGTCGGGAGCGTAACATCGCCATGAGTTTGCCCGGTTTTGAACAGTCGATGTTTATGGCGGCCCAGCCGGATCACAACTACATTGCCACTGCGCCGCACTACTGCCATCACTACAATCAACTCCACCAGCGTAATCTGGTCTGTCTGCCCATTCCCATCGATGAGGCGCAGGCAGAAAAGCTCACCGTCCCCTTCACGCTGATCTGGCATAAACGGAACAGCCATAATCCGAAAATCCTCTGGCTGCGCGAGACGATCAAAGCGCTGTATACCGCACCAGGTCAGGTTTTTGCCTAAGATAATGTAAAGTTCGGTGCTCAGGCTTCTCTTATTTCCATTTACTGATTAAAACAGAAGCTGAGTTAAGCGATAATCATGTAACCGTTTAACCGACTACGACCATTATCAAGGAGCGAAAAATGGCTACGCACTTTGCACGAGGAACATTAACGGAAGGGCATCTCGTATCGGCCAGACTTTCTTCAGCCTGTCACAGTGAGGCGCTCAAACTACCTGAACACCGCAGGACGCGGTTTTTAGCTTCCAGAGCGCTCCTCGCAGAACTGCTTTTTATGCTCTACGGCACCAGCGAATTACCGGACATACTCACCCAGCCAGAAGGTCGCCCGGTTTTTGCGGACCCGGCACTCCCCCATTTTTCCATTGCGTACACCGGCAACATTGTTGGCGTCGCGCTGACGACGGAAGGTGATTGCGGCCTGGATATGGAGCTACAACGCGTCACGCGCAGCTTCCATGGTGCTAACGCGCTCGATGAATACCCGCTCTCCAGCAATGAAAAGCTGTGGATACGTAACCAGAACGACCCCGTTGAAGCCAGAGCGCAACTCATCACCCTTCGCCAGAGCATCCGCAAACTGAGCGGCGCGGCGTCAGACGACGCCAGCCTGTTGCAGCTGCTCCCCGGCTCCGGACGCCTGCGCGCGACAAAAGCCTCGCTGGTAGAGGCACTCTGCGACGCTGAGGACGTACTGATCTGGTCCGTTGCGGTGACCCCCGCCATCGAACGGCTGAAAATCTGGGAGTTTGACAGCACTCGCGGTTGGCGTAGTCTTCCGGATGTACCTGAGCGCGCCAACGAGCCCGCCGCGCGCCTGATGCGATTAACCAGTTTACCGGCAGAAAAAGCATACACCCATAGCTGATCCGTCCAGGATCATCATGATGAAACAGGAGTAATCATGTCTGATACGTTGAAAGTTGTTACGTTACTGGGAAGCCTGCGCAAAGGTTCTTTTAACGGGATGGTTGCCCGTACGCTGCCGCAGCTGGCGCCTGCGGGAATGGAGATCAGTGCCCTGCCGTCCATTGGCGACATCCCGCTTTATGATGCTGACGTTCAGCAGGAAGAAGGGTTCCCGCAGAGTGTGGAAGCGATAGCCGAGCAAATCCGTCAGGCTGACGGCGTGGTGATTGTGACGCCTGAGTATAACTACTCGGTGCCGGGTGGTTTGAAGAACGCCATTGACTGGCTGTCCCGTTTACCGGAGCAGCCGCTGTCTGGTAAACCTGTGCTGATCCAGACCAGCTCAATGGGCGCCATCGGCGGCGCGCGCTGCCAGTATCACCTGCGTCAGATCCTGGTGTTCCTGGATGCGATGGTGATGAACAAGCCGGAATTTATGGGCGGCGTGATTCAGAACAAGGTCGACCCGCAGACGGGTGAAGTGGTGGATCAGAGTACGCGTGACCATCTCTCTGGCCAGCTGACCGCGTTTGGGGATTATATTAAGCGGGTGAAGGCCTGATAAAAAAGCCCGGTGGCGCTAGCGCTTACCGGGCCTACACTCGTCAGTAGGTCAGGTAAGCGAAGCGCCACCTGACACCACCAGCATCTTAGTGTGCATCAATAAACACAATCTTCAGCACAAACAGCAGCGCCACAATAATCACGCACGGGCTAAGTTCGCGGAAGCGGCCGGTACCGATCTTCATCACGCAGTAAGAGATAAAGCCCAGCGCGATACCTTCGGTGATCGAGAAGCTGAACGGCATCATCACCGCGGTAATAAATGCCGGAACGGCTTCCGTCAGATCTTCCCACTTCACGCGCGCCAGGCTTGAGGTCATCAGCACGCCGACGTAGATCAGCGCGCCGGCTGCCGCGTATGGTGGCACCATCCCCGCCAGCGGAGAGAGGAAGATCACCAGCAGGAACAGCAGACCCACAACTACCGCCGTCAGGCCGGTACGACCACCCACGGACACACCGGAAGAGGATTCAATGTAAGCGGTAACAGACGAGGTACCGATGAAAGAGCCGGCGACGGAAGAGATGCTATCCACATACAGCGCCTGCTTCATGCGCGGGAATTTGCCTTTTTCATCTGCCAGACCCGCTTTGTCGGTCACGCCAATCAGCGTACCGGAGGAGTCAAACAGGTTGACCAGCATGAAGGAGAAAATCACCCCGGCCAGTCCCAGGTTCAGCGAGCCCGCCAGATCAACGTGGCCAATCACGGTAGAGACGCTCGGTGGCGCAGAGACAATACCGTTGTAATGCACGTCACCCAGCATCCAGCCCAGCAGCGTGGTCACAATGATAGAGACCAGCACCGCAGCATGGATGTTGCGCGATGCCAGGATCGCGATGATAAAGAAGCCCAGCACGCCCAGCAGCACGCTGTGAGAGGTCAGGTTACCAATGCTCACCAGCGTTTCCGGGTTCGCCACGATAACGCCAGCGTTTTTCAGCCCCATCATGCCGATGAACAGACCGATACCGCTGGTGATGCCCACGCGCAGGCTCACGGGAATGTTCGCAATCATCCAGTAGCGCACGCGGAAGATGGTCAGCAGCAGCAGGCCGACCGCGCCCCAGAAAATAGCGCCCATCCCAACCTGCCACGGCAGGCCCATCGCCTGAACCACCACGAACGCAAAGAACGCATTCAGACCCATTGCCGGGGCCAGCGCCACGGGCAGATTAGCGAAAACGCCCATCAGGATGCTGCCAAGGGCCGCGATCAGACAGGTGGTTACAAAGACGGCGCTGGTGTCCATGCCAGCCACGCCCAGAATTTGTGGGTTAACGAAAACGATATAGACCATCGTCAGGAAGGTAGTAAAACCGGCGATCACTTCGGTGCGTGCCGTTGTGCCGTGCTCGCGCAGTTTGAACACGCGCTCAAGCAGCCCCTGACCAGATGTCTGGGTAGTGTGTTGTTGACTCATCATCAATTTCCGAACAAGGAGGGAAAATTCGTCGCTATCCTATACCAAAATGCGACAATAGTGGCGGTTACGGGATACTTTTTTCATTGATTTTGCTTATACGGCAACGATTGCGTCCCGGTGAACTGCCGTACGAAAACGTTAAACTTGTTAAAAGGGAAAGGCATGTCCGGAATTGAAGCGGTATTTTTCGACTGTGACGGTACGCTGGTCGACAGTGAGGTCATTTGTTCCCGCGCGTATGTCGCCATGTTCCATGAATTTGGTATTACGCTCGATCTCGAAGAGGTGTTCAAACGCTTTAAGGGCGTGAAGCTGTACGAGATTATCGACATCATTAACGAAGAGCACGGGGTGGGTCTGGTGAAAGCGGATCTGGAACCGGTGTACCGCGCCGAGGTCGCACGCCTCTTCGACGCCGAGCTGGAAGTTATCGCCGGCGCTAACGCGCTGCTGGATGCGATGACGGTGCCGATCTGCGTAGTCTCTAACGGCCCGGTCAGCAAAATGCAGCACTCGCTCGGCAAGCTGGAGATGTTGCACCACTTCCCGGAAAAACTGTTCAGCGGCTACGATATCCAGCGCTGGAAGCCCGATCCGGCGCTGATGTTCCACGCGGCGAAGGCGATGAACGTCAACGTGGAGAACTGCATTCTGGTGGATGACTCATCTGCCGGCGCGCAGTCAGGGATTGATGCGGGGATGGAGGTGTTTTACTTCTGCGCCGATCCGCACAACAAGCCGATCGACCATCCAAAAGTGACAACCTTTACCGATCTGGCGCAACTGCCAGCGTTGTGGAAGGCGCGCGGGTGGGATATTACGCGTTGAATTAACGTAGGGCGGGTAAGCGTTAGCGCCACCCGCCACACATATCACTCTTTCGGATCTTTACCCGCCAGCAGCTTGTCCAGCTCGTCGCCGCCCACGTGTCGGAAATCCTGCCCCTTCACGAAATAGAAAATGTATTCGCAAATGTTCTGGCAACGGTCACCGATACGCTCGATGGAGCGCGCACAGAACAGCGCGGTCAGTACGCTTGGAATGGTACGAGAATCTTCCATCATGTAGGTCATCAGCTGACGCACAATGCCTTCGTATTCCTGGTCAACTTTCTTGTCTTCACGGTAGATACGGACCGCTTCGTCCAGATCCATGCGCGCGAAAGCGTCCAGCACGTCGTGCAGCATCTGCACGGTGTGGCGCCCGAGAGACTCCAGGCTCACCAGCAGCGGCTGGTGCTGCTGGGAGAATTTCTCCAGCGCGGTACGGCAGATTTTATCCGCCACGTCACCGATACGCTCCAGCTCGGCGATGGTTTTGATGATCGCCATCACCAGACGCAGGTCGCTCGCCGTCGGCTGACGCTTCGCAATGATGCGCACGCAGGCTTCGTCGATGGCGACTTCCATCATATTGACGTTGTGGTCGCCTTCAATAACGCGCTTCGCCAGCTCGCTGTCCTGGTTGTGCATCGCCGTGATCGCATCAGAAAGCTGCTGCTCGACCATGCCGCCCATGGTCATCACCTGGGTGCGAATGCTTTCCAGCTCTGCGTTAAACTGGCCGGAAATGTGTTTATTAAGATTGAGGTTGTCCATGGTTTCTCCACATGCACTAAGGCAAATCAACCGTAGCGGCCAGTAATATAATCTTCGGTTTGTTTCTTCGCCGGACGAGTGAACAGCGCGTCCGTATCGCTGAACTCAATCAACTCGCCCAGATACATAAACGCCGTGTGGTCAGAACAACGTGCAGCCTGCTGCATGTTGTGGGTCACGATCACCACGGTGTAATCCTGCTTCAGCTCGGTGATCAGCTCTTCGATACGCCCGGTTGAGATCGGGTCCAGGGCTGAGCACGGCTCATCCAGCAGCAAGACTTCCGGGCGAATGGCGATACCGCGCGCAATGCACAGACGCTGCTGCTGACCACCGGAGAGAGAGTACCCACTCTGGTGAAGTTTATCTTTGGTTTCGTTCCATAATGCGGCCTTGGTCAATGCCCACTGCACGCGCTCGTCCATATCCGCACGGGAGAGCTTCTCAAACAGACGCACACCAAAGGCGATGTTGTCATAGATTGACATCGGGAACGGCGTGGGTTTCTGGAATACCATCCCCACTTTCGCACGCAGCAGGGCGATATCCTGGGTATTGGTCAGGATGTTGTCACCGTCCAGCAGAATTTCACCTTCTGCGCGCTGCTCCGGATAGAGCGAATACATTTTGTTAAAGGTGCGCAGCAGCGTGGATTTGCCACAGCCGGACGGACCGATGAATGCCGTTACCTGGTTTTTTGCGATATCCAGGTTGATATTCTTCAGGGCATGGAATTTGCCGTAGTAGAAGTTCAAATCACGAACCTGAATCTTACCCGGGGCAGTATCAACCATACTCATTGACTCATTTCCTCATTCGGCGCCACGGTGTGCCGCGCCGTAAAAATTTAACCGTGTTTCTTCTTCGCGAAAATGACGCGCGCCAGAATGTTCAGCAACAGTACGCAAAGGGTGATGATCAGCACCCCGGCCCAGGCCAGCTGCTGCCATTCCGCGAATGGGCTCATCGCAAATTTAAAGATCGTCACCGGCAGGTTGGCGATCGGCTGCATCATGTCCGTGCTCCAGAACTGATTGGAGAGGGCGGTAAACAGCAGCGGTGCGGTTTCACCGGCGATACGGGCGATAGCCAGCAGGATACCGGTCATGATCCCCGAGACGGACGCTTTCAGGGTGATCGCCGAAATCATCTTCCATTTAGGCGTACCCAGCGCGTAAGCCGCTTCACGCAGGCTGTCCGGCACCAGTTTCAGCATGTTTTCAGTGGTACGAATAACGATAGGCACCTGCAACAGCGCCAGCGCAATCACACCCGCCCAGCCGGAGAAGTGTTCCATTTGCGCCACCACGATGGTGTAAACAAACAGACCCACGACAATCGACGGGGCAGAAAGCAGAATGTCGTTAATGAAGCGGATGACTTCAGCGATCCAGGACTTGCGGCCATATTCCGCCAGATAGATACCCGCCATGATGCCCAACGGCGTACCGAAAACGGTCGCCCACAGGATCAGCAGGCCGCTGCCCGCCAGGGCGTTTGCCAGACCACCACCCGCCGTGTTCGGCGGCGGCGTCATCTCGGTGAACAGCGCCAGGGACATTCCATCAATACCCCGGGTGATGGTGGACATCAGGATCCAGATCAGCCAGAACAGGCCGAACGCCATCGTCGCCATGGAAAGCGTCAACGCAATGCGGTTTTTAATCCGGCGCTTTGACTGCATTTTGCGACGGGATTCCGCAAGCTGAGCGGTGTTTTGCATGTCGAGAGTCGCCATTAGCGTGCCCCCTCGTTTTTAGCCAGACGCATAATCATCAGCTTGGAGATAGCCAGCACAATAAAGGTGATAACAAACAGGATCAGGCCCAGTTCCATCAGCGCCGCAACGTGCAGCCCGGATTCCGCTTCGGCAAATTCGTTCGCCAGCGCAGAGGTAATACTGTTCCCAGGCATATAGAGCGAGGCGCTGTCGAGCTGGTAGGTGTTGCCGATGATAAAGGTGACCGCCATGGTTTCACCCAGCGCGCGGCCTAAGCCCAGCATAATGCCGCCAATCACCCCATTTTTGGTGAACGGAAGGACGATGCGCCAGATAACTTCCCAGGTGGTGCAGCCGATGCCGTAGGCGGACTCTTTCATCATCACCGGGGTTTGTTCGAAGACATCGCGCATGACCGCCGCAATGTACGGAATAATCATGATGGCGAGGATCACACCTGCCGCCAGAATGCCGATACCGAATGCCGGGCCGGAGAACAGCGCCCCCACAAACGGAATGGCAGAGAGAACGTTACCGACCGGCTCCTGGAAGTACGTCGCAAACAGCGGCGCGAAGATAAACAGGCCCCACATGCCGTAAACGATACTTGGGATGGCCGCCAGCAGTTCAATGGCGATACCCAGCGGACGTCGCAGCCAGCCTGGCGCCAGTTCCGTCAGGAACAGGGCAATACCGAAGCTCACCGGAACCGCAATCAGCAGGGCGATAAAAGAGGTCACCAGCGTGCCGTAAATCGGCACCAGCGCACCGTAAATATCGTTCGGCGCATCCCACTCTTTGGTCCACAGGAAGGCGAAACCAAATTTTTGAATGCTCGGCCAGGAGGAGAAAATCAGGGACACGATAATGCCGCCCAGCAGCAATAGCACAATCAGCGCAGCCAGTTTCACCAGCGCGCTGAAAATCATGTCACCTTTTTTACCCGGAGGGTTAAATGCAGGCTTGGTTGCAGCCATAAATTACTCTTCTTTTTGAGACGTTTTTACGAATATGCCCGGTGGCGCTGACGCTTACCGGGCCTACAGAGTAAACCGTAGGGCGGGTAAGCGCAGCGCCACCCGCCATCTTCGTTAAATATATCCTGTTAGTACAGCGCTTTACCGCTGCTGTCTTTCACGTTGGTTTTCCATGCAGCACGGATCTGCTCAACCACGCTGTCTGGCAGGCTGGCGTAATCCAGATCGTTAGCCTGTTTGCCGCCATTTTTATATGCCCAGTCGAAGAACTTCAGCACTTCAGCACCCTGCTCAGGCTTCTTCTGCTCTTTGTGGACCAGAATGAAGGTGGTAGACGTGATAGGCCATGCATCGTCGCCTTTCTGGTTGGTCAGGTCCTGCGCGAAGGATTTGCTCCAGTCAGCGCCTTTCGCGGCGTTGGCGAAGTTCTCTTCGGTCGGGCTAACCGGTTTGCCGTCGGCAGAAACCAGTTTGGTGTAAGCCAGGTTGTTCTGCTTAGCGTAGGCGTACTCTACGTAGCCGATAGAGCCAGGCAGACGCTGTACGAAGGCTGCGATACCGTCGTTGCCTTTACCGCCCAGACCGGTTGGCCAGTTAACGGTAGAGCCGGAACCGACTTTAGATTTCCACTCTTCGTTCACTTTCGCCAGGTAGCTGGTGAACACGAAAGAGGTACCAGAGCCGTCAGCACGACGAACCACCGCGATATTCTGCGAAGGCAGCTTAACGCCCGGGTTCAGCTTAGTGATGGCTTCGTCATCCCATTTTTTGATTTTGCCCAGGTAGATGTCACCCAGGGTTTTGCCGTCCAGCACCAGCTCGCCTGATTTCAGGCCAGGGATGTTAACAGCCAGCACAACGCCGCCGATCACGGTCGGGAACTGGAACAGGCCTTCCTGATTCAGTTTCTCATCAGACAGCGGAGCGTCGGATGCGCCGAAATCAACGGTATTCGCGGTAATTTGTTTTACGCCACCGGAGGAGCCGATACCCTGATAGTTGACCTTGTTACCGGTCTCTTTCTGGTAGGTATCCGCCCATTTGGCATACACCGGCGCAGGGAAGGTTGCACCAGCGCCAGTCAGGCTTGCTGCTGCAAAGGCAGAGAAAGCGCTCATTGATAAGGTCGCGGCGACAACAGTTGCGACAGTGGTACGCATAACTTTCATAATGTCTCCTGCAAGGATTTCGTAAATCATTGTTTAAGTGGCTACGATGAGCAAAATAGGACAAACAGGTGACAGATAAATGTACGAAATATGACAGTTTTATGACAAAGAAAGTTTCACTTAAAGAAAACCAAAAAGATCTTTAATTCTCATCCACTTAAATGGGAACGTGACGGCAGGATTTCAGTAATATTTTCTTTATGTGACACTGAAAAAATAGCTGAAAATGACAGGTTGTCATAAAAAAAACTCCACCCGAAGGTGGAGTCTGAAGGAGTTATTCTACGGTAACAGACTTCGCCAGATTTCGCGGCTGGTCAACGTCGGTGCCTTTGATCAGCGCGACGTGATAAGCCAGCAGTTGCAGCGGAACGGTATAGAAGATCGGCGCAATCACCTCTTCCACATGCGGCATCTCGATGATGTGCATGTTGTCGCTGCTGGCGAAACCGGCGTCTTTATCCGCAAAGACGTACAGAACACCACCACGGGCGCGCACTTCTTCGATGTTAGATTTCAGTTTTTCCAGCAGTTCGTTGTTCGGTGCCACCACGATAACCGGCATATCCGCGTCGATCAGCGCCAGCGGGCCATGTTTCAGTTCACCTGCCGCGTAAGCTTCAGCGTGAATGTAAGAGATCTCTTTCAGCTTCAGTGCGCCTTCCAGCGCAATCGGATACTGATCGCCACGCCCCAGGAACAGGGAGTGATGTTTGTCAGAGAAATCTTCCGCCAGCGCCTCAATGCGTTTGTCCTGAGACAGCATCTGCTCGATACGGCTCGGCAGCGCCTGAAGGCCATGCACAATGTCGTGTTCAACGGAGGCATCCAGACCTTTCAGACGCGCCAGTTTCGCCACCAGCATCAGCAGAACGGTTAACTGAGTGGTAAACGCCTTGGTGGAAGCCACGCCAATTTCAGTACCGGCTTTGGTCATCAGCGCCAGATCGGATTCACGTACCAGCGAAGAGCCCGGCACGTTAC
Organism: Enterobacter cloacae complex sp. GYL001; assembly: GCF_049237125.1. NCBI lineage: Bacteria > Pseudomonadati > Pseudomonadota > Gammaproteobacteria > Enterobacterales > Enterobacteriaceae > Enterobacter > Enterobacter cloacae complex sp. GYL001. The sequence goes on along the minus strand of NZ_JBMKGW010000012.1, from coordinate 28,942 downwards.
AGATGGCCAGCGAGCCCAGGTAACCCAACTCTTTAGACAGACGCAGCGCCGCCAGGGTATCAGCCGTTTCGCCAGACTGAGAAAGGGTGATCATCAGGCTGTTACGACGCACCGCAGATTTGCGGTAGCGGAACTCAGACGCGATTTCCACATCACACGGCACGCCCGCCAGGGATTCAAACCAGTAGCGCGAGACCATACCGGAGTTATAAGAGGTACCGCAGGCCACGATCTGAATGTGCTCGACTTTGCCCAGTAGTTCGTTGGCATTGGCGCCCAGCTCACTCAGATCCACTTCGCCGTGGCTGATGCGCCCGGTCAGGGTGTTTTTAATGGCGTTTGGCTGTTCGTAGATCTCTTTCTGCATGTAGTGACGGTAAGCACCTTTGTCGCCCGCGTCGTATTGCAGGTTTGATTCGATCTCCTGACGCTTAACCTGCTCGCCTTTCGTGTCGAATACGGTCACGCTGCGACGTGTCACCTCAGCAATGTCTCCCTCTTCCAGGAAGATAAAGCGACGGGTAACCGGCAACAGCGCCAGCTGGTCGGAAGCGATAAAGTTTTCACCCATGCCCAGACCAATCACCATCGGACTACCGGAACGCGCGGCCAGCAGCGTGGACGGGTCGCGGGAATCCATGATCACCGTACCGTAAGCACCACGCAGCTGAGGGATAGCGCGCAGCACCGCATCACGCAGTGTACCGCCCTTTGCCAGCTCCCAGTGCACCAGGTGAGCAATCACTTCGGTGTCGGTTTCAGAGACGAAGGTATAGCCGCGCGCTTTCAGTTCTTCACGCAGCGGTTCGTGGTTTTCGATAATGCCGTTATGCACCACCACAATGTGTTCAGACACATGCGGGTGTGCGTTGCCTTCAGATGGCTCACCGTGGGTCGCCCAGCGGGTATGTGCAATACCGGTGCCACCGTGCAGCGGATGTTCTTCCGCAGCCTGGGCCAGCATCTGCACTTTACCGAGACGACGCAGACGGGTCATATGACCTTCTGCATCGACCACAGCCAGACCGGCTGAGTCGTAACCACGGTATTCCAGACGACGTAAACCTTCGAGAAGGATTTCAGCAATATCACGCTGCGCAACTGCGCCAACAATTCCACACATAGTTAGATTTCCTGGTTATGGCGTTATGCCATGCGTTGTCGCTGACCTGTATTTGCCCTTTCCGGGCGCCCCGAGCCTTGTAGAGAGTGGGGTTATTTTTATGGGTACTGCTTGTGGGGGGAGATATATATTTATCTCCTCTCCCGGGTTTGCCTGATGTCGGCTACGCCTTATCAGGCCTACTCAATCGTAGGGCGGGTAAGCATAGCGCCACCCGCCTTGTTGTTACTTCTTCTTCACCGGGCGTTTCCAGCCCTGCTTGCTGACCTGCGGCACACGGCTTAACACCAGCTCGTTCTCGGCCACATCGCGCGTAACGGTTGTCCCGGCGGCAATGGTCACGCCTTTGCCCACGGTGACGGGCGCCACCAGCTGGGTATCGGAGCCTACAAACACATCATCACCGATGATGGTTTTAAACTTATTGGCACCGTCATAGTTACAGGTGATGGTTCCAGCACCGATGTTTACGTTGTCGCCAATTTCCGCATCGCCCAGATAGGTCAGATGACCGGCTTTCGAGCCCTTACCCAGACGCGCTTTTTTCATTTCCACAAAGTTACCTACGTGAGCGCCTTCCAGCAGCTCAGCGCCCGGGCGCAGACGCGCAAACGGGCCGATGGTACATGCCGCCTCAAGATGGGCATCTTCCACCACGCTGTACGGGCTGATTTCGCAGTCGTCACCGATCACGCTGTTTTTAATCACGCAGCCAGTGCCGATTTTGACGCGGTTGCCCAGCGTGACGTTACCTTCCAGGATAACGTTAGTATCTATTTCAACGTCGCGCCCGTGGGTCAGCGTGCCACGCAGATCGAAACGCGCCGGATCGCGCAGCATAACGCCCGCGAGCAACAGCTTTTCTGCCTGCTCGGACTGGTAAATACGCTCCAGGCGAGAAAGCTGGAGACGGTTGTTTACCCCGTCCGTTTCGCTGATGCAAGCCGGGTGAACGGCGGCAATCTCACGCCCTTCCTGGTACGCCATCGCAATGATGTCGGTGATGTAGTATTCACCCTGCGCGTTGTTATTGTTGAGTCTGGACAGCCAGCGCTTCATATCCGCACCGTTCGCAATCAGAATGCCGGTGTTGATCTCCTGAATCTGGTGCTGTTCGTCAGTGGCATCTTTATGCTCAACAATCCCGGTTACCTTGCCGTTTTCACGCGTAATGCGGCCATAGCCGGTTGGATCGTCCAGCACGACGGTCAACAAACCGATGCCGCCCTGCGGTTTGGCTTCACGCAGGCGAGTGAGGGTTTCAACGGATATCAGCGGGACGTCGCCGTAGAGCATCAGGATATCTTCATCATCAGCGAAGAAGGGTGCAGCCTGCTGCATCGCATGGCCTGTACCCAACTGTTCTGCCTGTAGCACCCAGTTGAGATTGTCGTCATGCAGCGTTTTTTTCAGCAGATCGCCGCCATGTCCATAAACCAGATGCACCTGGCTGGCGCCTAATTCATTCGCTGCATCAATAACATGCTGAACCATTGGCTTTCCTGCCAGCGTGTGGAGCACCTTAGGCAGATCGGAATACATGCGGGTACCTTTGCCTGCGGCAAGGATCACCACGCTCATCGCACTGTTTAACATACGCATCCTGACGGTAGTTTGTGTGAGAAGTAAAAACGTTTGATGCTTAAAATTCTACATCTTTTTCATCATGAATTAAGGCCGAAAAAAAAAGCCAGCCTGGGATCCAGACTGGCTTTTGTGCTTTTCAAGCCGGTGTTACATCGCTTTTTTGGTCAACTCGATAACGCGCAGTTTCGCGATCGCTTTGGCCAGCTCCGCAGACGCCTGAGCGTAATCCACGTCACCATGAGAGCTGCTAATGTGCTCTTCAGCCTTACGCTTCGATTCCAGGGCTCGCGCTTCGTCGAGATCCTGGCCACGAATAGCGGTATCGGCCAGAACGGTCACACTGCCTGGCTGCACTTCAAGAATGCCGCCGGACAGATAGATAAACTCTTCATGACCGAACTGTTTAACGATGCGGATCATACCAGGCTTAATGGCGGTGAGCAGCGGTGCGTGACCCGGGAAAATACCCAGTTCACCTTCACTACCCGTTACCTGGATTTTCTCGACCAGACCAGAGAACATTTGTTGCTCTGCGCTGACGACGTCCAGGTGGTAAGTCATTGCCATATCACCCTCCGATTAAGGCGTTAAAGTTTTTTGGCTTTTTCCACGGCTTCTTCGATGGAACCAACCATGTAGAACGCCTGCTCTGGCAGGTGATCGTATTCGCCTTCCATGATGCCTTTAAAGCCACGGATGGTGTCTTTCAGGGAAACGTATTTACCCGGAGCACCGGTGAATACTTCCGCAACGAAGAACGGCTGGGAGAGGAAGCGCTGGATCTTACGCGCACGTGCTACCACCAGTTTGTCTTCTTCAGACAGTTCATCCATACCCAGGATGGCGATGATGTCTTTCAGTTCCTGATAACGTTGCAGCAGGGACTGTACGCCACGCGCGGTGTCGTAGTGCTCCTGGCCAACAACCAGTGGATCCAGCTGACGGCTGGTGGAGTCCAGCGGGTCAACGGCCGGGTAGATACCCAGAGACGCGATCTGACGGCTCAGTACCACGGTTGCATCTAAGTGAGCAAAGGTGGTGGCTGGGGATGGGTCAGTCAAGTCATCCGCAGGTACGTATACCGCCTGAACGGAGGTGATAGAACCAGTTTTGGTAGAGGTGATACGTTCCTGAAGAACACCCATCTCTTCCGCAAGCGTAGGCTGATAACCTACCGCTGAAGGCATACGACCCAGCAGTGCAGATACTTCAGTACCGGCCAGGGTGTAACGGTAGATGTTATCAACGAACAGCAGAACGTCACGACCTTCGTCACGGAACTTCTCAGCCATGGTCAGGCCGGTCAGCGCAACGCGCAGACGGTTTCCTGGTGGCTCGTTCATCTGGCCGTAAACCAGGGATACTTTATCCAGAACGTTGGAGTCGGTCATTTCGTGGTAGAAGTCGTTACCCTCACGAGTACGTTCACCCACGCCCGCAAACACGGAGTAACCGGAGTGCTCGATCGCGATGTTACGGATCAGCTCCATCATGTTTACGGTTTTACCTACACCCGCACCACCGAACAGACCGACTTTACCGCCCTTCGCGAACGGACACATCAGGTCGATAACTTTAATGCCGGTTTCCAGCAGTTCCTGAGAGCTGGACAGCTCTTCGTAGGAAGGTGCCGCGCGGTGGATAGCCCAACGCTCTTCTTCACCGATGTCGCCTTTCATGTCGATTGGCTGACCCAATACGTTCATGATACGACCCAGTGTTGCTTTACCTACCGGGACTTCGATCGGGTGCTCAAGGTCTTTTACTTCCAGACCACGACGCAGACCGTCGGAAGAACCCATGGCGATGGTACGCACGATACCGCCGCCGAGCTGCTGCTGAACTTCCAGCACCAGGCTCTCGTTACCATTCTGTACCTCAAGCGCGTCGTACACGCGTGGTACGGCGTCCTGAGGGAACTCGACGTCCACCACGGCGCCGATTACCTGGACAATCTTTCCAGTAGCCATCTTGAATCCTCTACGTAATTCGTAAACCTGGTTAAACCGCGGCGGCCCCCGAGACGATCTCGGTGAGTTCCTGAGTAATGCTGGCCTGACGAGCTTTGTTGTAAACCAACTGCAGCTCTTTAATCAGGCTGCCGCCATTATCGGTCGCGGCTTTCATCGCCACCATTCGTGCGGCCTGCTCGCTGGCCAGGTTTTCTACAACGCCCTGATAAACCTGAGATTCAACGTAACGACGCAGCAGGGTATCCAGCAGCGGTTTCGGATCGGGTTCATACAGGTAATCCCAGGCTTTCTGTTTCAGCTCGTCATCTTCTGATGCCGGTAACGGCAGCATCTGAGTGAGCGTAGGCACCTGAGACATGGTGTTAATAAATTTGTTGCTGACAACGTACAGTCTGTCCAGACGGCCTTCATCGTAGGCCTGCAACATCACTTTAACCGGGCCGATCAGTTCGGACAGGGACGGGTTATCACCCATACCGGTCACCTGAGCGACAATGTTGCCGCCAACGGAGTTAAAGAAAGAGACGCCTTTAGAGCCAATCAGTGCCAGATCGCACTGAACGCCTTTATCGGACCAGCCTTTCATATCCGCCAGCAGTTTTTTGAACAGGTTAATGTTCAAGCCGCCACACAGACCACGGTCAGTCGACACCACCAGGTAGCCCACGCGCTTAACGTCGCGTTCTTCCAGGTAAGGGTGCTTATATTCCAGATTACCGTTCGCAAGGTGACCAATCACTTTGCGCATGGTCTCTGCATAAGGACGGCTGGCCGCCATGCGATCCTGCGATTTACGCATTTTGGAAGCGGCGACCATCTCCATCGCTTTAGTGATCTTTTGCGTGTTCTGGACGCTTGCGATCTTACTACGTATCTCTTTTGCGCCGGCCATGAGCTTCTCCTCAATGCCAGACGGCTTGTCCTGAGACAAGCCGCCGGACGATTACCAGGATTGGGTTGCTTTGAAGGAATCGAGGATAGCTTTCAGCTTGCCTTCGATTTCGTCGTTATAGCCACCGGTCTGGTTGATCTCTTGCATCAGCGGAGCGTGATCACGGTCGACGTAAGCCAGCAGAGCGGCTTCGAAGCTACCGATTTTCGCCAGTTCCACATCTTCGAGGTAACCGCGTTCAGCCGCGAACAGTACCAGGCCCTGCTGAGCAACAGACATTGGCGCGTACTGTTTCTGCTTCAGCAGCTCGGTCACTTTCTGACCGTGGCTCAGCTGTTTACGGGTTGCTTCGTCCAGATCGGATGCGAACTGAGAGAACGCAGCCAGTTCACGATACTGTGCCAGCGCGGTACGGATACCACCGGACAGTTTCTTGATGATCTTGGTCTGAGCAGCACCACCCACACGGGATACGGAGATACCCGGGTTAACCGCCGGACGAATACCGGAGTTAAACAGGTTGGTTTCCAGGAAGATCTGACCATCGGTAATGGAGATTACGTTGGTCGGAACGAACGCAGAAACGTCACCCGCCTGGGTTTCAATGATCGGCAGAGCGGTCAGAGATCCTGTTTTACCCTTCACTTCACCTTTGGTGAAGTTCTCGACGTATTCCGCGTTAACGCGGGAAGCACGCTCCAGCAGACGAGAGTGGAGGTAGAATACGTCGCCCGGGAATGCTTCACGTCCTGGTGGACGACGGAGCAGCAGGGAAACCTGACGATAAGCAACGGCCTGTTTAGACAGGTCATCGTATACGATCAGCGCATCTTCACCGCGGTCACGGAAGTATTCGCCCATTGCGCAACCGGCGTATGGCGCCAGGTATTGCAGTGCAGCAGATTCAGACGCGGTTGCTACCACAACGATGGTGTTAGACAGTGCGCCGTGCTCTTCCAGTTTACGAACCACGTTGGAAATGGTGGACGCTTTCTGGCCGATAGCCACGTACACACATTTGATGCCGGAATCACGCTGGTTGATGATGGCGTCGATTGCCATCGCGGTTTTACCGGTCTGACGGTCACCGATGATCAGTTCACGCTGACCACGACCGATTGGGATCATGGCGTCAACGGACTTATAACCCGTCTGCACTGGCTGATCAACGGACTGACGGTCGATAACGCCTGGTGCGATAACTTCGATTGGGGAGAAGCCATCGTGCTCAACCGGACCTTTACCGTCGATTGGCGCACCCAGGGTGTTAACAACGCGCCCCAGCAGGCCACGGCCAACCGGTACTTCCAGAATACGGCCAGTACACTTAACCTTCATGCCTTCGGCAAGGTCAGCGTATGGACCCATCACAACGGCACCTACGGAGTCGCGCTCCAGGTTCAGTGCGATAGCGTAACGGTTACCCGGCAGGGAAATCATCTCACCCTGCATACAATCGGCCAGGCCGTGGATGCGGATAACACCGTCACTTACAGAAACAATAGTACCTTCGTTGTGAGCTTCACTCACAACATTGAACTGAGCAATGCGCTGCTTGATCAGTTCGCTGATTTCGGTGGAATTCAGTTGCATGCTCCAGTCCCCTTAAGACTGCAAGACGTCTGCAAGGCGCTCAAGACGGCCGCGTACGCTGCCATCAATGACCATATCACCCGAGCGGATGATTACGCCTGCCATTACAGACTTATCGATTTTGCAATTCAGCTTAACTTTGCGTGACAGACGTTTTTCCATCGCGGCGGTGATTTTCGCAAGCTGTTCGTTACTCAGTTCAGTCGCAGAAGTTACTTCAACTTCAGCGGTAGCTTCACTAAGGGCACGTAAGTGCTCAAACTGCTCGAGAACATCCGGGAGCACACGGAGACGACCATTTTCCGCCATCACCTTAATCAGGTTCTGGCCGTTGGCATCCAGTTGCTCTCCGCACACGGCGATAAACGACGCGGCGAGGGTTTCAGGCGCTAACGCACCAGAAAGCAACTCGGCCATTTGTTCGTTTTTCGTCACCTCAGCGGCAAACGCCAGCATATTCTGCCAGCGATCGACATTTTGGTGTTCGACAGCAAAGTCAAAAGCTGCTTTGGCGTAGGGGCGAGCTACCGTAACAAATTCAGACATCAGCCCCTCCCTCCTTACAGTTCAGCGACAAGTTTGTCCACGATGTCGCTGTTAGCAGCTTCATCCACGGAACGTTCGATGATCTTCTCGGCGCCAGCAACAGCCAGAATCGCAACCTGCTTACGCAGTTCTTCACGAGCACGTTTACGCTCAGCTTCAATTTCAGCCTGAGCCTGTGTCACGATCTTAGTACGTTCCTGTTCTGCTTCAGCTTTGGCTTCGTCCAGGATCTGAGAACGGCGTTTGTTAGCCTGTTCAATGATTACCTGAGCTTCAGCTTTCGCTTTTTTCAGCTGGTCTGTCGCGTTGGCCTGTGCAAGGTCCAAATCTTTCTTAGCGCGTTCTGCGGAAGCCAGACCGTCAGCAATTTCTTTCTGACGTTTTTCAATGGCAGCCATTAAAGGCGGCCATACATACTTCATGCAGAACCAGACAAAGAGAATAAACGCGATGGCCTGGCCGAGGATTGTTGCGTTCATGTTCACAGCACAATACCTCTTAAATTTCTGTGGCTTAGGGTTTTAAAACAACTACTACGCGACAGCAAACATCACGTACAGACCCAGACCTACAGCGATCATTGGGATTGCATCCACCAGACCCATAACGATAAAGAACTGAGTACGCAGCAGAGGAATCAGATCAGGTTGACGCGCTGCGCCTTCCAGGAATTTGCCCCCGAGGATGCCGATACCGATCGCAGCACCGATAGCCGCCAGACCCATCATCACAGCGGCAGCCATGTACAGCAGATCCATATTCAGGTTTTCCATGACAGTCTCCAGTTTGTTTCAATTAAAACGTAGTAGTGTTGGTAAAAAATCAGTGCTCTTCAGACGCCATCGACAGATAGACGATCGTCAGAACCATGAAGATAAAGGCTTGCAGCGTAATGATCAGGATGTGGAAAATGGCCCATGGCACATTCAGAATCCACTGTGACCACCACGGCAGAAGACCCGCGATCAGAATGAAAATCAGCTCACCCGCATACATGTTGCCGAACAGTCGCAGACCCAGTGAAACAGGTTTGGACAGCAGGCTAACGCCTTCCAGGATCAGGTTGACCGGAATAAACGCCCAGTGGTTGAACGGCTGCAAGGTAAGCTCTTTCACAAAGCCGCTTACGCCTTTCATTTTGATGCTGTAGAACAGAATGAGGATAAATACGCCCAGCGCCATCGACAGGGTGATGTTCACGTCGGCAGACGGAACCACGCGCAGTGCAGGCAGGCCGAGTACGTGCTCACCGATCCAAGGTAAGAAATCGATAGGCAGGAGGTCCATCAGGTTCATCAGGAAGACCCAAACGAACACGGTCAGGGCCAGCGGAGCAATCAGTTTGCTCTTACCATGGTACATGTCTTTCACGCTGCCATGGACGAAGCCGATGATCATCTCGATGAACGTCTGGAATTTCCCTGGAACACCGCTGGTCGCCTTTTTAGCAACGCTGCGGAACATGGCCAGGAATAGAAGACCCAAAACCACCGAGAAGAACATGGAGTCGATGTTGATCGTCCAGAAGGTGGCCGGGGGGTTATGTGGATCCACCAGCGAGAATGTACGCAGGTCCAGCTGAAGGTTATTCAGATGGTGACCTATGTAATCCTGCGGCGTCATATTTTCTGAAGCCATGATGCCTTTTACCCTTTGTTATTGATTACAGCTGGAGCCAGAACTTGTACCACCAGCACCAAAACCCACGTTGCTATCAGCGGCATGAATACCACTTTCAAAACCGCCAGCGCCATCACCAGTAGAGCAAAGGTCAGCAACACCTTACACACTTCGCCGAGAGCGAAGGACCAGGCCACGCGGCCTTTGGCGGGTGTATGCGCCTGATGACGCCAGGCAAAAATCATAAACAATACGTTTGGCAGAACCACCGCCAAACCTCCGCACGCGGCGGAGATGCCCCAGAAGGGGTCTTTGAGGCTAAACAGCAGTCCACTTGCTATCACAGCCAGAAACTGAATGAACAGAAGCTTACGAGCAACGTTTCTACTCAAGAGCGACACAGACATCACGTTTTTACTCCTGCTCCCTTCGAGGTATGCCGCGTGTCGTATAAAACGTCCTTTAAGGCTCAGAGTCAAGCATCAAAAAGCGGTCAAATTATACGGTGCGTACCCGTGATTTCAAACATTAAGTAGCGAAAAGGTGAATAAATGTTTAAATATTTTTCCCCAGTCCTATTTTTCAACTTTTGACCTAAGTGCCGACCTTCAGGCAAAACTGCAAACAGCGCGGAAACGTTGGTGATAAAGCGTGCACGAGATCACAAAATACACATTTGCGATAAAGTGGTATTTATCAAAGACGTAAAACGATTTATTTCATCTGTATGAAATTAAAGCAAAAAAATCGCAACTATTTTTAAAACAGAGCCGTATACAACAAAAACCTTTTATTGACATTCTTAATAAATATTTAACATTCCATTCTTGTTGCCTTTACCCACTTTTAGCAGGCTGATATTTTCATGGTTGATTATCCTCAGAGTGAACAACTCACTTCAGGTTAACCATAAGAAAACCCATGGTAACAACAAGGTTAAATTAACAACGGCCAAAACAGACGGGATGTGCTGCTTTTTAACACGATCAGAACAGCACAAATTCCACATTTTTTATTAATTTTTAAAAAGTGTTTGGCTTAATTATCACCAGATGACGCTCACCTTCGAGCTGAGGGATCTGAAGTTTCTCAATGGATTCGACAGCAAAACCGTCCGGAAGCTGCTCGATTTCGTCCCCCGGAAGTTGCCCTTTCAGCGCATAAAAACGCCCCTTCTCCGCCGGCAGGTGTTTGCACCAGCTCACCATGTCATTGAGTGACGCAAATGCGCGGCTGATAACGCCGTCAAACGGTGGCTCAGCCGGGAACTCCTCTACCCTGCTCTGCACGGGCGTGATGTTTTCCAGCTTCAGCTCATGCTGGACCTGGCGTAAAAAGCGTACGCGCTTACCCAGGCTGTCCAGCAGCGTGAATTGACTCTCCGGTCGAACAATAGACAACGGAACGCCCGGCAAGCCCGGGCCGGTGCCCACGTCGATAAAACGTTCCCCGTTCAGATATGGCGCCACGACGATGCTATCGAGAATATGACGAATCAGCATCTCGTTGGGATCGCGTACGGAGGTGAGGTTGTACGCTTTATTCCATTTGTTCAGCATATCGACATAGGCCACCAGCTGATTTTTCTGGTGATCGGTGAGCGAAATACCTGCCTGTTCCAGCAGACGAGAGAGTTTATTGAGCACGGTGGATACCTGTTGAGAAACTTAAGTGGCGGGTGGCGCTTCGCTAACCCGCCCTACGGGTTCAGTAGGCCCGGTAAGCGCAGCGCCACCGGGCAATTTTCAGAGCATTACGCGCTGCGGCGCAGCATACCCTGCTTTTTCAGCCACACCAGCAGAATCGAAATCGCGGCAGGTGTGACGCCGGAGATACGTGAGGCCTGGCCAATCGACACAGGTTTGTGATCGTTCAGCTTAGCGATCACTTCGTTGGAAAGGCCCGTCACCTGACGATAGTCCAGCATTTCCGGCAGCAGCGTGTTTTCGTTGCGCTGCTGTTTTTCGATCTCATCCTGCTGACGCGCGATGTAGCCTTCGTATTTCACCTGGATCTCGACCTGTTCAGCCGCTTCCGCGTCTTCAAGGCCCGGCGCGAACGCGGTCAGTTTGACCAGATTCTCGTAAGTGACTTCAGGACGACGCAGCAGATCTTCCCCGCTGGCTTCGCGCGACAGCGGTGCTGTTAAGTGAGCGTTTACTTCGGCAGCGGTTTCCGCCTGCGGATTCACCCAGGTGGTTTTCAGGCGCTGACGTTCCTGTTCGATACGCTCCAGCTTCTCGTTGAAGCGCGCCCAGCGTTCGTCATCCACCAGACCCAATTCACGGCCCACCTCAGTCAGACGCAGATCGGCATTGTCTTCGCGCAGCATCAGGCGATATTCCGCACGAGAAGTAAACATGCGGTACGGTTCTTTGGTCCCCAGCGTGCAGAGATCGTCGACCAGAACGCCCAGGTAAGCCTGAGAACGCGCCGGTGCCCAGCCCTCTTTCTCGGCAGAGAAGCGAGCGGCGTTCAGACCGGCCAGCAGACCTTGCGCTGCGGCTTCTTCGTAGCCGGTAGTACCGTTAATCTGGCCCGCGAAGAACAGACCCTGGATGAATTTGCTTTCCAGGGTTGGCTTCAGGTCACGCGGATCGAAGAAATCGTACTCAATAGCGTAGCCAGGGCGAACGATTCTTGCGTTCTCCATGCCCTGCATTGAGCGAACAATTTGCATCTGTACATCGAACGGCAGGCTGGTGGAGATGCCGTTCGGGTAAATTTCATTTGAGGTCAGCCCTTCCGGCTCCAGGAAGATCTGGTGCTGGTTACGATCGGCAAAGCGCATCACCTTGTCTTCGATCGACGGGCAGTAGCGCGGGCCGATCCCTTCGATCACGCCAGCATACATTGGGCTGCGATCGAGGTTATTGCGGATCACGTCATGGGTTTTTTCATTGGTGTGCGTGATGTAGCACGGCACCTGCTGCGGATGTTGCGCCGCATTGCCCATGAACGAGAACACCGGCATCGGGTTATCGCCGTGCTGCTGTGCCAGCACGCTGAAATCAATGGTGCGCGCATCAATACGCGGCGGCGTACCGGTTTTCAGGCGGCTTACGCGCAGCGGCAGCTCACGCAGACGACGAGATAACGGAATCGACGGTGGATCGCCAGCACGGCCACCGCTGTAGTTGTCCAGACCAATATGGATTTTACCGTCCAGGAATGTCCCGACCGTCAGCACCACCGCTTTTGCGCGGAACTTGAGACCCATCTGGGTCACAGCGCCAACAACACGATCGTTCTCCACGATAAGATCTTCTACCGCCTGCTGGAAGATCATCAGGTTCGGTTGGTTTTCCAGCGCGGTGCGCACAGCCTGACGGTAAAGCACGCGGTCTGCCTGTGCACGGGTGGCGCGAACAGCCGGACCTTTACTCGCGTTTAGTATCCTAAACTGAATGCCCGCATGATCGATCGCTTTCGCCATCAGGCCGCCAAGTGCATCCACTTCTTTTACCAGGTGTCCTTTCCCAATGCCGCCAATCGCCGGATTACAGGACATTTGTCCCAGCGTGTCGATATTGTGTGTCAAAAGCAGGGTCTGCTGACCCATTCGCGCTGCGGCCATTGCGGCCTCAGTGCCTGCGTGACCCCCGCCAATGATGATGACGTCAAAAGGATCCTGATAAAACATGGTGGTCTGCCTCGCGTAAAGCGGTATGAAAATGGATTGAAGCCCGGGCCGTGGATTCTACTCAACTTTAGTCTTTCGAGAAAGCATTGGGATCCTGGGCTATTAAAAAGAAGATCTTTTTATTTAGAGATCTGTTCTATTGTGATCTCTTATTAGGATCGCAGACCTCTGTGGATAAGTCCGATCCCATAAATAAGATCATGCAGTTAGGAAGGATCGTTTGCTGTGAATGATCGGTGATCCTGGACCGTATAAGCTGGGATCAGATCGCCACTTTATACACAGGTCAAAAACTAAACCAACGTTGTTCTTTGGATAACTACGGCTTAATACGAGCTTTTAACCAGAGTTATCCACATCTGATCGCACGATCTTTAATCGTTTTTGAGTAAATTTTTCCATTCCGCGAGCCAGATCTCGGCTGGATCTTCGGGAATATCATGATCGAGGATGTTGATCTTTAGCGTTTCACCCAGCTGTTTTGCTCCGCAGGCGGTCACCGCAGCTTCTACTTTCTCTATGGCGCCACAGAAAGTGTCATATTCACGGCTGCCGATCCCCACAGCGCCAAACCGGACGTTTGACAGATCGGGCTGTTGTTCCAGCAGTTCGTCATATAAAGGTTGCAGGTTATCCGGCAGATCGCCCGCGCCGTGCGTGGAGGTGATCAGCAGCCAGACCCCGTCAGTCGGGAGATCTTCCAGCAGCGGTCCGTGCAGCGTTTGTGTAGAAAAGCCCGCATCTTCCAGCTTCTCAGCCAGATGTTCCGCTACATATTCCGCACCGCCCAGGGTGCTGCCGCTGATAAGAGTAATGTCCGCCATTGATCGCTCGCTCAGATAAAGAGGCGGCCATTGTACGCTGTGAACGAGCTGGGATCTACCTGTGGAAAATGTGGGAATGAAATTGCCCGATCACGGGCGGATAGTACGCATGATCGGGTTTTGCAGGGAGATCAGGGTTTCAGTGGACTGAATTTCATCGATTGTTTGGATCTTGTTGATAAGTACCTGCTGGAGGGCGTCAATGGATCGGCACATCACCTTTATAAAGATGCTGTAGTGCCCGGTGGTGTAGTACGCCTCGGTGACTTCATCCAGCGCGTTCAGTTTCTCCAGCGCGGAGGGGTAATCTTTGGCGCTTTTCAGAATAATGCCAATGAAGCAGCAGACGTCGTAGCCAAGTTGCTTCGGGCTGACATCAATGCGTGCGCCGGTGATGATCCCGGCCTGCTTCATTTTCTCGACGCGAACGTGAATGGTCCCCGGGCTGACGCCAAATTGTTTCGCCAGTTCGGCATACGCGGTGCGTGCGTTGGCCATTAGCGCTTCCAGAATGCCGCGGTCCAGATTGTCGATCTGATAATTTTCCATAGGTTTTTCTTATGAAGATTAATGATTCCCTCTATTCTAGCGTCTTATTTTAACGAATCAAAAGTGAAGGCGGCTTTTTGTTGATGGGTTATTGAATTAAGCGCCTGTTCTGTTGCTTAATCAGTATCAACAGGACGCAGGAGTATAAATAATGAAAACCGCTTACATCGCAAAACAACGCCAGATCAGTTTCGTAAAATCCCATTTTTCCCGCCAGCTGGAAGAGAAGCTTGGCCTTATTGAAGTTCAGGCGCCGATTCTGAGCCGCGTGGGTGACGGGACGCAGGATAACTTGTCTGGTTGCGAAAAAGCGGTACAGGTAAAAGTGAAAACACTGCCAGACGCCCAGTTCGAAGTGGTTCATTCCCTGGCGAAGTGGAAGCGTCAAACCCTGGGACAACACGACTTCAGCGCGGGCGAAGGGCTTTACACGCACATGAAAGCCCTTCGCCCCGATGAAGACCGCCTTTCCCCGATTCACTCTGTCTACGTTGACCAGTGGGACTGGGAGCGCGTAATGGGAGATGGCGAGCGTCACGTCGGTACGCTGAAATCCACTGTTGAGGCGATCTACGCCGGGATCAAAGCAACCGAAGCGGCCGTGAGCAAAGAGTTTGGTCTGGCACCGTTCCTGCCGGAAACGATCCACTTTGTTCATAGTCAGGAATTGCTGAGCCGTTTCCCGGATCTGGATGCCAAAGGCCGTGAACGCGCGATCGCCAAAGAGCTGGGCGCGGTATTCCTTATCGGCATTGGCGGGAAATTGTCTGATGGTAAACGTCACGACGTCCGTGCGCCGGATTACGATGACTGGAGCACCGTGGGCGAAAGCGAATATGCCGGTCTGAACGGCGATATTCTGGTCTGGAACCCGGTTCTGGAAGATGCGTTTGAACTCTCTTCGATGGGGATCCGCGTGGATGCTGAAGCACTGAAGCGTCAGCTGGCCGTGACCGGTGATGAAGATCGTCTGCAACTGGAGTGGCACCAGGCACTGCTGCGCGGTGAAATGCCGCAGACCATCGGCGGTGGTATTGGCCAGTCTCGTCTGACCATGCTGCTGCTGCAACTCTCTCACATTGGTCAGGTACAGTGTGGGGTCTGGCCGCAGCAGGTACGTGAGAGCGTCGGTTCTCTTCTTTAATTAACGTCGCCAGCGTCTGAGCAGGCGGCTACGCAACCCGGTATCAAAGCGCCAGATGTGATCGAAGATGCGCATGATGCCGGGTTTTCCATGTGCAGACATCGCCACGGCATGGAAACGGTGCTGGTGCACGCGCTGCATCTCCTTCACTTTATTCACGACGTCGTCCGGCAGCCGCTGGGCGATAAAATCGGAAATCACCACCGCATCCGCGTCGTACCAGTCACCGCCCTGCATGCGCTCAATGATGCTGCGAAAACAGCTGGCCAGATCGGTGCCGCCGCGAAAGCGCTGGCTTAAAAAGCGGATCGCCTGCTCCAGCCCCTGTGGGCTGGTCAGTTCATACCCAACAACTTCGCTGGAAAAGAGCATGATGTAGCAGCGACGACGATCGGCAAGCGCCACGCGCATCAGAGCCAGGCAGAACGCTTTTGCACACTGTTCATTAAAGCCCCCCATCGATCCAGACGTATCGACGCAAACAATGAATGGGCCGCGCGGTTGCTCATCAAAATCCTGGTGTACCACCGGACGCTGGCTGATCTTCTCGCGCCAGGCTTCGCCATGCAGTCGATAGGTAATGAGCTGTTTTTCCACCAGCCGACGATAAAACTCATACTCCAGTTCGGTCATGCCCAGCGTGCTGAGTTCCGTAGGCAGCAGGCGCAGGATGTCATCGCTTTGCTGTAGCCCGTCCACCTGCTCCGGTACGGTGGAGGGTTCACGTACCAGCGTACGGAAGGTTTCCATCGGCGCATCTTTCTTTGGGACCGACCGGGCCTCCCGGGAACGGCCGAGCTGTTCTGCGAGCTTCATCAGCTCCGGCTGTTGTGCCAGAAAGTCGCCGTACTTCACGATCAGCTGATAATCGCCCCGCTTTGACTGGCCGGCACTCATATCCCAGAGTCGACCGGCGGCGTTTTCATTCTCCACCAGCACCTGTTCTAACTGGCCGCTCAGGGTCATTCGCTCCTGGACTTCACTGAGCAACTGTTCGCGCTCTTCGTCCAGCAACTGCTGATTAAGGGCCGTGGCCTGGACCACAAGGCTCAGACGCCAGCGCTGTAAAAACAGCGTATGCAGGGCGGGAGTAAAGCTGGGGTTGTCAGTGACCAGCGCTCTGGCCTGGCTGGCAAACGGGGAGTGAACGTTATCAAGCAGCGTCAGGGTTTGCTGTAGCTGGGCAATAAACTGCGGTGTTGAAAGCCGCTGGCACTGCTGGTAACCAGCCACTTCCTCTGTCAGTTCCGGCGGGACTTCCGTCTCCTTAAACCGCTGTCGCAGGTTATCGCGCCAGCGGGGCAGATCGTCCGTCATTGCTTTTCGGAGCTTCGGGAATTTTTCAAAGAAGGCCGCCAGCTGCGGTGAAGCGAGCAGGGTAATGACGACCTCTTCGATCAACCCTTCCTCGCTAACCGCCAGCATGACGTTAAGCGTGTCCAGCGTTAGCATTGACGCGCCTGTTTGATCTGCGCGCTGACATCCTGCAAGCTGGCTTCAATGCGACCTAACCAGTCGCTATGGATAAAGAGGCATTTCTGCTGCTCGCTGAAGCGCGTGTGCTGCTGATGCCATTCGTTATCCAGCGCGTCGAGCTGCTGTTTGATCTCCTCCGGAACAGTATCGGAGGCCGTGCCCGGCAGCGCCAGGCGCGATCCCTGAAGGCTGACGTCGCGGATCACAAGGTGCTGGCTGCTGTCGACTTCCATCGACAGCGGCTGTGCAAAGCCGATACCGTTGAGTTTACCGCGGATCTCACCGCCTTTATCCAGCCACTGAACCAGCGCAACGCGTTCGATCGTCACGTGCACAACCTGCATATCATGAAGCTTCAGCGGTTGCTGAAGAAGAAGCGTGAGCGAGGCGTCAGTCAGCCCGGCGGGCAGTTCATAGTGCGGTTTACGGGCAAACATCCCGCCAAGACGATTCACCTTCAGCGCGGTTTTGTCACTTTGCTGCTGCTGGAGCTGAAGGCGACGTTGGGCAATCGCGCCCAGTTGATTAAGCATGGATTGTTGACCCCACGCGTGTCCGGTCATCAAAACGTCCAGCTGCTGTTGCATCAGATTCATCCCTTCTGCGTCGTGCCACAGGCAGTCTTTCAGCAGGATCAGATCGATTGGGGCGACAGCATCGCGGCCGCTAAACAGCGCGCTTGCCTGGAGCAGGCGAATGGCTTTTTTCCAGCGACGATCGGAGACGTACGGCGCGGAGGGCAGCAAATCAAGCTGCTGGCGCAGCATAAAGATCAGCTCAAAAACGGGATCGGGCAGTTTTATCTTGCCGATCTCCTCCTGCCACTGGTGGTATTCCTCGTCCGTGACCTGCAATGACGCTGCCACCGGGTTTTCGTTTTCATCCTGCTGGCTTACCAGCATGGAACGGAAGTTTGATTTATCCTGGACTTTATCCAGCCACAGGCGGATCAGCATACGGTCATACAGCGCTTCCAGGCTGCTGTCGGCTTCGGGCAATTCGTTAGACGCGGCCACCAGCAGGCGCATGGGGATCTTCTCTTCGCTGGCGCCGTTGCGGAAGCGGCGTTCGTTAATTGCCGTCAACAGGGTATTCAGTATGGCCGGGCCGGCTTTCCAGATCTCATCAAGAAAGACGATTTCCGCTTCCGGAAGATAGCCCGCCGTCAGACGTTCATAGCGTCCCTCATCTTTTAACGCCTGAATGGAGAGTGGGCCGAAAACTTCTTCCGGCGTGGAGAAGCGCGTCATCAAATACTCGAATGCGCGCGCGTTCTGGAAAGCGAATTTGAGGCGGCGTGCGATCAGACTTTTGGCAATGCCCGGCGGGCCCAGCAGAAATACGCTTTCCCCACTCAGCGCCGCCAGTAAACAGAGGCGAATGGCGTGGCTACGCTCGTAAAGGCCTTTCTCCAGCGCACTGCTGAGGCGGGAAATTCTTTCT
This sequence comes from Enterobacter cloacae complex sp. GYL001, assembly GCF_049237125.1. Taxonomy (NCBI): domain Bacteria; kingdom Pseudomonadati; phylum Pseudomonadota; class Gammaproteobacteria; order Enterobacterales; family Enterobacteriaceae; genus Enterobacter; species Enterobacter cloacae complex sp. GYL001. Next base: position 10,529 of record NZ_JBMKGW010000012.1, on the reverse strand, counting down.
GCTAATAAATGTGAGTGAGCCATAATAGTTTTGCATCCTTTCGCCGTCGTGGCGGCTAATTGAAGCGAGTATAGACGTTTCGGTCTGGCCTGGTAATAGGCTGAAGTGCGGCGCTATTTTCTTTGCGCTACATTAATGCGGCTGCATTTAGGGGTACGATTTTGCATTGAATCGTGCATACTGTGCGCTTTTTGTGGGCCAAGGGACTAAGCACACATTTGTTATTCAAACGAAAAGACTAGTCTATGAGCACTGATAATAAGCAATCATTACCCGCTGTAACGCTTGCGGCGATCGGGGTTGTCTACGGTGATATCGGCACCAGCCCGCTTTATACGCTTCGTGAATGTCTGTCCGGTCAGTTTGGTTTTGGTGTAGAGCGTGACGCCGTATTTGGTTTCCTCTCGCTCATCTTCTGGCTGCTGATCCTGGTGGTCTCCCTTAAGTATCTCTCTTTCGTAATGCGGGCTGATAACGCGGGCGAGGGCGGTATTCTGACCCTGATGTCCCTTGCCGGGCGCAATACGTCCGCAAGAATGACCTCCGTGCTGGTCATCATCGGCCTGATTGGCGGCAGCTTCTTCTATGGAGAAGTCGTGATTACGCCGGCGATTTCTGTAATGTCGGCCATAGAGGGGCTGGAGATTGTCGCGCCACAGCTTGATACGTGGGTGGTGCCACTCGCTATTATCGTGCTGACGTTGCTGTTTGCCATACAAAAACACGGTACCGGGCTGGTGGGTAAGCTGTTCGCGCCTATTATGCTGGCCTGGTTCCTGATCCTGGCGGCGCTGGGCTTACGCAGTATTATCGCCAACCCGGATGTCCTGCACGCGCTGAACCCAATGTGGGCGGTGCATTTCTTCCTTGAATATAAAGTGGTGTCGTTTGTGGCGCTGGGCGCGGTGGTGCTGTCCATTACCGGTGTTGAAGCGCTGTATGCGGATATGGGCCACTTCGGGAAACTCCCTATTCGCGTCGCCTGGTTTAGCGTGGTCTTGCCTTCACTGGTGCTGAATTACTTCGGTCAGGGCGCGCTGCTGCTTGCACACCCTGAAGCGATTAAAAACCCGTTCTTCCTGCTGGCGCCGGACTGGGCGCTGGTTCCGATGCTGATCCTGGCGACGCTGGCGACGGTCATTGCCTCTCAGGCTGTCATTTCCGGCGTATTCTCCCTGACGCGTCAGGCCGTGCGTTTGGGTTATCTCTCCCCAATGCGCATTATCCATACCTCGGAGATGGAGTCTGGCCAGATCTACATTCCCTTCGTCAACTGGCTGCTCTATTTCGCGGTGGTGATTGTTATCGTCAGCTTTGAGCACTCCAGTAATCTGGCGGCGGCGTACGGTATCGCGGTAACCGGAACGATGGTGTTGACCTCTATTCTCTCCACCACCGTGGCGTACCGTAACTGGCACTGGAATAAGTTCCTCGTGGGACTGATCCTGGTTGGCTTCCTCTGCATCGACGTGCCGCTGTTCTCTGCGAACCTCGACAAGATTGTCTCCGGTGGCTGGCTGCCGCTGACGCTGGGTCTGGTGATGTTTATTGTGATGACGACATGGAAGAGCGAACGTTTCCGCCTGCTGCGTCGTATGCACGAGCACGGTAACTCTCTGGAGGCGATGATCGCCTCGCTGGAGAAATCCCCACCGGTGCGCGTGCCGGGCACAGCGGTGTATATGTCTCGCGCGCTGAACGTGATCCCGTTTGCGCTGATGCATAACCTCAAGCACAACAAAGTGCTGCACGAGCGCGTGATCCTGCTGACGCTGCGTACCGAAGATGCGCCGTACGTTCACAACGTGCGTCGCGTACAGATTGAACAGCTGTCGCCAACCTTCTGGCGCGTGGTGGCAAGCTACGGCTGGCGCGAAACGCCGAACGTGGAAGAGGTGTTCCACCGCTGCGGTCTGGAAGGCCTGAGTTGCCGCATGATGGAGACGTCGTTCTTTATGTCCCATGAGTCGCTGATCATCGGCAAGCGCCCATGGTATCTGCGCCTGCGCGGCAAGCTGTATCTCATTCTGCAACGTAACGCCCTGCGTGCGCCTGACCAGTTTGAGATCCCGCCTAACCGCGTGATTGAGCTGGGGACGCAGGTCGAGATTTAACCCTTCTGAATATGCCGGGTGGCACTGCGCTTACCCGGCCTACCAGACCCGTAGGCCCGCGCAAGCGTAGCGCCGCCGGGCAATTTTCCTCTGTTGCATTTCACTTAGCGAAACGTTTCGACGTTGATCACAAATCCGTTACGTCATGATGGTTTTCTGAACACTTCTGCGGCTACACTGTTTTTAGCGAAACGTTTCGCTAGTGGAGCAAAAAATGAAGAAAGGCACAGTACTCAACTCAGAAATCTCATCGGTGATTTCCCGTCTTGGGCATACCGATACGCTGGTGGTTTGCGATGCAGGCTTACCGGTTCCGCGCAGCACAACCCGTATCGATATGGCGTTAACGCAGGGCGTACCCTCGTTCATGCAGGTACTGGACGTGGTCACCGCGGAGATGCAGGTTGAGGCGGCCATTCTCGCGGCGGAAATCAAACAACATAATCCGCAACTCCACGAAACGTTGCTCAGCCATATTGAGCAACTGCAACAGCACCAGGGAAACACCATAGAAATTCGTTACACAACGCACGAGCAGTTCAAACAACAAACCGCAGACAGTCAGGCGGTGATTCGCAGCGGGGAGTGTTCCCCGTATGCGAATATCATTCTCTGTGCTGGCGTCACCTTCTGAGGCCATCATGGACGCATTACTGCAACTCAAAGGGATCGATAAGTCGTTCCCGGGCGTAAAAGCCCTCTCCGGCGCGGCGCTGAACGTCTATTCCGGGCGCGTCATGGCGCTGGTGGGCGAAAACGGCGCCGGCAAATCCACCATGATGAAAGTGCTGACCGGTATCTACCAACGCGATGCCGGTTCGCTGCTGTGGCTGGGTAAAGAGACCACCTTCAACGGCCCGAAATCCTCTCAGGAAGCGGGCATCGGCATCATCCACCAGGAGCTGAACCTGATCCCGCAGCTCACCATTGCGGAGAACATCTTCCTCGGCCGTGAGTTCGTGAACCGGTTTGGAAAAATCGACTGGAAAACCATGTATGCCGAAGCGGACAAACTGCTGGCGAAGCTGAATCTGCGCTTTAAGAGCGACCGACTGGTGGGCGACCTTTCCATCGGCGATCAGCAGATGGTGGAAATTGCGAAGGTGCTGAGCTTCGAGTCGAAGGTCATCATTATGGATGAACCGACCGACGCCCTGACCGATACCGAAACCGAATCCCTGTTCCGCGTGATCCGTGAGCTGAAATCGCAGGGCCGCGGCATTGTCTATATCTCTCACCGCATGAAAGAGATCTTCGAGATCTGCGACGACGTCACCGTGTTTCGCGACGGGCAGTTTATTGCCGAGCGCGAAGTAGCAACCCTGACCGAAGATTCGCTGATCGAAATGATGGTGGGACGTAAGCTCGAAGATCAGTATCCGCATCTGGATAAAGCGCCGGGAGAGATCCGCCTGAAGGTGGATAACCTCTGCGGGCCGGGCGTGAATGACGTCTCCTTTACCCTGCGCAAGGGCGAGATCCTTGGCGTTGCGGGCCTGATGGGTGCGGGGCGTACCGAACTGATGAAAGTGCTCTATGGCGCACTGCCGCGCACCAGCGGCTACGTTACCCTTGACGGCCATGAGGTGGTCACCCGCTCGCCGCAGGATGGCCTGGCAAACGGCATTGTCTATATTTCCGAAGACCGTAAGCGCGACGGCTTAGTGCTGGGCATGTCGGTGAAAGAGAACATGTCCCTGACGGCGCTAGGCTATTTCAGCCGCAGCGGCGGCAGCCTGAAACACAAAGATGAGCAGCAGGCGGTCAGCGATTTTATCCGTCTCTTTAACGTTAAAACCCCATCGATGGAGCAGGCGATTGGCCTGTTGTCCGGCGGGAATCAGCAGAAAGTGGCGATTGCCCGCGGGCTGATGACGCGCCCAAAAGTGTTGATCCTTGATGAACCTACCCGCGGCGTGGACGTGGGCGCGAAGAAAGAGATCTATCAGCTGATTAACCAGTTCAAGGCCGACGGTCTGAGCATCATTCTGGTCTCTTCCGAGATGCCAGAGGTATTAGGCATGAGCGATCGCATTATCGTCATGCATGAAGGGCATCTCGGCGGTGAATTCACTCGCGAGCAGGCCACCCAGGAAGTTCTGATGGCTGCCGCTGTGGGCAAGCTTAATCGCGTGAATCAGGAGTAAGAAGATGACTACCCAGGCTGTTTCTGGTCGCCGCTATTTCACAAAGGCATGGCTGATGGAACAAAAATCGCTGATTGCCCTGCTGGTGCTGATCGCGATTGTCTCGACCATGAGCCCGAACTTTTTTACCGTCAATAACCTGTTCAACATTCTTCAGCAGACCTCCGTCAACGCCATTATGGCGGTGGGGATGACGCTGGTGATTTTGACCTCGGGTATCGATCTGTCCGTCGGTTCCCTGCTGGCCCTCACCGGCGCGATCGCCGCGTCGATTGTTGGTATTGAGGTCAACGCGCTGGTGGCCGTTGCCGCTGCGCTGGCGGCAGGTGCGGCAATTGGCGCCGTAACCGGCGTGATTGTGGCGAAAGGTCGCGTTCAGGCGTTCATCGCCACGCTGGTGATGATGCTGCTGCTGCGCGGTGTGACCATGGTGTACACCAACGGTAGCCCGATTAATACCGGTTTTACCGATAACGCCGATCTGTTTGGCTGGTTCGGTATCGGTCGCCCGCTGGGTGTCCCGACCCCGGTCTGGATCATGGCTATCGTCTTCCTGGCGGCATGGTACATGCTGCACCATACCCGTCTGGGTCGTTATATTTATGCGCTGGGCGGTAACGAAGCGGCAACGCGCCTGTCCGGTATCAGCGTTAATAAAGTCAAAATTATCGTTTACTCCCTGTGCGGCCTGCTGGCGTCGCTGGCGGGCATCATCGAAGTGGCGCGCCTCTCTTCCGCACAGCCAACGGCGGGTACCGGCTATGAGCTAGATGCCATCGCGGCAGTGGTTCTGGGCGGTACGAGTCTTGCGGGCGGTAAAGGTCGCATTGTTGGGACATTGATCGGCGCACTGATCCTCGGTTTCCTGAATAATGGTTTGAATTTGTTAGGTGTTTCCTCCTATTACCAGATGATCGTTAAGGCAGTGGTGATTTTGCTGGCGGTACTGGTAGACAACAAAAAACAGTAACTGACGACACTACAGGACATCTTAGATATGAACATGAAAAAACTGGCTACCCTGGTTTCTGCTGTCGCGCTGAGCGCAACCGTAAGTGCTAACGCCATGGCGAAAGATACCATCGCGCTGGTTGTCTCTACCCTGAACAACCCGTTCTTCGTCTCTCTGAAGGATGGCGCGCAGAAAGAAGCCGATAAACTGGGCTACAACCTGGTGGTGCTGGATTCTCAGAACAACCCGGCGAAAGAGCTGGCTAACGTTCAGGACTTAACCGTTCGTGGCACCAAAATTCTGCTGATCAACCCAACCGATTCCGACGCGGTCGGTAACGCCGTGAAGATGGCAAACCAGGCGAAAATCCCGGTCATCACCCTGGACCGTCAGGCAACGAAAGGGGATGTGGTCAGCCACATTGCGTCTGATAACGTCCTGGGCGGTAAAATCGCCGGCGACTACATCGCGAAGAAAGCAGGTGAAGGCGCGAAAGTGATCGAGTTGCAGGGGATCGCCGGGACTTCCGCGGCCCGTGAACGTGGTGAAGGTTTCCAGCAGGCTGTAGCGGCGCACAAATTCAACGTGCTGGCGAGCCAGCCGGCAGACTTCGACCGTACAAAGGGCCTGAACGTCATGCAGAACCTGCTGACCGCGCATCCTGATGTGCAGGCGGTATTCGCACAGAACGACGAAATGGCGCTGGGCGCGCTGCGTGCGCTCCAGACTGCGGGTAAATCAGATGTGATGGTTGTCGGATTTGACGGCACGCCGGATGGTGAAAAAGCAGTAAATGATGGCAAACTGGCTGCGACCATCGCTCAGCTGCCTGAGCAGATTGGCGCGACTGGCGTGCAAACTGCCGATAAAGTGCTGAAGGGCGAAAAAGTTCAGGCCAAATATCCTGTTGACCTGAAACTGGTCATTAAGCAGTAAAGGCGATTCAGGCAGTCGCTGGCTGCCTGAGGGACACCAAATAAAAGAAAAGTGTGGCATACGCCACCGGGTAAGACCGGTGGCGCTCTCAGATGGACACCTCAATACATGAAAACCGCAGGCAACCTCGTCGTCCTTGGCAGTATCAATGCCGATCACATTCTTAACCTTGAAACGTTCCCCGCTCCGGGCGAAACCGTCACTGGCAATCAGTATCAGGTGGCGTTCGGCGGTAAGGGCGCAAACCAGGCGGTTGCCGCCGGACGCAGCGGGGCGAATATCGCGTTTATCGCCTGTACGGGTGATGACGATACCGGCGAGCGCGTACGCAAACAGCTGGCAAGCGACAACATCGACATTGCACCCGTCAGCGTGGTTGCAGGGGAATCTACCGGCGTGGCGCTGATTTTCGTCAATGCGGAAGGTGAGAATGTCATCGGTATTCATGCAGGGGCTAATGCCGCGTTAACGACTGAACGCGTCGAAGCGCAGCGTGGAATCATCGCCGGAGCGGAAGCCCTGCTGATGCAGCTGGAGTCACCGGTTGAAAGCGTGCTGGCCGCCGCGAAAATTGCGCATGAAAATCATACGTCTGTCGTACTTAACCCTGCGCCTGCCCGTGTATTATCAGATGAGCTGCTGGCGCTGGTGGATATCATCACCCCGAACGAAACCGAAGCGGAAAAGCTGACGGGTATCCGTGTCGAAAATGATGACGATGCCGCGCGTGCCGCGCTTGCACTGCATGAAAAAGGCATCGGCACCGTAATCATCACCCTCGGCAGCCGTGGGGTGTGGGCTAGCGTCAATGGCGAAGGCCGTCGCGTACCGGGCTTTAAGGTCAAAGCCATTGATACCATCGCCGCAGGAGACACCTTCAACGGTGCACTGGTAACGGCGCTGCTGGAAGGAAAAGCAATGGATGACGCGATCCGCTTCGCGCATGCCGCCGCTGCGATTGCGGTGACGCGTAAAGGCGCTCAGCCTTCTGTTCCATGGCGTAAAGAGATTGATGAATTCTTAAGTCAGCAGGGGTAACGCTTGGCCACAATGAAAGATGTCGCCCGTATGGCGGGCGTTTCTACCTCGACTGTCTCCCACGTAATCAATAACGATCGCTTCGTCAGCGAGGCGATTCGGGAGAAAGTTGACGCTGCAATTAAAGAACTCAACTATGCGCCGTCTGCGCTGGCCCGCAGCCTGAAGCTCAACCAGACGCGCACCATCGGCATGCTGATCACGGCCAGTACCAACCCTTTTTATTCTGAACTGGTGCGCGGCGTGGAGCGCAGCTGCTTCGAGCGCGGCTACAGCCTGGTGCTGTGCAATACCGAAGGCGATGAGCAGCGCATGAACCGTAACCTGGAAACGCTGATGCAAAAACGCGTCGACGGGCTGCTGCTGCTCTGTACCGAAACGCATCAACCTTCGAAAGAGATCATCCAGCGTTACCCTTCTATTCCCACGGTGATGATGGACTGGGCGCCGTTCGACGGCACCAGCGATCTGATCCAGGATAACTCGCTGCTGGGCGGCGATATGGCGACTCAGCATCTGATCGATAAAGGTCATACCCGCATTGCCTGTATTACCGGCCCGCTGGATAAAACCCCGGCGCGCCTGCGTCTGGAAGGCTATCTTTCGGCCATGGAACGGGCGGGGCTTGCCATTCCTGATGGCTATCGCATCACCGGCGATTTCGAATTTAACGGTGGATTTGAAGCAATGCAGAAACTGCTGGCGCAAGAGCCGCGTCCGCAGGCGGTGTTTATCGGTAACGATGCGATGGCATTCGGAGCTTATCAGGCGCTGTATCAGGCGGGATTACGTGTTCCGGACGACATGGCGATCGTCGGTTACGATGATATCGAACTGGCGCGCTACATGACGCCCCCACTGACCACCATCCATCAGCCGAAGGATGAACTGGGCGAGCTGGCCATCGATGTGTTGATCCACCGCATGGCCCAGCCCACGCTGCAACAGCAACGTTTGCAGCTTACTCCTGTTCTGATGGAACGCGGTTCGGTTTAGCCTTCTCTTTGTGACGCTCTTTAATCAGGTTCCGGCCGTCTTTTGGTTTTAACAATATAAAGACCACCGCCGATACCACGGTAAGCGCGCCCATAGTGATAAAGGTATAGTGGAACTGCTCAACGGTATTTGTACCGTCAAACCCTTCATAAAACCGCAGTACCGCCGCGCTCACGGCAACCCCGAGGCTGATCGACAGCTGTTGAGTGACCGCCAGTACGCTGTTGCCGCTGCTGGCATTCTCGTCGGTGAGGTCCGCAAGGGTGATGGTGTTCATCGACGTAAACTGCGTCGACATGGCCATACCCAGCACAAACAGCGGCAGGATCAGCATCCAGATTGGTAACGCCGCAGATTGCAGGGAGAACTGCGCAATCATCAATCCGATAAAGATCGTCACGCCAACCAGCGTCTTACGATAGCCAAACCAGCGCAGCACCTGCGTGACCGTCGATTTTGCCAGAATCGAGCCCATCGCCGTGGGCGCCATCATGCAGCCAGCAATCAGGGCCGGATAGCCGAAACCGACCTGGAGCATCAGCGGCATCAGGAACGGTACGCAGCCCGTGCCCAGACGCGAGGCAATATTGCCCGCGATCCCGACGGAGAACGTTCGGGTGTTAAACAGAGATAAAGAGATAAGCGGTGTCGGATGGCGACGCGCATGACGTATATATAGAAGGAACAGCAGAATACCGCTGAGGATGACGGCCATCGCCAGCCACGTCGCTACGATTTTCTCGCCAAACAGCTCCATCCCGCTGGAGAACAGGACCAGGCTCAGGCCAAACAGGAAGAAACCACCCATATCGAAGCTGCGTCTTGGCGTGGTGAAGTTCGGCATATATTTGCGGGCATAAATCAGCCCTGCCACACCAATCGGAATATTAATCAGGAAGATCCAGTGCCAGCTAGCCCAGGTCACCAGTACGCCGCCGAGAACCGGGCCAAGTATCGGGCCGACCAGCCCCGGCATAGTCACAAAGTTGAGCACCGGGAGCAGTTCGCTGCGCGGATAGGCGCGTAATAAAGCCAGACGCGCGACGGGCATCATCATCGCGCCGCCTATCCCCTGTAGAACGCGGAAGATAACCAGTTCCGTCAGAGAGGTGGAGAGGGCGCAAGCCAGAGAACCGAGCGTGAACAGCGTCACCGCCAGCATGAACACTTTGCGTGTGCCAAAACGATCGGCCAGCCAGCCGCTGACCGGAATAAGCATCGCCACTGTCAGGGTGTAGCTGATGATGGCGGATTGCATCGCCAGCGGGGAGCGGTTAAGGCTTTGGGCTATGGCGGGAAGGGCGGTATTGAGGATAGTGGCATCCAGTGCCTGCATAAAGAACGCCATGGCTGCAATCCACGGCAGTCCGGCCATACTGCGTGCTTTTTTCTCTGTCATTTATTTACCTGCTGGTGGGTTGGCGCGGCCAGCAACGCCTGGCACGCACTCAGGGCTCGCTGCCCGTCGCTCTCCTGAATGGCATCGACTATCGCCTGATGCAGATCCAGCTTCACCACCTCATCCTGCGTGATAGAGGTAAAGTAAGTGTGGTACACAGAATGGAATAAAGAAGCAAAGGAGGTCAGGAAAGGATTTCCGCTCATATTATAGATATGTTCATGCCAGGCCATATCGACCGCTATCCAGCGCTCGCGGTTAAAGTGCTTTTTCAGATCCACCATCTCTTCCATCAAAGTATTGAGCTGCGCTTTTTGCTCGGCTGTGCCGAGCGTGGCGGCAAGCAGGCAGGCCTGAGGCTCAAGACTGCTGCGCATGACCAGAAAGTGATCGACGACCTGATTAAAGTTATCTTCGGTCATCCACCAGGTGAGTAACTCCTGATCGAGAAAGTTCCAGTTTCCCTGAGGCATAACGCGGGTGCCAATGCGCGGGCGTGGAAGCACCATCCCTTTCGCCGTTAATGTTTTTACCGCTTCGCGAACGGCGGTACGGCTAACGCCAAACTGATCTCCCAGCTCCATCTCGCTTGGCAGGATGCTACCTGGAGCATATTTACCCGCTAAGATCAGTTGCGCCAGTTTCTCTGCCAGCACATAGGACAGGTTTTTTTGAGCTGCCAGCTGTTGTGCGCTTAATGGCATCGCTTTTATTCCTTAAATATTGATGCGGTTAATTATGCCATCTCAGGTGTGATTGTGGTTGCAGATACATCAAATAGAACAATTTGTAGCTTGAACTCATCGCTTTTGGTGAAAAAAAACACGGTCAGAAACTTTTTTTAAATTTCCTCTTGTCACTTCAGAAGAACTCCCTATAATGCGCCTCCACTGACACGGAACAACGGCACGCAAGCCGCCGGGTCAGCAGAGAAAAGCAAAACAAAC
>NZ_JBMKGW010000011.1:0-181915 GCF_049237125.1 Enterobacter cloacae complex sp. GYL001 | reverse complement strand
GAAAGCAGGTATGCCTGAAAGCGTGCGTATTGCCTGAAAACACAACCCGCTACGGGGGAGACTTACCCGAAATCTGATTTATTCAACAAAGCCAAAGTACATAACAAAACATTATTCCAACAACTTCTAAAGTTTAAGATTATAATCTTGTCAGTATGTTTTTTTTAATGTTTTAACCTAAATGCGTTGGTTCGAAGATTTTTATTAATGCTTTAATAATCGTTAATTAATGAAGCTTTATGAATTCATCTCTCAATTAATATCACGCGACTTGACCACACAAACTTTAGACTTATTATTGCCTGGCAAATGCACAAAAATTTAACAATGGCGTAATAATAATATGAAGTATCTCATTGATCTTACAATGCTTTATGAAGTCGACACCGGTATGATCATGATTAATGGAGAGGAAGAGTCATCCATTAAGTTATCTAACCAGGCGGGTCGTCTGCTTTATGAACTTATCATCAATAATGGTAAAACACTCGACAGAGACGACCTGATAAAGAAGGTCTGGGAGGATCATGGTTTCTCTGGTTCTTCGGTGAGTCTGAATGTTGCCATAAGTGAAATCAGAAAAGCATTTCGTACATTAGGCTGCGACCCTTTACTGATAAAAACGATACGTGGCAAGGGATTTAGCCTTGCCGCGCATATTGAACACCACACGGTCAGGCCGCCGGTTATTTCAACGCTTAGCGAAGAATCTGCCTCTGAAGCATTCGATACGCTAGCGCATAAGAAAGATGCCGATCCGCCTAAACAAATAATATCGCTGCACAGACTCTTTATTTCTCTCTGCACGTTATTACTGATTATTGTTACCGGCACCGCTGTTTTACTGTTGCACCAGCGGGATTCCTATGCCGAGAGCCTGAAAGATTCTGATATGCATCTGCTCGGTAAAGTGGACAGGTGTACGATATACCTGATCGATAAGAATATGTATCAGCCGCGACAGCACTACTTTAATCACGTAAAAGAGGTCATCGCCAGTCAACATATCGACTGTCAACATCAGGTTGCAGATGCTTACTATTCCAGGTTTAAAAAGTCGCAGATAGAAAATTATTTCCTGGCCATCTGTTATCAGCAGGACAGTATCGACGATTATAAGAACTGCATTTCTTACAGAAGCCTGACCGGGAGTTAAAATATGTCAAGGACTAAAATGAGTGTACTGTTCAGTATCGTACTGGCGCTGTCTGTCATCGCGTTGTTATGGGTCTATTTTACCAGAACGCAGGATGAGGGGTTTGGCTGCCAGTCAGATACCATTTCCTGGAAAACCTATTCCACGGGTGAGTCAACCGATATGTCGCTAACCACGCTTTTCCTGTTTAACAACAAAGATGTTGTGACGGTTATTCATAAAGGCGTACTCAAGAAAGAGGGCAAAAGCTACCTGATTGACAGAAATTACACGCTCAGCGTGGAAAAGGTCGACGGCAGCAATATCTTTTATATTAAGGATAAAAAGCTGAATAAATCTGAAGATGATGCGGCGCCGGATGGCGTTGTAAACGAAATGTTACTTGATAATATCAACTTCTTCTATATTACCAGCGTAAAAAAACATGCGTGGTTAATTAAGGGGCTGGTGTTGCCTGTAATGATGTGTGTGGCTGTCCCGACGTCCTGATATTTCTCTTTATTGAAAAATCGATATTTATCTATTACTCGGGAAATTGAGTAATTTACTCAATACGTAACAATAAGATACGAGAAATTTATTTATATTTTTATTGTTACTCTCCGTCGAGTGAATTTTTCTGTATTGCCTCGTTATTTTGCGGCTGTCTATACTCCGCCTCGAAAAAGGGGCTCCCCTTTTTATACACGTGGATTCTTTTTTGAAGGACTAAATAAATGAACAAACTGAACGCTATCGTTCTGGGCTCCCTGCTGTCTGTTTCTGCCCTGAGCGCAGTTAATGCAGCTGAAACGACGGCTTCTGCCACCTGGCAGGCAACCGCGACCAAAGACAGCGAATCCGATCTGGTTGTTACGCCAACGCGTGCTTTGAACTTCGTTTACAGCGCCAATACCAAATCTTTCAACACCGATACCGGTCTGTTTGATGTGGCTATCCGTGGCGATCACTCTACGGCGACCAGCTTCAAACTCGAAGCTATCCTCGACGATTCAAACAACACGCTGTTCAGCGTGGGTGGTGAAGCGACCAAGCTGAAAGTGGGTGCGCGTTGGGGCGGTAACGACCTGGGCTCTATCGGTGGCACCGTGGGGGCGAAATCGACCGCATGGACCACGCTGGTTGATTCTTCTTCTAACACCGGCGTCTCTTCTGGCCTGTGGAACCTGACCACCAGCGCAGGCGCGGCGGCAGATACCGAAATTACCGGCCAGGACAAATTCGTCTTCTACGTTGACTCCGCTCAGGACAACGCGGGTACTGCGAAAGAGTTCAAAGACCTGACCAACAGCCTGTGGGAAGGGACCGTGTCTGTTGCGTTCCGCGCAACCTGGGGCTAAGGCCTGATCGATCCAGGGGCGCAAGCCCCTGTTTAGGGAAATAGCATGTTTAACCTCAAATCCGCCTTCTTATTTTTATTATTTATCTCTTCCTCCGCGCTGGCCATTAATGTGGGAAAAGTCACCACCATTATTTCTGCGGATGCTGACTCCACCGCCAAGGAAATAAAAAACGAAGCAGACAGCGTGCGTATTGTTTCTGTTCGCGCACAGCGGATCAGCAGCCCAATGGATGAAGGGATCGTCATTAATCCGGAGAAAGTGGACGAACTGTTGCTGACGCCCACGCGCATGGTAATGCCCGCCGGTACCAGCAATATCGTCAAATTTTACTATCACGGGAACGCCGATAACAAAGAGCGTTACTACCGCATTACCTTCACGGATGAAGGGGTAAGCGAAGAGGTGGACAGCGGTTCGCCAAAAAACGGCACCGGGATGACGCGTGCGGTGGTGAGCACCATTCTGGTGGTTCAGCCCCGGGATAAGAAGATTGATTTCGTCTATGTGGCGGGAAAAATAACCAATAAAGGGAACACCTCGTTTCGCGTCAATGCGACCGGGACCTGCCTGAAGCCGAATCCGGAATCCCCCGGCACGCCGTGTAGCAAAAACTTCTACCTGATGCCAGAGACCTCGCGCGCTATCGAGGATATCAACGTTACGGATAACCATTTTCATCTCGGAATATGGGACCTGAAACAGTTCATTCCTGTTAAGTAAGGATGCATGGTGAAAAATAAATTAGTGTTGCCGGTGATGATGGCTTGCGCATCCGGCACGCTGCCCGCGCTTGCGCATGCAGCCTCAAGCTCCGTGGTTATCGCTAATTACCGTTTTCCCGACTCGCTTTATGCACTGCTGGAGCAGGGGATCAAAATTCCCGTCTATCTGGTAAATACGCGTCCACACTCAGCACAACAAGGGAACCACGAAGGCACGGCGAACGAATATGTTCGTATCGGTGACGTGACGCTCTTTGCAAAAGATCTGAAGCTGGGGCTGAGGGATGTTCAGGTCCAGGAGTCTGATAACGGCATTCGTCTGTCAAAAGAGATGCGGGCGTTACTGCAAAGCATTAACGATAAGCAGTTTGATGACCAGATGCGTATTCCGGTTAGCGCGGGTTCGGCGTTCGAACTGGATCAGAAAAAAATGCGCCTGTTGCTGAATCTGTCGCAGAGCGACTACGGGGTGAATATTCGCCCGCGTGAGGTGGACATTGATGCGCCGGAGTCTGACGACCTGAGCGGCACGTTCTCCTACAACCTCGGGGCGTATCACACCGAGAGCGGCTACGGTGACAGCTGGTCGTCGGGCTATCTGAACGCGAGAAACTGGATCTCAATGGGCGTCGATCATGTGCTGATCGACGGCTCTGGCTACGTCAACGAGAGCAGCAGCGATACCCAGATGAACGCGGTTATGTGGGAGCGCGACTATCAGGGGATGCGCTACGCCGCGGGCATGCTGAACGGCTGGGCGATGCAGTCTCTGGCGAGCGTCAGCGGGATTTCCGGCGGGGAAGTCTACGGCGTTTCCATGGGCAACCAGGCCAACTCCCGCAAGCGCGACAACACGCTCTCTCTGACGCCGGTGGTGGTCTATTTCCCCACGGCGGGCGAGGCCCGTATTCGCCGTGACGGGCAGCTTATCGGCATTCAGCGCTTTGACGTCGGCAACCATGAAATTGACACCAGCAGCCTGCCCTACGGGATCTACAGCGTCGAAGTTGAAGTGGTGAGCGGAAGCCGCACCGTGTCGCGCAGCATGTACACCGTGAATAAGCCGTTCTCCAGCAACGTGTCGGAAACGCTGCGCTGGCAGATGTGGGGCGGGATGTATAGCCGCGATAAATCCGTCGTCAATTATAAAAAATACGCGAAACGCAAAAACGAGCAGGACAACACCTACTACTACGATTACGACACCAAACATAAAGACACCATGTCGCTGGTGGGGGCCTCGTTCAGCAAGCGCAGCGGGATGGTCGACTGGAACGCCTCTACATACATGATGCGGGAACACATCGTCAGCGAGCTGTGGGCCTCCCTGAACCTGACGGGCTATTTCTCGGTGAATACCCAGACCATGGCCGCCTCCGACGGAACGTATCGCGCCAACTATGGGGCGAATCTCAGCCTGCCGTGGCAGATCGGTTCGGTTTGGTACTCCCATGAACAGCTCTCCAGCGGCAAATTCCTGGATATCTATGAGAGCAAGGGCAACACCTGGGGCGCTTCCTTTAGCCTGCCGTCATTCGGCCTGCCCTCGGCGGGCAACCTGAGCCTGATGCGCCAGGAGGACGACCTCTATCGCTATAAACGCTATCAGCTGGACTACTCCCAGGGGTTATACGCCGGTCGCTACGGTACGGCGCGCCTGCGGGTGGGGATGTCGCGCAACAAATACGACGGGTATTACGAAGAGAAAGATCGTTACGTAATGCTCGATTTCGCCATACCGCTCGGCAATACCGTGTCGGTTGGCGTTTCCCACAATCGCGATACCGGCACGGCGTTGAACGTCAGTGCCAGCCGCCAGTTTGAGGGCGATTACCTGAAATCGGCTACCGCCAACGTCTCGAAAGCCTTTAACAGCCGCCAGGATCGCAGCGTAAGCGGCGGCGGCAGCGTGAACTTCGACACGCCGTGGAACAGCAACATCCTCAGCGTCCAGAGCGGCATGAGTAAAGGCTGGAACTCCACGCTGACCAGTGACGGCAGCGTGGGCTGGTCCAAAGAGGCCATCGCCGCCGGGAAAGGCACCGAAAGCGCAGGGGTGATTGTCAGTACCGGTCTCAAATCTGATGAAGCGCTGACCCTGAAGCTTAACGGCCGGGCAGAACGCATCAAAGGGGATAAAACCTGGCTGTCGCTGCCGGCATACCAGGCTTATGACCTGGAAGTGATGAACAGTGAAACCGGTACGGAAAGCTATGAGATTGGCGCGAATGCGCGTCGCCATATCACGGTTTATCCGGGCAATACCGTGGTGATGAAGCCGCAGGTGAAGAAAATCGTCACCCTGTTTGGTCGTCTTGTGGATGCAAACGGGGCCCCGGTTGGCGCCATGCAGATCAAAAACCACGTTGGGCTGACCCGGACGGAAAACGACGGACGCTTCGTGATCGACGTTGATAAGAACAACCCTGTCCTGAGTATCGCCACGCCGGACGACAGCGTCTGCGAAGTGCGCCTGGACATTGAGTCTAACCGCGGTGCGCTGTGGCTCGGGGACATCTCCTGCGACAAAGGCGATTTCGTCTGGCAGGAAGCAAAAGGAACGCAGGAACGTGACGATGAAAAAGATATTCGCTCTTAATTTACTGCTGATGAGCGCGGCGGCCCAGGCGCAGGAGCTGCCCTATTTCGCCATTAATAACCCGGACAATAACGGTACGGGAAACAGCGCGGGGCTGTTTAGTCTGAACAGCACGTCGACCGCGTTTTTACACGGTTCGCGCGAGTGGCCGACCCTGAGTGCGAAAACGAATAACGGTATCGCCACTTACATCCCGGACAACAGCTACAGCGGTCCGGCAGGCAGCGCGCTGACCATCGACTTTTCGGTGACCGGTTCCAGCGCCTCTCCGTTCTTCAAAGGGACGGCGTGTTCCTCGTCCTGCGGCAACACGGGGTACACCCCGACGACCAGCTATACCGACACGTCGATGGTGGTTAAGCCGCCGGTGATGGAGCCCGGCACGTCATACGGGCGCTGGGTACTGGGCGATCCGTTCTTTAACTATCTGCTCAACGCCGCGCCAGGGGATGAAGTGACCATCACCTCCACGCCGCAAATCAGCTCCATCAACAAAGTGACCACCACCAATACGCTTCACAAGGTGGGCACGCTGACCATGACCAACGCCAGGGCGCTTAACCTGGGGATTGACCCGATCAGCGGTGAGGTGACGATTGTCGATGGATCAACGGGGGCCACCTGCACCAAATACACCCGCAACACGGTCTCTGGCGTCCTGTGCGACCTGCTCGAATACACGTTTGTTGGGGAGGATATCTCCGGTTACAACGGGGGGCTGGCGCTAACCTCTTCCCGCGTCAACAGCGTGCTGCAATCGCACATGAGCGGCGGCACCGGGCTTGCCGCCGAGCTGACCTTCGATGAAAACACCTGGTACAGTATCTCCGGCGGTATCCTGAGCGATACGCGTGTCCTGGCGAACACCTTCCTTGCAGCGCCGCAGAAAAACGGCGGCAAAGCGTCCCTTAAAATCTTTTTGCCGAAAGCGTTAATTCTGAGCGTGGCGCAGGCGGGGGACGGCAGCAACATTGGCAATATCGTCAGCCTGTGTCTGACGCCCGGCAACAGCTCGCTGGCGGCGGATTTCTGCTTCCAGCCGGGGGGCGGCCTGGTGATTAACCCTATCGAGCCCGGGCTGGAGATTGTGCCAGACAACCCGGATTACACCCTCGATCCTGACGGTCTGGGCGGCTCCGGGAAAGGCATTATCGGCGAAGCGCCCATTGAGATCCCCTACACCATCACCTACAGCGGGGCGCAAAAAGATGCGGCGATTGCGGTCACGGTAAAAGTCACCGGGCCTACCCAAAGCCTGAATGGGGTGGACTACTGCGCCTTTAGCGGCAACGGCTTCACGGTTCCCATTCCGGGTAACGTGCTGGTGGGGAAAAGCCAGACGCTGATGGCGCACAACTGTAAAGGCGAAGTACTGTCGATCCCGGCGCCGGCCACCCATGCGGAAGAGTGGGACAAAATGAGTTCCGGCGTGACCGATATGTGGCTCTGGAAAACGCCGCTGATCCTCCAGTTCGTTATGGATAATCCGGTATCGAAAACCACCTATGACGGAAATAGCTGGTTTGGCGAAGTGACCGCGCAGGGAAGAATAGATGTTAGCGCATCCTGGAATTAATCAACCATGACTGGAAAATTCCTGGCTATTTTTGCAATAAATTGCTTCATTTCCACAGGGGCAAATGCTTTAATTATCGAAAGTCTGAATATTGATTTTCTTCCCGAAAGAGAAGTTGTTTTTCAGCCGATATAAAACGATACCAGCGAGCGTCAGAATTATACCGTTTCGCTTATGCAGGTAGACGTTCCTAAAGAGAAGGGAAAAGAAACCGAAATAAAAGACGGCGAAGTCATGTATTCGCCTAAGCAATTAACGCTGGGGAGCGGTGAACGCGCGGGTTTTAAATTTTATTATACCGGCCCGCATGACAACAAAGAGCGATACTATCGCGTAAAATTCACCGAGACGCCGCTCCAGGCAAAGGTTATCACGCGCAAAGGCCAGCGCATCCAGTCGGATGTGGTGGTCTCGCTTGAGGCTATTTTGATTGTCCGTCCATGGACACGACATTTTGATTATGCGTTTAGCAACGGGGTGGTGAGTAATACCGGGAATACCTATTTTAAATATATTTCCTCGGTCGGGTGCAGTACGCAATACAACAATTCAAAATATATTCCGCCGGGGCAACGGCTGGAAATAGATAATGCCGGGCAGGCTGCAAGGCGAATGATTATTTATGGCAATAAAATCATTCCGCTGACCACCTGCCCGTAGCAACCGCTTTCCTTCATAAAAGGAAATTAGCCTTTAGCATCATGCTAAAGATCCATCACTACAGGAGATAAAAATGAAAGCGATTTCATTCACAGAAGCGAAAGACATTATTGGCGGCGCGTTAAACCCGTTCGCTGGTCTGGTTAAAGGTGCACAGCTGGGTTACGACACTGGCGCCAGCATCATGGGCATGGTTGGCGGTGTGGTTGGCGGAGTTCTGGGTGGCGCAATGGGCTTCCTGGGCGCGCTGGTTGGTAGCTACAACTAATTCACGTTAACAGGAAAAGTATTATGCAAGTTATCGATTTCAAAAAAGCACAGGCCATCATCGGTGGTTGGGATCCGTTTGCTGCCGCTATTCAGGGCGCAAGCGCGGGCTATAACGCGGGCAGCCAGATGTTAGGCGCGCTGGGCGGCACCATCGGCGGCGTATTCGGCCTGGTGGGCGGCTTCATCGGCGGTTTCTTCAGCGCCTAAGCGAGAAGCACGTTGTACGCATGGCCCGCATTGCCGGGCCATTTTTTTATTTCAGCCACGGATCATTATGTTTTCGCTCTTTCAGTATAAAAAACAGGGTAAGACCCCTGTTATTCGCCAGCATGAATTTACCGAATGTGGACTGGCCTGCCTGGCGATGGTGTTGGGGCACTACGACCACCATGTCTCCGTCAGCCAGCTGCGCCGGGAGATTTCCGTTTCCGCCGATGCGGGAACCTCAATGGCGGAATTGATGACCCTTGCCAGCGATAAAAATATGTCTGGCCGGGTGCTTAAAGGCGAAATCACTGAAATAGAAACGTCTGAGCTGCCGCTCATCGCCTTCTGGCGCGGCAACCATTTCGTGGTCATCGTGAAGATCGACAGCCGCAGCGTGACCGTTCACGACCCGGCCAGCGGCGTGCGTCGTTACCGCCTGAAAGAGGCGGAAAAACTCTTTTCCGGCTATGTGCTTGAGCTTAAGCCCACGCCGTGCTTCAAAAAGAAATCCCCGGATGAAAAGCTCACGCTTGGCCGGTTAGCCAATAAATCCCCGAGCCTGTTCCAGCGCCAGCTGCTGCTGTTTGTGCTCTGTATTTTTACCCTCATCACCATGCTGGCAAGCCCCACCTACGTGCAGCTGATTATGGATGAGGCCATTTCCCGCAGCGACAGCGATCTGGTGATCCTGCTCACCGCGATCTTCGCTATCGTCTTTATCTTTGAAGTCATCGGTAAATTCCTCAAGCAGTTGCTTGAGATCCTGATGCGTAACATTGCCTATGACGATTTAAGCCAGTCCGTGCGCCACTACATGCTGCGCACCCAGACCAGCTGGTTCCGCTCGCGCCCGCCGGGCATCGTGCTGGCCATTGAAAAATCGCTCCACGCCTGCGCGGAGTTCATCAGCAATGGTTACGTGCAAATTCTCTTTTCCAGCCTGATCGCCGTCACCAGCCTGCTGTTTATGCTGCTGTATAACGTCAAAATTGCGCTGCTGACGATGCTGCTGATGGGCGTGTTTTTCCTGATCCGCTTTTCGCTGATCGGCCCCTATCAACGCGCGGTGGATGACTCCATCGAGCGCACCGCCCAGTATGAATCCCTGCTGGTGGAGACGCAGAAAGGGATCATTACGCTCAAAGCGAACAATATGGAGCAGGCCCGGGATGCGGTGATGGATAAATCCCAGCGCGAACACATCGCCGGGCTGATGCGTAAAGAGCGGCTGCTGGCCCGCTTTGACGTGGCTTCGCTGCTGGTGATCAATGCCGAGCAGCTGCTGGTGGTCTGCTTTGGCGCGTGGTTGATCCTGGAAGGGCAGATGAGCATCGGGATGCTTTACGCCTATATCAGCTATAAGCGCTATTTTTCCGATGCCATGGTGCAGGTGGCGCAGAAGCTGCTGGACAAAAATGCCCTCAAGGGGCCGCTGGATCGCGTGGGCGACCTGCTGTTTGCCCCCTCTGAAACCAGCCAGTTTGGGAAGCGGATTGTCACCTCGCCGGTCTGTCTGCAATTTGAGGATGTCTCATTTGCCTATCCTGGCCGGGAGGCCACGCTACAGCATATCAATATGACCCTGAAGCAGGGCGAAGAAGCGGTGATTGTGGGCCAGAGCGGGTCGGGAAAAACCACGCTGCTGCGTCTGATCTCCGGCATGCTGCTGGCATCGTCTGGCACGCTGCGGATCAATAAGATCCCCATTGAGGAGTGCGATCTTTCCTCGCTGCGTCAGCACATCCGCATCGTCCATGCGGACGATATTCTCTTCACCGGCTCGATTCTGGACAACATCGCCTGCTTTGACAGTGCACCGGATAAAGAGCAGGTCATTGCCGCGTGTCGGCTGGCGGAGGTGGACCACGTCGTCGCCAGGCTGCCGCACGGCTACGAAACGGAGATGCTGCCGGGGAACACCTTTTTCTCTGCCGGGGAGATGCAGCGTCTGGTTCTGGCGCGCGCCCTGTACAGCCAGCCTAAGCTGCTGCTCTGTGACGAAGTGACGGCGAACCTGGATAAAACGACCGCGCAGAAAGTGCTGGCGAACCTGCGTAGCCTGGGGATTGGCCTGGTGTTTGTTACCCACTCGCCGGACGTGGTGGGCTGTCAGGGGCGTCTCTATACCATGGAAAACGGCACCCTGCGGGAGAGTGAGCAATGATGTTTCTGCCGCGTCTCTATGCGCGACTCTGCGCGCGCCAGGCCGGGCGCACGCTGCTGGCAAACCGGATCACGCAAAACTACAGCCAGTTTATGCGCTGCCCGGAGACCGATGTCCCGGCTGATTTTCTGCATCAGAACGCCCATGAGCTGAGCGGGTTTAACTTCGTGGAGCAGATCTTCCCGCCCGCGCTTTGGGCGCGCAACGTCCGCTTCGATCTGCACGCGTACGTGGCGCAGTGGACGCAGGAGCAGGCGTTTTACAGTTCATCTCGCACCCTGCTTCTGGGAATGCGCTGGGCGGGCTTTGGTCTGATCGTGGATGCGCTGCTCGCCACCGCGCCAGCCGATGTGCGCTTTCAGTTTATTACCCGTCACCCTGCGCTGCATAAGCTGATGGCCGCGCACGAAGGCCGACGCGCCAGCTCGTTTTTCGCCCCTCACCGCCTGGTGACGGTGCTGCTGATGGACGAACGCCTGCCGGATGCGCCGCTGTTCTCCACCCAGGCCGGGGATCAAAAGGCGTGGTTAACGGACGTCTCAACGCGGTTTTTATCGCGCTATGGCTACAGCGTCCGAACGCTGCTGCCGATCTGTTCGCTGCATGCGGTGGAGTTTGGGCTGGAGAGTCAGGCGTATGCGCCAGAGGATTATCGTCAGGCCGCCGCCGACACGCTGAACGCGCTGCGCAAAACCCCCACGCTCTGGAGTGCATGGGACGATCTTTCAGTGATTTATCATGGATGACATATCGTGAAATTAAAAAACCGAAGCCGACAGCGGCGGGCGCTGATCCCGCATCATTTCTCAAAAAGCTATCACATCAACGCGCCACGGCTGAAAGCCGTGCTGACCTTGTTCATCACCTTTTTTCTCTGCCTGCTGGTCTTTGCGATTGTCTTTAACTTTTCGGAAACCACGCTGGCACGCGGGGTGCTGATCCCGGCGCAGGGCGATGTGGAAGTCCGCGCCAGAGAGTCCGGTACGCTTGTGGATTTTGCCGTACGGCCGGGCCAGTACGTGAAGGAAAACGATCCGCTGTTCACCGTGTCGCAGGACTATGGCGGCAAGCAGGGCTCGGTGGTGCAGTTTGACCGCCAGCAGATGGAAGCGGAGAAGAAGCGCAGCGAGCAGCGCATCCAGGCCATTGAGGACTCGATTGCGTCGTATCGCAAAAATCTGGCGCAGCAGCTGGCTCTCACCGACAAGCAGATCGCCGTTTCCCGCGATAAGGTGAAGAAGCTGCGCGCGTTGTTAAAAAACAGCACCGACACCTACGAGGCGTGGAAATCCGTCTCCGGGAAGGGCTATGTCTCCAAAGTGGATCTCGATAAAAGCCACAACGATGTGCTCAATGCGCAGCTCAACCTGACGCTGGAGGAGAGCACTATTCTTGAGCTTGAGGCACGAAAAACCAGCCTGACCGACAGCACCCAGTCGCAAATTGACTCTCTGAGCGAAGAGCAGCTGTATGTGAAAAACCGTATCAGCGAAATTGACCGCAACCTGTCCAGCCGGGGAAGTTCCACCATGGCGATGCTGGCACCTTCCGACGGTTACGTGGTGGCGATTAACTTCCCGCCTGGCCGGGCCATTACGCAAAATAGCGAGGTGGTAGTGGTGATCCGTAAAAATACCGCGGCGACGATGGAGGGGTACCTGTATGTTCCGGCAACGGGGGTGGGGCGCGTGGCGAAAGGCGATAAGGTCAAGCTGCGCTTCGACTCGTGGCCCGTGGACAAATACGGTTCCGTGGAGGCGACGTTGTCCGATTTCTATGAGGTAAACATTGATGCCCATTCGGCGCTGATCCCGCTCCAGGAGGGGCAGAACTACTACCTGGCTAAAGTGCGCGTCCCCTCCTGGTTTACCGACCCGGACAAGAAAAAGCGCATGCTGATGGGCGGAATGACGGTGAACGCCGATATCGTTATCGATCGTAAGCCGCTTATCAATCTGCTGATTGCGCCGCTGGAAAGGGTACGCAAGCGGTTTATCGATTGACCCGATTTCATCGATCATCGCCCTTTAGCCCACATTCTTAACGGCACCCTGGGGCTATTCTCCTTCTCATACCAACCGGAGGATAGCCCATGAACATTACGCAAATTCGCAATGCCACCCAGCTGATCACTTACGCGGGAAAACGCTTTTTAATCGACCCAATGCTGGCGCCAAAAGGCACTTATCCGGGTTTTCCCGGCACGGCGCGGGCTGATATTCGCAACCCGATGGTCGATCTTCCCGTTGACGTTCAAACGCTTCTGGATGCTGACGCGGTGATCGTCACCCATACCCATGCCGATCACTGGGATCAGTACGCCGTTGAGCTGATCGCCAAAGGCAAGCCGATCTACGTGCAAAATGATAGTGATGCCGCGCTGCTGCGCAGCCAGGGATTTACCAACCTGACGATCATGACCGGGGAAACAACGTACGGCGATATCCGGATAGTGAAAACCCACGGCGGCCAGCACGGTACTGACCGCGCTTACGCCGTGCCGGAGCTGGCAGAGTTTCTGGGGGAAGCCTGCGGCGTGGTGTTCCGTCATCCCGATGAGAAGACGCTTTATATCGCAGGGGATACCATCTGGCGCGATGCGGTGGCGGCCGATCTGCAAAAGCACCAGCCGGATATCGTCGTGCTCAACGCCGGTTACGCTCATGTCATTGGGTTTGGGCCGATTATCATGGGGGAAGAAGATCTGCTTAACGTGCATTTCCTGCTGCCGCAGGCGAAAATCGTGGCGACCCATATGGAAGCTCTCAACCACTGCCTGCTGACCCGCCGCGCGCTGCGCGAGTATGTTGATGCCAACGAGGCAGGTGACGCGGTGAGCATTCCCCAGGACGGCGAAACCGTTATATTCTGACTGTTAAAGGGGACAGGAGAGACAGATGCCGCTTATTAACGTTGCCATTGTCGCGGTGGACGGGTTTAGCCCGTTCCACTACTCCGTCCCCTGCATCCTGTTTGGCGACACGGTATCCGGGGAAAAGCGCTTTAACGTCACGATCTGCGCTGAAAAACCGGGATTCCTGAACTCGAAAGACGGTTTTGCCCTGCATGCGACGCAGGATTTTTCCGCGATCGCATCGGCTGAAATTGTGGTTGTACCCTACTGGCAGCACGTTCTGGAGCGCCCGCCTCAGACGCTGCTCGACAGCCTGGTTCAGGCCAGAGACAACGGGGCGGAAATTGTTGGGCTGTGTCTGGGATCATTTGTGCTGGGCTATGCGGGCATACTCAGCGGCAAACGGGCCGCCACACACTGGGAGTTTGAACGCCAGTTCCAGTCGCTATTTCCGGACGTCCGACTGGATATCAACGCCCTCTACGTGGATGACGGCAATATGATTACCTCGGCGGGTACCGCCGCCGCGCTCGACTGCTGTTTGTACATCATCCGTCAGCGCTTTGGCAGCGTCGTCGCCAATCAGATTGCCCGCCGGATGATCGTCCCGCCGCACCGAGAGGGCGGGCAGGCGCAGTTTATTGCGCAACCTGTGCCGAAAGATACCCGTGATGGGCGGATTAACTGTCTGATTGACTACCTTCAGCAGCATATTTCCGAACCGCATAACCTGGACTCTCTTGCGGAAGTGGTGTCGATGAGCCGGCGCACGCTGACCCGCCATTTTATCAAGGCGACGGGCATGAGCGTTGCCGACTGGCTTACCGCCGAGCGCCTGCGGCGCAGCCAGATCCTGCTGGAGTCCGGCAACCTGCCAATCGAAAACGTCGCCGGGCAGGTGGGGTTTTTATCAGCGGTGACGTATCGGCAGCAGTTTAAGGCGCGCTTTGGCGTCAGCCCGGCGGAGTGGCGCAAGACGTTTCGTACTCGCCAGTAGGCCAGGTAAGCGTAGCGCCACCTGGCAATTACCCCAGCCTCTCCATCCTCGTCTCCCCCTCCGCCATCGACAGCTGATACAGCGAAAACGATCGGTGCTTCTCAATCAAATGCGCCAGCTCCGGCGAGTGGCTGGTGAGCCAGATCTGCGAATAGCGGCTGGCCTCGGCAATCAGGCTTGCCAGGGCGGGCAGCATCTGCGGGTGCAGGCTGTTTTCCGGTTCGTTGAGGGCGATGAATGCGGGAGGCCGCGGGCTTAACAGCGCCACCGCCAGGCACAGAAAACGCAGCGTGCCGTCGGAGAACTCTGCCGGTTCCAGCGGTCTGCTCAGCCCCTCGCGCTGCATCATCATGCGGAAGCGCCCGCCGGTGTTGTCGCTGTAAAACACGCAGCCGGGGAAGGCCTGGTCGAGGATGCGCATCAGCAGCAGCTCGTCGCCAATTTCGACAATGGTCTGAAACGCGGCGGCCAGGTTCGCGCCGTCGCTGGCCAGCACCGGGGAGCGGAAACCCACCTGCGGCGCACGGATCGCCGAGCCGGACGAAACGGAAAACTCATGATAAAACCGCCAGTTACGCAGGGACTCGCGCATCTGCGATACTTCGGGGTAGAGGTGCGGTTCACCGAGCTGCCCGAACACCGACTCGTTCTCATACAGCGTACCGCTGTGGGTCACTTTTTCGTGATGCACGTTGTTCAGGAATACGGCCTGGTTCTTACGCTTCATCAGCTGTGACGACGGACGACGGTGCTGGCCGCTCAGCCAGATAGATTCCTCTTTGATCACCGGATCGAGCTGAAACTGTGAGGGGTAGGGCAGCTTTTCCACGAACCCGACCTGAAGCTCATATTCATAGGTTTCCGTTTCCACCGCCAGGTTCATGCGTCGCAGCTGGTCGCTGCGGGTTTTGCCCGCCCAGAACACCTTCAAAATGCCGCCCTCGTTTGCCAGCGCCTGGGAGAATTGCCCCTGCGCCGCGCTGTGCATCAGGTAAATCGCTTTATAAATATTGGATTTTCCGGTGCCGTTGGGGCCGAACACGATATTGAGCTGTTCCAGCTCAAGCGACATATCGCGAATTGAGCGGTAGTTTTGAATATGCAGATTTTTGATCATCGGGGTACTCCGCTGTGCACGATTAACCTGTACAGAATTACAGTATTTTACGCTGAGCGCAAAAAAAAGACGACAGTGAGGGTGTCGTCTAAACGGGGTACAGCTTTGGGCCTCTGTGGGTCAATGGGGCCTTCGCTTCTTTCTTATCAGGTAACGGCCAGACGCAGACCCAAATCATCAGGATAGGGATCAAAGTAGTTTTGCGTCATCAGATACCGGTCAGGGTATTCAGCCAGATAATGCTTAAGCAGCGTCAGCGGCGCGAGGATCGGCAGCAGCCCGTCCCGGTAATGCAGGATCACATCACGCAGTTCTCCGCGCTGGCGGCTGTTCAGCTGGTTACGGAAATAGCCCTGGATGTGCATCAGCACGTTAGTGTGATTCTTCCGCGAAGCGGGTTTTTTCAGGATGGTCATCAGCTTGTCGCGATAGGCCACGAAAAACGCGTCCAGATCGTCCCACTCGTGCAGTGATGCCACGAACGGGCCAATTTCACGGTAGCCTGCCTGATGGTGCGCCAGAAGCTGAAGCTTATAGCGGCTGTGAAAGTCCAGCAGAGCACGGCGCGTCAGGCCATTTTTACGCATTACGTTCAGTTCGTGGAGAGCGAAAACGCGCTCAACAAAGTTTTCCCGCAGTACCGGATCGTGCAGGCGACCGTCTTCTTCGACGGGCAGCCAGGGATAAGTTTCAAGGAGGGCGGCGGTGAACAGCCCGACACCCTCCTTGCGGCCCCGGTTGCCGTTTTCGTCGTACAGCCGCACGCGCTCCATGCCGCAGCTGGGGGATTTTGCACAGACGATAAAACCCGACAGATCGCCGATTTTCGGCAGATAATCTGCCGTAAATGCGGCCATCTTCTGCGTGACGTCATCGTGCGGCGCTTTGCTGAACCGCATTTCTGTCTCGCCGTCGGTGGTCATCACCAGGCGCAGCGCCGGACGAGGCGTGGGCAGGCCGATAGCCATTTCAGGGCATACCGGACGGAAAGCGACCCACTGCGCCAGCTCATCCATCACAAAGCCCATACGCTTATGCCCGCCGTCAAAGCGAACGGCGGAACCGGTCAAACATCCGCTAATACCCAGCACAGGTTTTGTTGTCATGGTGTGCACCTCCCGATCTCATATCTAAAAGTTACACAACAATGCGTATTTGTCCAAGTATTGGCGGAGTTATTTTTTAATCGTCTTTAAAATCAAGAGCAATCAGCTGCCCTTGTAGGTTGAGTAACCGTACTGGCTGAGCAGAAGCGGGATGTGCAGTTTTTCATTGGTGCGGGTGACGGTGAACAGCACCGGCACTTCCGGGAAGAAGGAGTCCAGCTTTTTGCCGTGGAAGTAGTCTGCGGTTTTGAAGGTCACTTTATACACGCCAGGCGCCATATCCTGATCCTGCGGATAGAGTGATTTGATGCGCCCGTCGTGGTCGGTTTTACCGCTGGCAATCGGGGTCCACTTATCCTGCTCCTGCTTCTCCAGCGTGACGGTCACATCCGCTGGCGGCATACCGGTTTGCTGGTCCAGAACGTGAACGCTCAGGGTGCCTGCCGGGGCGCTGAACGCGGCAGGCGCGAAAGCCATTGCAGCCAGCATCATCAGAGGGAGTGTCTTTTTCATCGTGTTTTCCTGTTGAGTTGTCAGTGACAGGAAAACGTTAGCACTCGCTGCGCGAAAAAATATTCAACTTTTCGTGAAGATTGCCACAGCAGAAAATAATCAGAGGATAATCACCTCAAGGGAAACCTGCTGCTGCCACTGTGCAACCTGCTTTTTCCGCGCGGCGGTAAGTTTACCGCTGGTGACCAGCAGCCATTTGCGGTCCGGGACAATTTCCGGGGCCAGCGCGGCAGGGGGAACCGGCAGTATGTCGATGCGGTGGCCCTGGCCGGTGCGCGTCAGAGCTTCAAGCCAGATCTCACACGGGTCGTTCAGATGCCAGCCGCTGACGAGGATGTTATCGCCCGGCGCTTTTTTATCGCCCTCAAGACAAAACGAGGTATAGGCGATGAGGATGCCGTCGAGGATCTCACGCAGCGTCATGGCGGCGGCGACGTTGGCCGATATCTGGCTGCGCAACGGACGCAGCACGTTAGTGACCAGCTCTGGCCTTGGGTATTCGCGTCCGGCGTCGTAAATCATCTGACGCAGGGACTCAATTTTCCCCTCCTGCAACTTTTGCAGCATGGCCTGTTGCAGGGTTTGCCAGTTATTGGCGCGGCGCGGCACAGGGCGTTCAAGCAGTGATTTTACCTGACCGATGGGTACGCCTTTTTTTACCCAGTCGAGGATTTTCAGCGCCTGCTGAACGTCCTCATCGCTGTACAGGCGGTGACCGCCGTCCGTACGCTCGGGTTTGAGCAAGCCATAGCGTCGCTGCCACGCCCGCAGCGTGGTGGCGGTGATGCCGCTGAGTCTGGCGAATTCGCCGATGGAGTAAGCCATGTCTGCATCCGAAGAGAAGGAGTTGTCTCAATATACTACGAATATTCCCCGACGGGATGAAGCGCCGCACGGGTGCGCTACACTTAACGTCCAACCGCGTAAATGAAAGGAGTTCTCATGAGGCTATGGCCTGTCGTTACCGGTGTCGCCATTGCGCTGACGCTGGTTGCCTGTAAATCTCCCACGCCGCCGAAAGGCGTGCAGCCCATTACCGGCTTTGATGCCAGCCGCTATCTCGGCAAATGGTATGAAGTCGCCCGACTGGAAAATCGCTTCGAGCGCGGTCTGGAACAGGTCACCGCGACGTATGGCAAGCGCAGCGATGACGGTATCAGCGTACTGAACCGCGGCTACGATCCGGTGAAGAAAAAATGGAATGAGAGCGAAGGAAAGGCGTACTTTACCGGCGAACCGACCACGGCTGCGCTGAAGGTATCGTTCTTCGGCCCGTTCTACGGCGGCTATAACGTGATCAAGCTGGACGATAAGTACCAGTACGCGCTGGTCAGCGGCCCGAACCGTGACTACCTGTGGATTTTATCGCGCACCCCGACCATTCCGGATGCGGTGAAACAGGACTACCTGAACACCGCACGCGGTCTGGGCTTCCGGGTCGATCAGCTGGTGTGGGTGAAGCACTAACCTACTGATACGAAAAGGTGATGCTTGCCAGGGCGTTGGCCGAACCGGGGACCAGGTCTCCGGTTCGGATGTACTGCGCCTGGAACGGCAGGGACAGCGTTTGTGCCGAGCTGGTGGTCTGAATGAAAAACTGTCCCGTCGTGCCTGCGGCCGAGCTGTCCGGCCCCATCATCAGCGGCCCGGTACCGTTATAGAAAAACTGCACGCCAATGCCGGAGGCCGTGGAGTCCCCGGTCAGCGTCACGACCGACGAGGTATTTGACGGCGTGGTCTGATCGGTCATTACTGCGTTAACCGCCACGTTCTCATCGCAGGTCAGGCTGACGTTAAACTCTCCCGACGGCGAGGTGCTGCCTACGCTGGGCAGCGTGTGAACATCAATGGAGCCCAGGTCGACGTTGGCGCTTTTTGTGCCTACCGTGCAGCCGCTTGCCGTCACCGTGATGGTGGTGGGGTTGATGATCACCTGCGCGGTTTTCACTTCGTTGTTATAGGCCGTCAGGATCGCCGCGTTAATGGTCGGGGTCTGGTATACGCCGGATTTCAGCGGAACGCCGGTCTTGATAAACGTCACTTTTGCCGACCAGCCCAGTGCGGTGGCGTACCCGCTTGTCCCATCGGCCGGATAGCTCTGCGTAATGCCCGTCTGCATCGGGACATAGGTGGTGCCGTTATAATCTTTAAGCCCAAGAATGAAGCCGATGCCGGGCACGCCCGTTTCAAATACCATGTAATTTGCGCCATCAAGAATAACCGTGATGCCGGTGGCGGTTATACTGCTGCTCGGCTCCAGCGTCCCTTTGGTGCAGGTAAATACCAGGCCGCACCAGAACACTTCCGAGACGCTCGCAGAGGCGCTCCATTCAGAGCCGATCGTCTTTCCAGGCACGATGGAGTCTGCCGGGCCGGACCACGACATGGGCGTTGGCGAAAGGGTGATATCCGATGTCCAGGAGAGGGCAAGTGCCTGAGAGGTCATGAAAAACAGGGCTAAAAACAGTAAACGCATTATTGATACTCCGTCGTCCAGGTCGCCACTGCCGAAACGTCTCCGGCATTGACCGGCGCACCCGTGGCGGCCAGTCGCGCATAGAAGGTCATTTTTACGCTGTCATCCCCCGCCGCGCCGTAAGCAGCGGTTTGGGTATCCAGCGGGATAAGTACGCTGTCTTTATCCAGAATCTGCACCGCCACGCCGGTCGCGCCGCCGTCAGCGACTTTCAGAAGCTGCGGGTTCTCGTCATCTGGCGTACCGCTGAAGCGGATTTTCACGCCAGCAAAGGTGGGACCGCACGCTTCAAGGGTGAGCGTGAAGGGCGTTTTGATATTGCTGACCGCCCCCGCCTCGCTAAATTGCTTCACGCCGAGGGTGCCCAGCGGCACGTTTTGCTCCTTCGAATCTTCCGAGACAATGCAGGTATTGCCGATCACGTTGCCGGTCACGGAAACCAGCACGTCATAGCCGCGCGCGGGGACGGCGATGACCATCAGCAGGATCAGGGGGAGGAACCGGACGCTTACTGACATATGACCTCCTGGGAATAAAGCCCGGTGCGGGCGTGATAAGTCTGCGGGTTCAGCGCATAGCGGATCGTGCAGCGCTGGGCGCTGTCGCGCCCCCATACGGCATGCAATGTTCCCTCCGCTGACAGGCCGGTCAGATACACGCTGCCGCCATCGCCGACGATACCGCTGGCTTTGTCATCCTCTGACGAGACCAGCGTGCCGAAGGGGAGCACGTCTTTAGCGTGACGTACGATAAACATCGCTTTTGCCCCCTGACGCGTGGTGAGGGTGGCGCGAACCAGTGCCCCGTCGGTGGGGATTTTATTGGCGATGGCGTTCTCAAGTTCCACGTCATTGCCCACGGTGGTGACATCCAGCGCAACCTGATTAACGCGATACGGCGTGGCGTACGGGATCACCGCATAGCCCCGGCTGTCGGTTTTGATGCCCTTGTGGTTGAGCACGGAGACATGGCTGGCGCCCGGGGCTTTTACCAGGATATTGGTGTTCCCGAGCGGCTGGCTCAGCGTCAGACCATCCTCATGCAGCACCGCACCGCCGCTCATCCCGTAGCTGAGGTTGCGGGAGTCACCGGCGTAGCTGTAGCCCAGGTTATAGTCTCCCCACGCGCCCTCGTATTGCAGCGCGGCATCGCCGCCGTAGTGCTGCTGCGCGCTGTAGCGCTGGTTGACGCTATAGAAAAGATTCTCCTGTCCCGGCAGATAACCACTGACACCGGTACTGGCGGTGGTGCCGGCGGGATCCGCATGGGTAGCGGTAAAACGGAGACGGGTCGACAGCGCCGGGTTACCCAGCGGCACCGACAGGGACAACGCGAGGATATTGTCTTTCTTGTTGTCGTACAGGCCAGAGCTACGCTGGGCGCTGATGCCAAGCGACAGGTTACGAAACGTCGCGTTCCACGCGAACTGCAAACTTTGCGTGGTTTTTGACGTATTCCAGTAGGTTTGTTGATCCCAGGACAGTGACAGCGCGCCGTATTCGCCCATCGGCTGCGACAACAGCAGCTGATTTTTTGCCTTACGCGACATATGCAGGTTGTAAACCGTGTCGTAGTGAGTGGTGACGGTGCCATCGTCTTCCACGGTCTGTTTTGGCGCGCCGCCCGCCATGCCTTTGTAAGTGGTATCGCTGAGGGTATAAAACCCTGCCGTTGAGTAACGCAGCGAGAAGAAATTGACTCGCGTACCGATATCGTTCAGCAGCTTGCTGTACCGCAGGCGCACCGAATCACCGGTGTAGTGCTGATTATCAGCCAGCTGGCTGCGGGCATGGGTGAGGTCGAGGGAGTAGGCGCCAAAGCGGCCGAGATTCTGCCCGATACCGAAGGCCAGGCCGTTGTAGCGATCGGAAAACTGCGCCCCGCCATAAAACGTGAGGCCGTATCGCCAGCCCAGGAACAGTTCGCCCTGTGCGAAGGAGGGCGAGATCTGATCGCCCGCAGGGCGGTATTTCCCCGCCCCCAGAGCATATTTGACCTGACCGTTACGCACCAGATTCGGCACGCTGGCAAAGGGCAGGGTGTATTGCGTCTGGCTGCCGTCGCTCTCCTGAATGGTGACCGCGAGATCGCCGCCGGAAGAGGTCGGATAGAGATCTTTCAGCACAAACGCCCCCGGCGGAACAGAGGTTTGATAGATAACGTTACCGTTCTGGCGAACCGTCACCGTGGCATTGCTGCGCGCGATGCCGCGCACTTCAGGCGCGTAACCGCTCAGGCTGGCGGGCAACATATTGTCATCGGTCTTCAGGGCAATCCCACGCAGGCCAACGGCGTCAAACACCTGCGAGGAGGTGAACGTTTCACCGGCATAAACCTGGGCACGCAGGGCGCGGATATCCCGCTGTAGCCAGGTCTGGACGTGGGTGAGCTCGTTACTCTCTTTGGTCCACGTGGTGAAATCACGCAGCCGCCATGCGCCCAGGTTGGCGCCGCTGTTGAGGCTCACAAACAGCTGTTGTTCCCGCGTGCGCGTCTCGCCCCGGTATTCATTATTCGCGCCATTGACCACATAGTTCAGCCACGCGGCAGGGATGCCGGACTCCCAGCTCTCCGGGCTGACGTACCCGCGCGGCAGAGCGCGCATCGCGCTTTGCGGTACGGTGAAGTTGAGGGTAAGCGTCCTCTGGTCAAAATCAAACCGGGTATCGGCGAATGACCGGGTTAAAAAAATGCACCGCTGCGCAGGCGGCAGCTCACCCCCTTTAGCCTGACGGCTGTCGATGCCAAGTGCGGCGAATTGCGCAGGCGTAAGGCACGGCAGGGCTTCACCGACGGTGTTTTCAGCGACGCGAAACGTGACGTTACCTGTGAACGCGAACTGGGTGTTGATATACACGTTAAGATTGTACTCGCCCGGCGGCAACGCGCTCCCGGCGTTGACCCAGGCGAGATCGGCGCTGTTGGCGCGCTCGCCGTTGAGAAACGCAGGATTAAATTGCAGCTCGCTTTCGGCAGCCACGGCTTGCCGAATCACCAGGGCGATTGCCGTGGCGCACAGGATTTTAATTTTCATGTGGTCACGCCTTACTGTTTTTATTATGGGGACAATGACGTGCGGGTGACGGGCGTCCAGGCCCCATAATCGTTAATCGTCTGGTAGCTCATGCTGCTCGCATGGCTGAAGGTGTCTGCCAGCGTCACGCTGGATTTCGGCGGCACCATGACGGGCGACACCGGCCTGCCATCAATTTTCACGTTAATGGTGGTGAGGTAATACGGCGTTGGGTTGGTCAGCGTGACCTTGCCCGCGCGGTAGGCGCCAGCAAGGTTTTTCCATGCTTCCCCTGCGCCCTCCCTGAGCTGCTCCGGGCGATAAAAGACCTTGATGCGGTTGGCAGAGGCGAATTGCAGCGAATTGCCGGAACCGTTTTTAACCTGCTGTGGGATAGCTTTGACCGTCATCCAGTACAGCGTTTCGCGGTCGGCTGGCAGGGAGTTGCCGCTGAACATGATTTTCACCGCGCTTTCGCTGGCGGGCTTCATGACGTACAGCGGCGGCGTGATGACGAAGTCGTTGGTACGGCTCCCTTTCTCGTCTTCCATCCAGGACTGGATCAGAAACGTGGCATCAGGGTGGGTATTTCTTACCTGCATCATCGTCTGCGTAGCCGCGCCGGTGTAGATCAGCCGCGTTGCGCCTAACCCCACGCCGCCTGCGTACACGGCGGATGAACATAACGTGCCAGCCAGACAAATCCATGTGTTTACGCGCATAGTGCGTCTCCTGAAAGCTGAGTCAGACCCGGCCAGCAGACCGGGCCTGAAGATTACGAATAGGTCACGGTGTAGGTGGCGACCGCGCTGGCATCACCCGCCGTGGCGTTGCCCAGTGGGGAGTAATATTTCGCGCTGAAGTTCAGGATGTTCGCCCCCGCACGCAGGGGGATCGCTGCTGCCGGCTCACCCAGCCTGACGACGTTGCCCTGTTCGTCATAAAGACGGATAGCGACATGCTGCGCCGAGCCCGCGCCGCCGTTTACTCCCGCAGCCAGGCTATTCACATCGGTACTGTCCGGTGTACCGGTGAAGGTGATAGCCACGGTCGTTGCGGCAATAGGGTTATCTTCCGTGGACGCGGAGGTATCGGCGATTTCGCAATCTTCCAGGGTGATGGAGAAGGCTTTTGCGGTACTGGCTTCACTGCCTGCGGCAGCCAGCGTGGCGGTACGCACTTCACCCATGTCGACGTCGATATTGGCGCTACCGGCGCTGATGGCACAGGCGGAGGTCACCACTTTACCGCTGAAGTTAACCGTGCCGCCGCTGGTGGTGGCGGCCAGTGCTGAGCCCGCTGGCAGCAGGGCGGCAATGCTTAATGCCAGCAGAGAATGGCAAGTAAGGCGTGCTTTCATTTCATAGTTCCTTGATTTTTTTATTACGAGATTTGCTCTGAAAGCGGCAGGTCTAACTGGTTAAAAAGACCAGCAAATCTGTCTTATTCCTGAGCCCGAGTTTCCTTATCGCTGAGCTTTTTAAGGCGCTCACGCGGCGATAAGAAAGTTTCTCCAGTTCTGCGATGTAACGTATATCCAGTCCGTTCCTGAGTTCCTTTAATACCCTCCTTTCTCCAGGCGTCAGCGATAACGCCGCTG
This sequence comes from Enterobacter cloacae complex sp. GYL001, assembly GCF_049237125.1. Taxonomy (NCBI): domain Bacteria; kingdom Pseudomonadati; phylum Pseudomonadota; class Gammaproteobacteria; order Enterobacterales; family Enterobacteriaceae; genus Enterobacter; species Enterobacter cloacae complex sp. GYL001. The sequence continues at coordinate 157,542 of NZ_JBMKGW010000011.1, read as the reverse complement.
GCTGCTTTTGGGGCCGATAATGGCTATCGACCATTTTTGCTAGCTTTATCCGCCACTGATAAACCGTGTTCTGTAGCGAGATATAGGCATCAATATCTTCCCGGACCCATAACAGGGAATGGGCAGAGGTTGAGTACAGGCAGATAATCACTTCAGGCTGCGTGACTTTGATTTTTTTTAAATATTTCAGTGAGTCATACCCTGTATGGTATTTCTCTGCGCCGGATATAAATAAGATATCGATAAGAATCGACGACAGCGCCTTATCCAGTTCCTGATAACCTCCTTCGATGATAATGATGTGAAGGTCGTCGCGGATGCTGCTTAATAACGTTTTAATGCCGTTTCTTGCATAATGATCGCCGCCCATCAGTGCAACAGTTATATGCTGTGTTATTTGGCTATTGTTCGTCATGTTATTCCTCGATTTATAATAGTAATCAGGCGAATTATTTATAAGGTTATCGCCAGTATTCTCGAAGCAATGACGTATTGCATACTGTAGGCCTACTATACGTCGGCCAATAAAGAGGTAATCTGAATTAATGTAAAATTGTATTAATTACTAAGATCGAGACCGGTTACGACGCTTCCCTCTGATTGGTCTTATTCCGCTTCGCTTTCTGTAAATTATGATAGCCGCTATTTTTAATGAAAATTTAGCTTTGATAAATGTTTTGTAAGGAGTTTGTCTTTTGGTGTCAGTGCGGGTGTGAAGTTGCTGACGGGGAATAACAATTTACGAATGTTATCATCGATAAAAACTGATAGAAAGGTGGCTTAAAAGCATACAAAAACCATGTAAGTTATTGATATTGGTCAGGTTGAGAAAACTTAAGGCTTAAGAGTGCTGAATATTTCAGACACGCATGTCCGTGGCGTACAATGTTCTTTTATGTAGATATTTGTCAATGTCAAGAGGCGAGGAGTGCGCCAAAAGATGAGGCCCTGATAAATGAGATGCTGCCGGTAGTCAGATACTTCTGTGGAGCGGAAATTCACTTCACAAAACATCATAATGAGGATGATCGCGGATGAAGCGGCTCTGCAAGCCGCATTCTACAAGGGTTGAGTTCTTATGCAGGTTCAGTGAAGCTTAAGGGATGAAATATAAATTAAGATTTTTCGCCAATGGCGAAGATATACAGCATGACGTTAATCAGTCACATTAATCCCGACGTGAATGTCATCCCATACATGCGGTGACCCAGGTTCAACATCTGTTAACCGGAGAATTCATACTGCCCCTATGCATAAGCATTACATTATAAATAATATCGTCGAATTTCATCCTGCGGCCAGCACGTTACGTGATATCAACAATCCTGACCGTGTGGTTGTGTTAAATTCGCCAGCAGGCCGATGCCTGTTGTTATTAATCGACAGAGCGGGGTCGATTGTCACTCAGCAAGAGTTCCTTGATATTGTCTGGCAAAGCCGCGGCATGCTTGTCTCCTCCAATACCTATTACCAGAACATCTCCATCCTGCGCAAAGGGCTCAAAAAGATTGGCTTTGAAACTGACCCTATCGTTACCATTCCGCGGATTGGGTTGACGCTGGCAAGCGACACGCAAATAACCGTCAGAGAGTCTTCACCCGTCGCGCCTCAACCCGCAGAGGGACAATGTGTGGAGGCGCCAGCGATCGAGGAGGTCTCTGCACCCTCCGAGCCAGCAACGCCTGTTGCCAGGAAGCCCACGCGCTGGCTGGCTGTTGTCATGGGTCTATTGATCGTCCTGGCCGGGGCAGGCGTGACGGGATATATGAACGCCACAGAAAACCGTTTTGTTGAGGATTACCGTTTTGCGGCATCCGTCGGAGCCTGTCGCGTTTATCTTGCGAATGACATTCAGACTCACGCTGAACGCGCTTCCGCGCTGACCTATGTGGAACAATTCAAGGCTGAATGCGCGCAATATCCCTGGGTTTACATCAGCTGGTACGCTCTGCTTCCTCGTGCGTCGGTTATTCGCTGCGACCGGCCAATGAAAGAACCGAACCGCTGTATATCTGATTATTTCCTGAAGGATAGCTAGCATGACTCGTTTTCGGCAGATGCTGTATATCATCGTGACGGGCCTCGTCACCGCAGGCGTGCTGACGGGCTATTACCTGTGGCACCGAACTTACGTTCAGCCTTTTTCATGCCAGGCTAATCTGGTACAGCACCATCCGGATGAGACGCTGACGGTCTGGCTGAATTACACCTTCGACGGGAAACTCGGCACCCTGAGCATGAATGGCCGGGCAAAGAGCGATCCGGGTAAAACCATTGACAGGAAAATTTCCTTTCGGGTGGAGAGACAAGATCATCTCTATTTGCTGACGTCAGAAAAAAATATGACGTTCCCGGACGATAATGTCGACGACAGCTGGCTGGAAAAATATGAACCGCAATTCTTTGTCTATCCGGGCAAGAGTATTTATATGCGGATCAATGAACAACATAATGGTAACTATATCTTTACCTTAGGAACATTACCGACATATGTGTGTCGTGGTTCAAAAAAAGAATGATATAAACGAGAAAAACATTATATTTTCCTCCCGTCTCATTTATGCTTGATTTAAAATATCAGGATTACCTTAGAAATAAAAAGTGCGACAGATCATGTTGCGATAATGTAATTAATTTTAAATTTGGCAAGTAAATGAAAAGTGTATTTGACTCCTCCGATGGGGGGAAATCAGTACCGGAAAAGTGTCTGCATATTGGGTTGATATTATGGCCCCGTTATTCACTCCTGGCCGTCTCCGGGTTGCTGGAGGCGCTGCGTTATGCAGCGAAAGCTCAGGATAAATTAGCATTTAAAATCAGCCTGATAAGTGAATTTCCTGATATCCCGATTATCAGCAATGCGGGGATTATCATGAGACCGGATTCCCCCCATGCGCCGCCGGACAGTTTTAACTATCTTGCTGTTATCGGCGGTGAATTGCAGTATCTGGACTTAGGGTATCAGGGGGATAAAGCGTATCTGGCACATGCCCACCATGCCGGGGTTCCGCTCATTGGCATTGGCACCGGCAGTTTTGTGCTCGCACAGGAAGGATTGCTGAATGAACGACGAGCGTCCATCCATCCTTTCCACCTTGATGCATTTCGGCAGGCTTTCCCGCTGGTTTATGCTGAGCAAGGGTATGATTTCATCGACGATGGCGATGTGCTGACCTGCCCGGGCGGTATTTCCACCCTGACGCTGGCAACTGAGCTTATCCGCGCCCATGCCGGGGATGATATCGCCAGCACCACCTGTCAGCGTTTGTCGCTCGTTCCGCATGAAATTGCCACCCCGCGTCCGGCGAATTTTGCGCTTATCCCTGACTCGCGGTTGCGCCGCGCCGTCATGCTGATAGAACAGTTCCTGACCCGGCCGCTCACCACCGCCGGGCTTGCGCGAGAAGTGGCATTGAGTGAACGCCAGCTCAACCGTCTGTTCCACGCAGAATTCGGCAAAACGGCCCGCGAATTTATCCGCAGCGCCAGACTGCGCTATGCTTGCTGGCTGCTGAAGAACTCACAGCAAAGCGTGACAGATATTGCGCAGCGGATGGGGTTCAGCGACTGCGCGCACTTTATTCGTCATTTTCAGACGGAGTATGGTTGTACGCCTGGCGTGTGGCGCACGTCGCAGAGCTGAATATCATTACATTGCTGCCCTGAAACTTTACTCAACCGGAATATCATCATGAAAATAGAAGCCGCACACCCCTCACAATTTGAACGCCTCGTCGCAGTCTGGGAGTCGTCCGTTCGCGCCACGCACCGCTTTTTGCAGGAAAGCGATATCGCGGCGCTGCGTCCGTTATTGCTCAACGCATATTTGCCTAATCTCAGGGTTGTGATTGCCCGGGATGACGTGGGTATTATTCACGGCTTTTTGGGCGTGGATAAAAATCGCATTGAAATGCTGTTTGTGGATGATGCGAGCCGGGGGAAGGGTATCGGGAAAATGCTGCTGCAATATGCCATTGCAGAATTCGGCGTAAATGAAGTGGATGTGAACGAGCAGAATCCGCAGGGGGTGGCGTTTTATCGTCATATGGGGTTTGAGCAGGTCGGGCGCTCGGAACTGGATGGGCAGGGGAATCCGTTTCCATTGTTGCATATGCGGTTGAGTGGACAGGCTTAACGCCCTCTCCCTCTGGAGAGGGCGTCTGCAAGCTAGTTACTGGTAATTTGCCCGATGATTACACCACGCACTTTTTCGCCATCGAAGTAATACGAGACCGTATTACTCTGGATGAATCCATTCTGTACTGGCGTCTCCTGATAAAAAAGTATCGCTTTCTTTTTGGCGATCCCTTTCTTGCCGAACATTTCAATTAGATTCCTGTGAGTAGCATTCAACAATGGAACATTCGCGACTGAGACGCTGACAGGTTCCGTTGTTTTAGCACACTCTTTATGGATGCCATCTTTGGCAATAACTAGCGCAGTTAACAATCCTGCACCCATTTCGTTATCAGAAATGAACCAGTAATTCGTGCCATCGTCGTCATGAAGGCAGACCCAGCGTGCTGAGCTGTCTTTGTTAACTGGTGTGCTGGTGATATCTGACAGGTGAGTAACCTCCATTCGTACGGCTTGCTTGCTTATAGCGATGGTCGGTGAAAGGGGCACTGTTGTAGAAATTTCCGTCAGTGATCCGTCTTCATCGTAATACTCGGTCGCGAAGCCGGTCATTTCCGTTGCTGAGACGTGCGAACTGACTGCAACGAGTAATGGCAATAAACAAAATAAACGCTTCATTTGACTATCAATACCGTATCGTTGCTTTTCCAGATACTCCTTCTGGCACTCAGAGGAGCAATGATGCAGCCCTCTGAAGAGTCGTCAGGGTGCAAACTGCTTTTACCATGTATTTTAAATGAGTCTCTACCACACATATCATTTGTCGAGTAGGGCGTGAGGCTGAGAGTATATTTCCCGGTGTGGGCTGAATTATGAGGGGACCCAATAGTGTAGGTACCTCGTGGCAGCGGTCCGCTGTTTTTTACACATTCTTGTGACGGATCGTTTTTGTAACCACTAGCACCTGCGTAATCTGCATCAAATTGGTAGACACCATCCAGATAAAATTTGTGCTCTTTTACATCATATTCCCAGGACATACTTTCTCCTTAAGCGCGTTCCTTCCAGGTATCAGAATGAATGATGTTTCCATCTATGTAATGCCATGTTATTTTTTCATATGTTAGATCTACATATTCACAATGTGTATAGCGTTCGTTTCGCGGTAGTTTAATGTCAAACATGAGTGGTTCAATTTGAACTACTCTTGCATTTTCTAAAGTTGTCTTAAAGTAAGCCTCTTCAAGTCCGTTATAGTTGATTCTGTAAAATATGAACTCTGCTTTTTTAAGTGTTTGCCCAGTGCATAAGGCTTTGTATAGATAAGAGGATGATGAATCAATCTCTTTCATGAATGCATAGGTACTACAAATGCGTTTTGCAGTGATTTTACCGGAGAATTTATCTATAGGTTGTTCTATAGAATGCATAAATTCAATCACTTCCATTGAACCTTCGCGATCTTTTATATCGACAGATCCATTAATCCTCCGGCCTGAATCATCCTCGAGCCATAAGTAAACAGGTATAGCCATCTCAATCTCCTTTTATAGACTGAGGGAAACTACTCTTCATAATGGATTTAAATTGTGACTTTCATTTCAAAACAGGAATGTTAAAGAATTTCGGTTGGTTTAATAGAAAGTTGTAGTTGCGAGATATGGATGGTATCAATTGACGTTTAAAAATTTATAAGGTTGATTTATGACTATTCTTCCATCGCAAGAATAATAGTCACTAAAAAAAGCATCAAATATTGAAATGATGAATATCATTGAATAATGAACCTATGCCGGGATTAGCGCTTAGCCTGCTTATCCCATTTTAATAAGCCGACAATATCTTTCTCACCTTCGGCCTCTTTCAGCAGGCGCTGCTTTTTTTCATATTCGATGTATTCTGAGCACGCCTTCTCATCAGCCGCTTTCTTGCTGCTTTTTCCTGCGCCTTCTAAAACGTCCCGGTCGTTGAATTGCAGGAACTGATCGAGCTTGGTTTGCCAGTCTCGTAAAAATACCTGCTTGCGGCGTTTGGCCTGATCTTCGGCAAAATCGAGCCACATATTAACGACGCGATTAAGCTCGCTCACCTCATCCTGAGACAGATAATTTTTTGCGGTGGTGACATCGCTTTTACGGACTTCTTTGCCTTTATAGCTGGTCAGCCCCATATGCGGTTGAGTGGCGTCCGCACGTTGGTGAATCAACTCAGCAGCGGTGTGCCCAGTGCAGGCAAAATGCAGTTTATTCTGGATGGTCTGAAAGAATTGCGTGGTTTCTTTGAGCGACGGCTGATAGTCAGCGGCTAATGCGAAAATCTCCCTCACGCGAAGATAGACCCGGCGTTCGCTGGCCCGTATATCGCGAATGCGTTCCAGCATTTCATCGAAATAGTCAGGGACGGCGGAAGATCCCACAGGCGGATTTTTCAGGCGCTCGTCGTCCATAACGAAGCCTTTAACCAGGTATTCCTGGAGCGTTTGGGTGGCCCACTGGCGGAACTGTGTGCCTCGCGTGGACCGGACGCGATAGCCGATGGCGAGAATGACGGGCAGGCTATAGTGAAGTGTGTTGCGATTGACCTTGCGCTGACCTTCTTGCTGAACTTGTAAGTAAGCCTTACAAGTTGCTTTTTGTTCAAGCTCACCTTCTTCGTAAATGGCTTTAATATGCTGAGTAATAGCTTGAGGAGTGACCTGGTAAAGAGACGCAATGGCTGCTTGCGACAGCCAGAGTGTTTCATGTTCAAAGCGACATGTGATGCGAACCGTTCCATCATCACTGGCAAACATAACAAATTCGCCTGCCGGGGATTGGATTACGTCTTTATCTGCCATGTCGCCTCCACATCTAATGCACCAGGCAGGTAGTATGCCAGAAACAGCCGCTAAGCCAGGTGGTTTGTATTTGATTTTGCGAGGCGCTTTCCAGCATGTGGAATTTGGATCGCTGCAAGCGCGTCCTCTATCTCAATAAGCTTTGCTTTCGTCCGTTTATAATCGTCCTGCAAACGCTGCTCCTGCTCGTTATACGCCACCAGAACGATGCATCCTTTCATGACCTTTACCGTGACCTGCTGCCCGGTATCAAACCCCGCCGCGCGCAGCCACTTGCCGGAAAGGATGATTTTTGGCGTAGATTTGTCGTAAACATTCGGGCGGTATCCCACAATTAACGAACGCTCGGTTCCGGATTGGTCGGTGTCTGGGGTAGAATGCGAATCAGCCATAATCAACTCCTTGATAGTTGGTGAGGTTAGCTCTCGTCCGGTATTGCGAGTACCTGGCGAGGGCGTTTCAATTTGAGGTCTTCGTATGATAAGGTACGTACCTCAGTGAAGATATCTTGCTCTTGTAGGTACGTACATGTCAACAGCTAAACGCGACCCTAACAAATCTAAATCCGGAAAAGCACCGACGTTTCAGATTCGTATTACGCCGGAGTTAAAGGCACAGTTTGAGGAGGCTGCGAAGGCTGAAGGGATGAGTTTGGGGAATTGGCTTAAAAATTTAGGGCGCAAAGAAATAGCTAATAAAAAGTAGATTAAACATCGAATATTAGAAATATATTCAGGGTAGGATTTGTGCCCCTGCTGGTGTGTATGTAACAAAAAACAGAGGGACATCACGTTAGTCGCGTTCCGTCCACGGCACTACCCGTTTACACTGTCTTTTGCTCTTCAAACCGAAGTATGAAGTATTCGACTAATGACGAATAACTGATGAGAAAGCTTCCAAGCATTTGCGTGCCCGGTTAATTCTAACCCACCCTATGTCAATGATGCCAACATCCGCAGGGGCAAAAACACATTATCACAAAATTATTATGAATCATACCCTCTTTGCATTTCTTTTTTCTGTAGTAATTTTTTAATGTTAATTGATTCATTCCAGTCAATAAAAAACAATTTTCTTTCGCGAATCTTATTGTATATTGCATTAACTTCTTGAACTGTTGGATATATTCCATAAGTTTTATAGAAATATAATTTCAGTGCGTCTTTATAAATGTCAATGGGGATATGTGGAAAGGTTCCAAGATCTAAAAGTAGATGTGCTATCTCTGAGTGATTTCGCGGATTGTTTGTATTGTTAATTTTCTCATGAAATGAAAAATATATGCTTTCAATAAGATTATTGTTGTTGTTTTTGTTACAAAGAAGATGTAAGCATGAGCAAGTTTCAAAGTAATCAAGATGAGAGGTCATATTGTTATCTATCTTATAAAAATGTTTGATAGATTCATCATCCAAAACAGCATCCTTAAAGATGGAACGTACTGCGATCATAAAGTTGATAAATTCTATTCTAGGCTTACCATTTTGAACAGCGATGTCTATCAATATCCTCGTTTCGTCTTTAAGTTTTTTTATTACTTCATCTTGATCTGATTTTACTAATTTTGCATTAATTTCTCCGATAATAACAATTAGTTGTGACATTAAATGACTTGTTCTTGATTTTATATTCATTGCGAACAAGAAACTTAAGAAATCTATATTAAATATGATGAAGTTACGATACGTAGAGCTATAGGTTTCTATATCTGTAATATACTGTATCTCATTATTTATTCGTTGTAATCTTGATCTAAGCACAGACATCATTAACCCACTAAAGGCATCATAATTTGTATCATTTTGCTTGACAATGGATTTGAATTTCGTAATTAAAGTGTTAGATCGAGTATACGGTTTGTAGATAAATACAATGCTTGGAATTGTTTGCCACTCATTTTTAGGTAAATGGTTTTTATCCCGTTTAATTGATTTAAAAAAATCGCTGATCTCACTTAATACATGCGTTTTAGCAATAGTAAGTTTAGTAATGAATGGCCTTCTTTCTCTCTGTTCCTTAGACTCATTAATATATAACTTAAATTTAGCCATTTCATGGATAAATGAATCATAAATTATATCGCCAACATTTTCATTTTTTGTAAAAACAAAATAATCATCTACATACCTCTTTACAACATAATCAAAATTATTTCTATATCCTTTTTCTTCTAAATCTCGCTCAACAGCTACATCTATAGCTTGTAAAATTATTTCTGCAAAAACTCTGGAAAATTCCGGCCCAATTAATATTCCATTTGTTTCGTTATCATTCATCCTCATCAATAAATGATCAAATTTGCTGTCAAAAGAATTTGAAGAAAGGTTTTCTTTAGAGAAAACCTTTCCTTTTATTGCCCAGCTTATACTATGTGTATAAATACTGCTAAAACATTTAGCAATATCAAAGCGCAAAGAATATGAGAATTTTTTCTCTATAGATTGAAATTTTAATGAATTGAAAAATTTATAAAGGAGAGTGTAACCATCATAAGAGAAATATGAAGATGAATATTTTTCATCTTCATTTGTGTCTTGCTGAGCGACATCGTCATCCTTTAGTTCTGAATTATATTGAGAATCGAATGGTGAAGACTCATAATAATATGCTGCAACTGCTGTAGGTTTTCTTATGCTAAAATTAGATTTAGAACATAAATATGTAATATACTCTGCATTTGAATGTATTAAATTTCCAATCTCATATTGTACTATAGGATGTGGAATACTGATTTTTCTTGTTGATTTTTCATTTTTAGTAATAAAGTAGTTGAATGGAATCATCGGTGATTTGTTTTCTACCAAAAGGTCCTTAAAAAAATAGGAAGCCTTGTCCCTTTTTTTGAGGAACTTATAGAAACCTATGTTGGAAAAGATTAATGGTACTTCATATGGTAGTGTTTCTGTTAACAATGTACGAAGGGTGTCATGTTTTTTTATGATTACTTTATCCATTTACCAGCATCCTTTTATTTTGTTTATTTGGTTTCCGTTGAATATCTCTGTAAATTTACATTTAAATCCTGAAATGAATGAATATTTATTTAGTGATTTTTTATGCGTGTTATTTAGAAATATTTTAGTGGAGACTTTAGCATGGATCATTTTTTTTAAATATAAATCAAGCTCTTCATATCTGGTTAATGATGTTAAATGGATGTAATTATAATAAACACCTGATTTCATTCTATCAGATTTATGTTTTCCATTGGAAATGAAATGATTTCCCGTTAAGAATTTGATTCTATTTTCTAGTAAATTATAATTGCCATTATTATGGTAGTCTCTGAAGCTTTTGTATAATCTATTTTTTAATTTTAAGGTTTTTTTATTAGACAATCCCACTTTCAATTTTTCGCTTGATTTATTGAAAGATAGCTCAGGAAACTCAAAGTTGTAACCAAGAAAGTCAAAGTTTTGTATCTGGGCGTTAACTGCTTTACATTTGCATTTATCAAAGCAATTACATTTTGCTTTTGAGCAGATGCATTTTACATAACATCTGCAAGGTGTGACTGCAATTACTTTGTTCTTCTTCCAGTTAAGTTTGAGACCATCTGGCAGGAATTTTATAATTTCATTCTTTATATTTATTCGTTCTGTTGAAAATATTAGTATGTCGTCAACAAAGCGCGTGTAAAAATATATTTTTTGATTGCTTTTCATTTGCTTGTCAAAAGAATTCATGACTAATTCTGAAATTGTAGAACTTAGTCCTATGCCTCTGGGCATTCCATTAATTATCATTTTTTCTAGAACCCTGATGTACTCTGTTAACACAAAGTTTGATTCAGCGGATAAAAAATTATTTTCTAATATTTTTGAGCAGTGAACAATTGGGTTTATGCTTTCATAAAAATCGCTAATGTCGAACTTATATATATATTTCGGGGTTTCTTCCTTTAATAAAGAAATAACTTGCTTTACAATGCTATGTCTATCACTTTGCCTTAGATTATATGCTTTAGCAATGTTGGAATTTAGTTTAGCTAATACTATGTCATCATCAACTATGGCAGTTGTATATATTATTTTATTATTTGAATTATAATGATTGAAGTCATCTAGAGTGAATGATTTATCGGTGATTGATTTTGAAAGGACAGAAAGAGAGTTCTTTGTGGGTTTTGATTTTAACGAACGAGCTTTTCTGTGCCTTGTTTGCAAAATTTTCTTTAAATTTTTTTCGCTGAATGATTGCTTATTCATTTCATTACTCTCAGTACATTTTTAATTAAATATTGTGTACTAAAAAATGACGTTTAAATCAATCTAAATTACTTTTATCGGTCAGAAATAACATAGGGTAGGAATAATTTTGGCGGAAGATCACAGGAGTCGAACCTGCCCGGGAACGCTGGCGCCCCCAACTGGATTTGAAGTCCAGCCACCTCACCGGAGATGACGATCTTCCGCGCCTGCATTGCTACATGGAGGCGGGGCGCATTATAGCTACTTTCAGGCATTTACCACATACCCCACACCACTTTTTTCACCTCTCTTTTGACCTTAACCCCCCTGTTTCAGCTAATTCTTAAGAAAATCCTCAGGTTAGCATTTCGTGCTCACCAACTTTTATCCCGATCACAAAAAACAAGAAACGTAATCTGCTAACCAGAAAACGCAATACCCGCCTTTGAAACAATGGTTTAAAACCAATGCAACCGGTCTCAGCGCCCCCTACAGCGTGAAGGATAAAAATATGAGCGAAGTCCTGTCAGTAAAAGAGAAGATTGGCTACGGCATGGGAGACGCCGCCAGCCATATCATTTTTGATAACGTCATGCTTTATATGATGTTTTTCTACACCGATATTTTTGGTATTCCCGCCGGGTTTGTCGGCACCATGTTCCTGCTGGCCCGCGCGCTGGATGCGATCTCCGACCCGTGTATGGGCCTGATTGCCGACCGCACCCGCAGCCGCTGGGGCAAGTTCCGTCCGTGGATTTTGTTCGGCGCCATTCCGTTCGGCATCGTCTGCGTGCTGGCCTACACCACGCCGGACCTCAGCCTTAACGGAAAAATGGTTTACGCCGCCATCACATACACGCTGCTGACCCTGCTCTATACCGTGGTCAATATCCCGTACTGCGCGCTGGGCGGCGTGATCACCAACGACCCGACGCAGCGTATCTCCCTTCAATCCTGGCGCTTTGTGCTGGCGACGGCGGGCGGCATGCTCTCCACGGTGCTGATGATGCCGCTGGTGAACCTGATTGGCGGCGACGATAAGGCATTCGGCTTCCAGGGCGGGATCGCCGTGCTGTCGGTGGTCGCGTTCCTGATGCTGGCGTTCTGCTTCTTCACCACCAAAGAGCGCATCCAGGTGCCGCCGAGCACCACCTCCATGCGGGAAGACCTGCGCGACATCTGGCAAAACGACCAGTGGCGCATCGTCGGCGTGCTGACCATCCTCAACATCCTCGCCGTCTGCGTGCGCGGCGGCGCGATGATGTACTACTGCACCTGGATCATGGGCTCGCCGGAGGTGTTCGTCGCGTTCCTGACGACCTACTGCGTCGGTAACCTGATTGGCTCCGCGCTGGCAAAACCGCTCACCGACTGGAAGTGCAAGGTCAGCATTTTCTGGTGGACCAACGCCGCGCTGGCGGTGGTCAGCGTGGCGATGTTCTTCGTGCCGATGCATGCCACTGTGCTGATGTTCGGCTTCATCTTCGTTATCGGCGTGCTGCACCAGCTGGTGACGCCGATTCAGTGGGTTATGATGTCCGATACCGTCGACTACGGCGAATGGACCAACGGCAAACGACTGACCGGCATCAGCTTTGCGGGCACGCTGTTCGTGCTGAAGCTCGGCCTGGCGCTGGGCGGGGCGATGATCGGCTGGATGCTGGCAGGCGGCGGCTACGACGCGGCAGCCAAAACCCAGAACAGCGCGACCATCAGCATCATCATCGGCCTGTTTACCCTGGCACCGGCGATCTGTTACGTGCTGAGCGCCATCATCGCCAAACGCTACTACACGCTGAAAACCCCCTTCCTGACCAAAATCCTGGGCGAGCTGGCGCAGGGCGCGCGCCGTAATCAGCAGGAATTTGAAAACCTGCCGGTCAGCAAAGAATTGCAGAACTAAGAGGACGTAAGCATGAAAATCAGTGATGGAAACTGGCTTATCCAACCGGGCCTTAACGTGACGTATCCGGTGCAGGTGTTCGACGTGGAGCAGCAGGGCAATGACCTGGTGGTGTACGTCGCGCCGCGTGACGTGCGCGAACGCACCTGGCAGCTCGACACGTTGATGTTCACGGTGCGCCTGTTTGCTCCGCAGGAGGGGATTATCGGGGTGCGCATTGAGCACTTCCAGGGCGCGCTGAACAACGGCCCGCACTATCCGCTGAACGTCCTGAAAGACGTCAAGGTCGGGATTGAAAACAACGCCGAATTTGTCGAACTGAAAAGCGGCAGCGTCAGCGTGCGCGTCACCAAAGGCGAGTTCTGGGCGCTGGATTTCCTGCGCAACGGCCATCGCATTACCGGCAGCCAGCTGAAAAACAACGGCTACGTGCAGGATACCAACACCGATCGCAACTATGTGTTTGAACGTCTGGATCTGGGCGTGGGGGAAACGGTCTACGGCCTGGGCGAGCGCTTTACCGCCCTGGTGCGCAACGGCCAGACGGTCGAAACCTGGAACCGCGACGGGGGCACCAGCACCGAGCAATCCTACAAAAACATCCCGTTCTACCTGACCAACCGCGGCTACGGCGTGCTGGTGAATCACCCGGAAAACGTCTCGTTTGAAGTCGGCTCCGAGAAAGTGTCCAAAGTGCAGTTCAGCGTGGAAGGGGAATATCTCGAGTACTTCGTGATCGACGGCCCGACGCCGAAAGAAGTGCTGAACCGCTATACCCGCTTTACCGGCCGTCCGGCGCTGCCGCCTGCGTGGTCGTTCGGCCTGTGGCTGACCACCTCCTTCACCACTAACTATGACGAAGCGACGGTGAACAGCTTTATCGACGGCATGGCCGAGCGCGACCTGCCGCTGCACGTGTTCCACTTCGACTGCTTCTGGATGAAGGCCTTCCAGTGGTGCGATTTCGAGTGGGACCCGGTGACCTTCCCGGATCCGGAAGGGATGATCCGCCGCCTGAAAGAGAAAGGGCTGAAGGTCTGCGTGTGGATAAACCCGTATATCGGCCAGAAATCGCCGATCTTCCGGGAGCTGAAAGAGAAGGGCTACCTGCTGAAGCGCCCGGACGGCTCCCTGTGGCAGTGGGACAAATGGCAGCCGGGGCTGGCGATCTACGACTTCACCAACCCGGAGGCGTGCCGGTGGTATGCGGACAAACTGAAAGGCCTGGTGGCGATCGGCGTCGACTGCTTCAAGACCGACTTCGGCGAGCGTATCCCGACGGACGTCCAGTGGTTTGACGGTTCCGATCCGCAGAAGATGCACAACCATTACGCCTACATCTACAACGAACTGGTGTGGAACGTGCTGAAAGAGACGGTGGGAGAAGAAGAGGCGGTGCTGTTTGCCCGTTCTGCCTCCGTGGGTGCGCAACAGTTCCCGGTACACTGGGGTGGCGACTGCTACGCCAACTATGAGTCGATGGCCGAAAGCCTGCGCGGCGGGCTGTCGATTGGGCTGTCCGGCTTCGGGTTCTGGAGCCACGATATCGGCGGGTTCGAAAACACCGCTCCGGCGCACGTCTACAAACGCTGGTGCGCGTTCGGGCTGTTCTCCAGCCACAGCCGCCTGCACGGCAGCAAATCCTACCGCGTGCCGTGGGCGTACGATGACGAGTCCTGCGATGTGGTGCGCCACTTCACGCAGCTGAAATGCAAGCTGATGCCGTACCTGTATCGTCAGGCGGCGCTGGCGCACGAGTTCGGCACGCCGATGCTGCGGGCGATGATGCTGGAGTTCCCGGACGATCCGGCGTGCGATTACCTCGACCGCCAGTACATGTTGGGGGATTCAATGATGGTGGCGCCGGTGTTCTCCGAGGCGGGGGACGTGCAGTTCTACCTGCCGGAAGGGCGCTGGACGCACCTGTGGCACAACGACGAAATTCAGGGTAGCCGCTGGCATAAGCAGCAGCATGATTTCCTGAGCCTGCCGGTCTATGTGCGCGACAACACGCTGCTGGCGCTGGGTAACAATAACCAGAAGCCAGACTATGCGTGGCACGAGGGGACGGCCTTCCAGCTCTTCAACCTGAGCGATGGCGCAACGGCGGTAAGTGAAGTGCCTGCGGCGGACGGTTCTGTGGTGTTTACGCTGAAGGCGTCACGTCAGGGCGACGTCGTGACCTTTACCGGCGCGGGAGATGCGCAAAACTGGTCGGTATGCTTGCGCAACGTGCAGAAGGTCGGCGGCGTAAAAGGCGGTTCACATGCGGGCAGCGAATGGGGTGTGGTGGTGAAAGCCGAGGGGGATGAGGTGGTGGTTCACCTCTGAGCTGGAAAAATGCCCGGTGGCGCTTCGCTTACCGGGCCTACGGTAATTATGCGGTCTGATGCCCTCACCCACGGTAGAAGGAACCAAAACCTCGTAGGCCGGGTAAGGCGAAGCCGCCACCCGGCTTTTTACTGTGCCGGAGCCACCGTAGACACCATCCCGCCGGTCATCTTCTGTTGCACCTGCCGTTTATCCATATTCACTGCGCTCAGCTTCCCATTCACCGTCGGCTTCAGCGGCGCATTGGCCTGCACGCTTCCGCTGGCGGTGAGCTGAATATTGCCGTCGCCTGCAATCGGCAGCGCTGGCCAGCCCCACTGCTGCAAAACGTTGAGTGGTACACCGCGCCCGTTCAGGCTCACGGTGGTTTGTCGCTGTGGCAGCTGTGACACGGTGGCGGTCGCTTCCAGGATCCCTTTCTCGGTAAAGGCGCTCAGATCGGTAATATTTACCGTTGCGGCGTTGGCATTCAGCGCCAGCGACGGGCGACGCACGTCGACGCGGTTAAAGGTTGCTGCCGCCCCGTTGAGGGTTGCGTTACCGCCCCACACGCCCCACTTGTGATCCTGCGCCAGCCGCAGATTAGCGCCATAACCGTCGAGGGATGTGATCTGCCACGGGAACGCCGGATCGATGTCGATCACCAGGTTGCGGCTCAGGCCGAATTTTTTTAGCGTCACGCTGTTCAGCCATGCCGGAAGCGGGTCCATCCACAGCGTTTTCCAGTTTTCCGGAAGCGTATATTCCAGTCCGGCAATGGCAACGTCGTCCAGCACTAGCGCCTGACCCTCGCGCAGCCAGTTGCCGGAGGTGCGCACCATGCCTCCTTCCCAGCGGGAGGTGAACTGACGCAGCGCAATGCCCTGCGGGGAGAATTCCGCATTCAGGATAGGGTCAAACAGATGCAGCGAGCCGTAGATAAATTCGCTGGCGTTCATGGATAACCGTCCCTCCTGGCTTTGCCAGTCACCTTTACTCAGGGTGAGGTTACGCAGGCTGAGATCGAGGTCGGTTACCGCCCAGTCTGGCCCCTGTAGACGGGCATCGGTCACTTCCAGCCGCCCAATCTGTAACGAAGGCAGGGTGGAGAGAGGGGCGAAGAAATCCAGCAGCGATTTGTCGCTTTGCAGGCGGATCTCATTCAGACGCAGGGTGTTGATAACCCAGCCACCGTCGGCATTACGCAGAGCCGAGCCCGTCAGCGAGCCGCGCGCCATATCGGCACCGATGGTATTCAGCACCACCTCTTTGCCGTTGAGTTGTCCCTGAATCAGCACGTTGTTGGCCGGTATGCCGTTGAGCGTGAGCGACCCGGCGCTCATCTGGATTTGCGCATTTTTTCCCAGTACGTTCCCCGCCTCGGGCTGCCACGGGCTGACGCCGCCGGTCACCTTTTGCGCACTGAGATCCCACTCCGTATTCGGGCTGTTAAAGGCCATGTTATTCAGTTGCAGACGGTCGGCCTGGAACGGCAGCGGCGCCGTCTGCGGCGATAAATTCAGCGTGCCATCGAACAGGGTGATGGCATCCATATGCAGCGGGTCGGTGATCTGGCGGCTGCTTAAGCCAATATCCACTTTTTTAGCGACCAGCGTGGCCGGTTTGCCATCTCGTCCGAAGGTAACGTTTTCCAGAAGGATGTGAGAAGGGGATGAAAAGCGGTGATCCATCAGGTCAAAGTTGAGCTCGTAATCGGTATTCACCGTGATCCAGCTGCTGACCTGCGATGCGCCCCAGCGGGTCTGGAGCAGAAAATAAAAGGCGAGCACTACAATGAGCAGGGCTACCAGAAGATAGATAAGCAGCTTTCCAATAAATTTCATGGTCTTCCTTCCCGCGAAACGCACATAAGGGTGTTATGCACGATTTATGCGCAATGCTCAAGGCGGGAATGGTGTAAAGAGATGTCACGGCAGGCATTGACAGCCTGCCGTGTGGGGATCAGTTCTTTTCAGGCGGGAAAATGAGATTCAGCACAATAGCGGTAATACCGCCCGCGGCGATGCCGGAAGAGAGCAGGTTTTTCACCCAGTCCGGCGCAAACTGCAAAATCATCGGCTGCTGGGAGACGCCAAGCCCTACGGCGAGAGACAGCGCAATAATCATGATTGCGCGGCGGTTCAGCGGCTCGCGGGAGACGATACGCACGCCAGAGGCCGCGATGGTACCGAACATGACCAGCGTCGCGCCGCCCAGAACCGGCTCAGGGATGTGCTGCACAAAGCCGCTTACCGCCGGGAACAGGCCGAGGACCACCAGCATCAGCGCCACCACGAAGCCCACGTAGCGGCTGGCCACGCCGGTCAGCTGGATCACGCCGTTGTTCTGGCCGAAGCAGGAGTTCGGGAAGGTGTTGAACACCGCCGAGACAAACGAGTTCAGTCCGTTCGCCAGCACGCCGCCTTTCAGACGTTTCATGTACAGCGGGCCGGAGACCGGCTGCTCGGACACGTCGGAGGTGGCGGTGATATCGCCAATGGTTTCCAGCGAAGTGATCATAAAGACCAGCATCAGCGGCAGGAGAAGACTCCAGTCAATGCCCAGGCCGTAGTAGAGCGGCGTTGGCACGGTAATCAACGCGCTGTTGGTTGGGGTGGTGTTTTCCGGGAGCATGCCCAGCGCCCACGCCAGCAGGTAACCGGCCGCCATGGCGATCACCAGCGATGCCACGCGCAGGTACGGGTTACGCTGGCGGTTAAGCAGAATAATGATCGCCAGCACCACGCCTGCCAGCAGCAGGTTTTTCGGCGCGCCGAAGGTATGGTCGCTCATTGCCGCGTAGCCGCCCCCGATGGAGGTCAGACCCACCTGGATCAGTGACAGGCCGATAATCATCACCACCACGCCGGAGACCAGCGGGGTGATCACCCGGCGCGCCAGGTGCAGAACGCGGGAAATGATCATCTCTGTGCAGCTTGCCAGCATCAGGGTGCCGAAAAGCGCCGCCATCATCGTCGGGACATCTGCGCCGCCGGTTTTCAATGCCGTACCGCCCATGATCAGCGGCGCCACAAAGTTAAAGCTGGTGCCCTGAATCGACAGCAAACCCGAGCCCACCGGACCCCAGGCTTTAATTTGAATGATGGAGGCCACGCCGGAAGCGAACAGAGACATACTGATGATGTGTTGCGTATCCTGCGCCGGTAACCCCAGCGCCTGGCAAATCAGCAGAGCCGGCGTGATGACCGCAACGAACATCGCCAGCAGGTGCTGGCAGGCGGCAAACAGGGTTTGAGGCAGCGGGGGACGATCTTCAAGGCGGTAAATCAGTTCGCTGTTTTGCTTCTGCGCAATCGGTTGCGCAGCAGCAGACTCCAGAGTGTTAACAGACATCGGCGGCAATCCCACGGTGGAAAAGCGGGCATTTTAGCTGACCACCTGGTAAAAGCAAACGATTGCCAGCAAAAAAAAGAGAGAAAATCTGCCGGTGTGAGCAGGTTTTCTACAACGAACAGGAAAAAAAAATTACACTTTTCGCGCCGGCGGCTCATGACGAGCATCACCCGGCCCAGGATAACGCCGCGTGTGTATGGAACACGCGCATAACAGGAGCCTTTTATGATTCATCTCGATACGTTGTCGACCCTTGTTGCCGCAACGCTGGTTCTTCTGCTTGGTCGCAAGCTGGTACACAGTGTTTCCTTTCTGAAAAAGTACACCATTCCTGAACCTGTCGCCGGTGGATTGCTGGTGGCGCTGGCCCTGCTGGTGCTGAAAAAAAGCATGGGCTGGGAAATCGATTTTGATATGTCCCTGAAAGATCCGTTGATGCTGGCCTTCTTTGCTACTATCGGCCTGAACGCTAACCTCGCAAGCCTGCGTTCGGGCGGCAAGGTGCTGGGCGTGTTTCTGATTGTTGTGGTGGGCCTGCTGCTGATGCAAAACGCCATCGGCATCGGTATGGCGTCGCTGCTGGGGCTGGATCCGCTGATGGGTCTGCTGGCGGGGTCGATTACACTATCAGGTGGCCACGGAACGGGCGCGGCGTGGAGCAAGCTGTTCATCGAACGCTATGGCTTTGAAAACGCAACGGAAGTGGCAATGGCCTGCGCGACCTTTGGCCTGGTGCTTGGCGGGCTGATTGGCGGCCCGGTGGCGCGCTATCTGGTGAAACACTCCACCACGCCGGAAGGCAGGCCAGACGATGAAATGGTGCCGACGGCATTTGAAAAACCGGACGTTGGCCGCAGCATCACCTCGCTGGTGATGATTGAAACCATCGCCATGATTGCCATCTGCCTTACCGTGGGCAAAATCGTTGCGCAATGGCTGGCGGGAACGGCTTTCGAACTGCCAACCTTTGTCTGCGTGCTGTTTATCGGGGTGATCCTGAGCAACGGTCTGGCGCAGATGGGCTTCTACCGCGTCTTTGAGCGCGCAGTGTCCGTGCTGGGGAACGTCAGCCTGTCGCTGTTCCTGGCGATGGCGCTGATGAGCCTCAAGCTGTGGGAACTGGCCTCGCTGGCGCTGCCGATGGTGGCGATCCTGGCGGTGCAGGCCGTGTTCATGGCGCTGTATGCCATCTTTGTTACCTGGCGCATGATGGGCAAAAACTATGATGCGGCGGTACTGGCTGCGGGCCACTGTGGGTTTGGTCTGGGAGCGACGCCAACGGCCATCGCGAATATGCAGGCGATCACCGAACGGTTCGGCCCGTCGCACATGGCGTTTCTGGTGGTGCCGATGGTGGGCGCATTCTTCATTGATATCGTCAACGCGCTGGTCATTAAGCTCTACCTGATGCTGCCGATGTTTGGCTGACCGTCAGGCGTTGGAATACCGCTCGGTTTCCGGCATCCAGCGTTCAATTAACGCTGCCGCCTGTTCGGGGTAGCGTTCATGAATATGACGCGCAAGGCGTTGTACTTCGGGGATCATGGCCTGATCGCGCAATAAATCCGCCACTTTAAACTCGGCGTTACCCGTCTGACGCGTGCCCAGCAATTCGCCCGGGCCGCGGATCTCCAGATCTTTTTGCGCAATGACGAAGCCGTCATTGCTGTCGCGTAATACCTGCAAACGCATCTGCGCGGTTTTCGACAGAGGGGCTTTGTAGAGCAGCACGCAGTGAGAGGCGATCGCACCACGGCCCACGCGGCCTCGTAGCTGGTGGAGCTGCGCCAGGCCCAGGCGCTCCGGGTTCTCAATAATCATCAGGCTGGAGTTCGGCACGTCCACGCCCACTTCGATGACCGTGGTCGCAACGAGTAAATGCAGTTCGCCCTGTTTGAACGACTGCATCACCGCCTGCTTCTCGGCAGGCTTCATGCGCCCGTGAACCAGACCGACGTTCAGCTCCGGCAGGGCGAGCTTTAACTCTTCCCATGTGGCTTCGGCAGCCTGCGCTTCCAGCAGCTCAGACTCTTCAATCAGGGTACAGACCCAGTAAGCCTGACGCCCTTCCTGGGTGCAGGCGTTGCGCACGCGGTCAATGATGTCGCTGCGGCGCGTGTCCGGAATGGCGACCGTTGTCACCGGCGTACGGCCCGGGGGGAGTTCGTCGATGGTGGAGGTATCCAGATCGGCATAGGCCGTCATCGCCAGGGTGCGCGGAATCGGCGTGGCGGTCATGATCAGCTGATGTGGGTGGAAGCCCTGTTGCAGACCTTTCTCCCACAGCGCCAGACGCTGATGAACACCAAAGCGGTGCTGTTCGTCGATAATCACCAGCGCCAGGCCGTTAAACTGCACCTGTTCCTGGAAAATGGCGTGCGTGCCGACAATCATCTGCACCTGCCCGCTGGCAATGGCTTCCTGCTGCGCAAGGCGCGCTTTGCCCTTCTGCTTCCCGGCCAGCCAGCCCACTTCAATTCCCAGCGGGGCAAACCAGTTCCGGAAATTGTTGGCGTGCTGCTCGGCCAGCAGTTCCGTCGGCGCCATCAGCGCCACCTGCTTACCGTGGGCGATGGCGCGCAAAGCGGCCAGCGCGGCGACCAGCGTTTTACCGGAACCCACGTCGCCCTGCACCAGGCGCATCATTGGCACATCCAGCGCCATATCGCGTTCGATCTCGGCAGTCACCCGCGCCTGGGCGCCGGTGGGTTTAAACGGCAGTGAGGCCAGCAGCTTATCTTTGAGCTCATCACGCTGGCTTAATGGCTGCGCGTGGAAACGCTGCGCACCTGCGCGCAGGGCCAGCATGCTCAGGTTGTGAGCCAGTAATTCCTCAAGGATAAGACGCCGTTGGGCGGGGTGTTTCCCGCTCTCTAAATCAACAAGCTGAAGCGTTGGCGGTGGACGGTGCAGGGTGCGCAACGCCTCCGGCAGGCTCATCATGCCCTGCGCCAGCTCCGGCGGCAGCAGCTCGTTAATGGCGCAGGTATCAAGCAGCTCCAGCGCCTGGTCGGTGAGCTTGCGCAGCGTAGCCTGCTTAATGCCTTCAGTGGTTGGATAGACCGGCGTGAGCGTCTCCTGTAGCTCAGGTGAGCTGAGATCGCCCTGCACGCGGTATTCCGGGTGGATCATCTCCGCGCCGTATTTGCCCCGTTTGGCTTCACCGTACGCAAGTACGCGTCGTCCAGTGGCAAGGCTATTTTTCATCGCCGCATTGAAGTTGAAAAAGCGCATGGTGAGAATGCCGGTGCCGTCGCTGATCTGGCAGGTCATCATCCTGCGTCCGCCAAAGGTGATGTTGCAGTTCAGCACTTCCCCTTCAACGGTGGCGTAAATAGCGGGCAGCAGATCGCCAATCTTATAAAGCTGAGTACGGTCTTCGTAACGCAGGGGGAGGTGGAGCAGGAGATCCTGCACGGTGTGCAGGCCTATCTTCGCCAGTTTACTGCTTTGTGCCGCGCCCACGCCCGTCAGGCTGTTGAGCGGTATGGCGTCCAGCAGGCGGCCTTTCATGATTTACCCCGCGTACTGCATGGTGGACCACCACTCGGCATCGGCTTCTATTTCGCCCTGCGCGTTGACGTGGGGGTAAGGCAATTTCTTCTGCTTCGCAACGCGAGCCAGCACCGGATAGCCACCTTCAAACAGCAGGCGCTGCTGCTCCTCTTCAGGCAGCATGCTGTTGCTGCGCTCGTACATTCCGGCATTCTGACGCTGGCGCTGCGCTTCATACAGGATCAGCGCTGAGGCGACCGACACGTTGAGTGACTGGACCATGCCGATCATTGGAATGATGATGTCCCGATCGGCCAAATCCAGTGCTTCCTGCGTGATCCCCGTTTTCTCCTGGCCCATTAAAATGCAGGTCGGACGGGTGTAGTCGATCTCACGGAAATCCACGGCTTTAGCAGAGAGGTTGGTTGCCAGAACCTGCATGCCACGCCCTTTCAGGTGCGAGACCGCTTCACCAATAGTCTGGTGAGTTTTCACGGATACCCAGCTGTTGCTGCCTGCGGCGGTGGAGGCCATGGTACGCATACGTGCGCCTGGCCAGACGGCGTGGACTTCATGCACGCCGACGGCATCTGCGGTGCGGACGATAGCAGAGACGTTATGAGGTTTATGGACCTGCTCCATGCAGACCGTCAGATCAGGCTGACGCCTGGCGAGCATTTCGCAGATTCGCTCGTAACGTTTTGAATTCATAATGCTAGTTTCGGTTACGGGTGACTTTAATGACATCCGGCATCACGCGGATCTTGCGCATAATATTGGCCAGATGCACGCGGTCACGGGCGGTCAGGCGAATAAAGGCGCTGTAAACGCGGCCATCTTTTTCTTCCGTATTCAGGCTTTGAATGTTGGACGAGGCCGTGTTGATCGCTGCCGTCAGGTTCGCCAGTGCACCCTGGTGGTTGAACATATCCACCTTGATTTCAGTGATAAATTCCTGCGCCGTCTCTTTATCCCACTCGACCGCCATGAACTTCTCTGGCTCTTTCTGATAGCCACGGATGTTACGGCAGGATTCATGGTGGATCACCAGCCCTTTACCTGGGCTGACGTGCGCAATAATCGGGTCGCCCGGGATAGGACGGCAGCATTTGGCGAAGGTGATGAGCACCCCGTCAGCGCCTTTGATCGGCAGGTGACCATGAGTTTGCGTGGTGGCAGGAACGGCTGTCGTTTCGCCTTGTTGCAGATTCTTCGCCACGACCACGCTCATGGCGTTGCCGAGACCAATCTCTGCCAGCAGGTCATCCAGCGAGGCGAGCTTCATACGCTCCAGCTCATGCTGAATGTTTTCTGGTGGGATCTCTGCCAGTTTGCGGCTGCCACCCAGCGCGTGATTGAGCAAACGACGCCCAAGGCTAACGGAGTCGTCGCGCTTGAGGTTTTTCAGCAGCTGGCGGATTTTTGCGCGCGCTTTTGAGCTCACGACAAAGTTCAGCCAGGCGGCGTTAGGACGTGCCCCCGGCGCGGTAATGATCTCCACCGTCTGTCCGCTGAAAAGCGGCTGCGACAGCGGATAAGGCTGCCTGTCGACGCGGGCACCTACGCAGGCATGGCCGATATCGGTATGCACGGCGTAAGCGAAGTCGACCGGTGTCGCGCCCGCAGGCAGTTCGACAATGCGCCCTTCCGGCGTGAAAACGTAAATCTCATCCGGGAAGAGATCGGATTTAACGCTCTCGATAAATTCAAACGAGCTACCTGCGCTCTGTTGCAGCTCCAGCAGGCTCTGCATCCAGCGCTGGGCGCGGATTTGCGCGGTGGTGCTGCTTTCGCCGCCGTGCTCTTTATAAGCCCAGTGCGCCGCGACACCCATCTCCGCCATCTGATCCATATCTTCGGTACGAATCTGCACCTCAACAGGGACACCGTGCGGGCCAATCATGGAGGTGTGCAAAGACTGGTATCCGTTCGCTTTTGGAATGGCGATGTAATCTTTGACGCGCCCCGGACGCGGCTTGTACAGGCTGTGCATCTGCCCCAGCACGCGATAACAGGTGTCTGAATCGTGGACGATGACGCGGAACGCGTAGATATCCATGATCGAGTGAAAACGCTGCTCTTTGAGCACCATTTTGCAGTAGATAGAGTACAAATGCTTTTCGCGACCGCTCACGCGGCACGGAATGCCCGCTTCCTGCAAACGCCCTTCGATTTCAGAGAGGATCTTTTGAATCATCTCTTTACGGTTACCGCGAGCGGCTTTCACCACCTCTTTAATCACGCGATAGCGGTTCGGGTACAACGCCTCAAAACCCAGCTCTTCCAGCTCGGTTTTAATGTGATGAATACCTAAACGGTGCGCCAGCGGACTGTAAATTTCGAGGGTTTCACGGGCGATGCGGCGACGTTTATCCGGGCGAAGTGAGCCCAGCGTGCGCATATTGTGGGTGCGGTCAGCCAGTTTGATGAGAATGACGCGGATATCCTGCACCATCGCCATGATCATCTTGCGGAAGTTTTCGGCCTGCGCCTCTTTCTTGTCGCGGAATTTCAGCTTATCAAGCTTAGAGACCCCTTCCACCAGCTCGGCAACGCTTTTGCCAAACAGCTGTTCCATGTCCTGGTAGGTGGCAGGGGTATCTTCGATCACGTCGTGCAGCAGGGCGGCCATCAGCGTTTCGTAGTCGAGTTTCATCTCGGCCAGAATACAGGCCACCGCTACCGGGTGCGTGATATAGGGTTCACCGCTTGAACGTGTCTGGCCCTCGTGAGCGTCACGTGCAACGAGATACGCCTGCTGAAGACGCTTAATCTGGTCTTCAGGCAGGTAGGTTTGAATCAGTTGATTCAGGCTTTCAAACAGATACAAGGGCGACCCGCAGGTTTAATTAACGACGACCTTCAGCAATAGCGGTAACAGCTTGTAATTCAGCGGCTTCCTGCTCTTGCTGCTCCTGGCGCTCACGCACGTCGAGGATCTGGTTGTTGATCAGACCTTCTTCGATTTCGCGAAGTGCAATAACGGTGGTTTTATCGTTTTCTTCCGGTACCAGCGGATCTTTACCGCCTACCTGCATCTGACGAGCGCGACGCGCGGCGACCAGCACCAGGTCAAAACGGTTACCAATTTTCTCTACAGCGTCCTGAACAGTTACGCGTGCCATACTTAAAATGCTCCACAGGTGAAGAAATGACTGGGCATGATACTGAAAGTGGGTTCAGTCTGCCAACAGTTTGGTGATTAATGCGTCATGTCGCTGCTTCTGGCGGCTCATACGCAGACGTTCTGCGCGAAGGATAGTTTTGAGATCGCTCAGCGCGGCATCAAAATCATCATTCACAATAAGGTAATCATATTCCGCGTAATGGCTCATTTCTGCAACTGCCTGCGCCATACGCTTCGCGATAACTTCTTCGCTGTCCTGGCCGCGACCACGCAGGCGGCGATCCAGTTCATCTTTCGATGGCGGTAAAATAAAGATACTGCGCGAATCAGGCATTTTCTTACGAATTTGCTGCGCGCCCTGCCAGTCGATATCCAGGAACACGTTCACGCCGGTCGCCAGAACCTGCTCAATGGTTTCACGCGAAGTACCGTAGTAGTTACCGAAAACTTCTGCGTGTTCAAGAAACGCGTCTCTGCCAATCATCGCTCTGAATTCGTCGTGATTCACAAAGAAATAGTGTTCACCGTGCACTTCACCCGGACGCGGTGCTCGCGTGGTGTGAGAAACAGAAACCTGCGTATCGTACAACGGTTGGGTTTTTAACAGTGCCTGAATAAGGCTGGATTTACCCGCGCCACTAGGGGCAGAAACAATATAAAGCGTGCCTTGAGCCATGAGAGTCTTTTGTATGTGTTAACGAAGAAGTCCTACATACGGGCTTATTATACACGTCGCCGCTGTGTGACGTAGCCTTTGTCACACTTTTTCCCCTGGATGATTAAATTTTGCGTGCCGTTTTCAGCTTTTACCTTCTTTTTGCTGCAATAAAAACAATGCGCTGAAGCGCGCTCGTAAAATGCAATTTTGCAGCTGGTCTGCGGCTCCCGGGCAGGGTATACCCTTCGCAAAACAGGGAGGGGTAATAATGGTGAAATGGATAAGCATACTGATGATCTTCTTAAGCAGCGGGGCGATGGCAATCTGCCCGGTCTGGTCACCGGCTAAAGCCGGGCAGGAGATCGCGGCCCTGAAGGCGCAGCTGACCCGCTGGAATGATGATTACTGGAAACAGGGCCGCAGCGAGGTGAGCGACGACGTTTACGACAGGCTTAACGCCCGCTTAAAACAGTGGCAGCGCTGTTTTCACGATGAACCGCTGCACGACGATCTTCCAGCCGCCAGTGGGACGGTGAAACATCCCTTCGCCCATATCGGCGTGCATAAGGTAGAAAGCAAGCAGGCGCTTAGCCGCTGGATGGCGACGCAGCAGGATCTCTGGGTACAGCCAAAGGTGGATGGTGTTGCGGTCACCCTGGTCTACAAAAACGGCAAGCTGGTGCAGGCGATTAGCCGGGGCGACGGCTTACAGGGGGAAGAGTGGACGGCACAGGCGCGAATGATCCCCGCTATTCCGCAAACGCTGGCCGGGCCGCTTGCCAACAGCGTGTTGCAGGGTGAACTTTTTCTGCTGCGCGAGGGGCATATCCAGCAGCGGATGGGAGGGATGAACGCGCGTGCGAAGGTAGCGGGAGCGATGATGCGCGCGACCGATCGCGCAGCGCTGAAGCAGACAGGCATTTTTATATGGGCCTGGCCGAACGGCCCAAAAGCGATGAAAGCACGCCTTTCCACGCTGGCGGAGGCAGGTTTTACCCTGACGGCCCGCTATACCGTGCCGGTTAAAAACGCGGCTGATGTGGAGGCGCAGCGGACGGCCTGGTTTAAGGCTTCGTTGCCCTTCGCCACGGATGGCATTGTGGTTCGCGCCTCGGCAGAGCCGCCGGGCGAGCGATGGCTGCCGGGGGAAGGGAGTTGGGTCGTCGCATGGAAATACCTTCCTGTGGCCCAGGTGACGGAAGTCAAAGCGATTCACTTTACCGTTGGCCGTACCGGGCGGATCACCGCGATTGCGCAGCTTGAGCCGCTGATGCTCGACGATAAACGCGTACAGCGCGTCAGCTTAGGGTCGGTTAACCGCTGGCAGAGGCTGGATATTGCCCCCGGCGATCAGGTGCTGGTAAGCCTGGCGGGACAAGGTATTCCCCGGCTGGATAACGTGGTGTGGCGCAATGTGGATCGCCGTAAACCGCAGCCGCCCTCATCGCGCTATAACGGCTTAACCTGTTTCTATGCCTCCCCGGAGTGCATGGAGCAATTTTTTGCCCGGCTGAC
Organism: Enterobacter cloacae complex sp. GYL001; assembly: GCF_049237125.1. NCBI lineage: Bacteria > Pseudomonadati > Pseudomonadota > Gammaproteobacteria > Enterobacterales > Enterobacteriaceae > Enterobacter > Enterobacter cloacae complex sp. GYL001. The sequence goes on along the minus strand of NZ_JBMKGW010000011.1, from coordinate 130,077 downwards.
GTGGCTAAGTTCCAGGCAGGCGTTAGATATCGAAGGAATGGGCGAATCAGGATGGCGGACCCTCTATCAGGCGCATCGGTTTGAGCACCTCTTCTCCTGGCTACAGCTCACGCAGGCGCAGCTCACCGCGACGGCGGGGATATCGGCATCGCATGGCGCTGCGCTGTGGCATCAGTTTAACCTGGCGCGGGAGCGACCTTTTATCCGCTGGATCACCGCGATGGGAATACCGCTGGCCCGGTCGACGCTCAGGGCGGCAGGGGATCGCACCTGGCAGGCGCTGATTCAGCGAAGCGAAGCGGAGTGGCGGATGCTGCCGGGTGTCGGGCAGGAGAAGGCCCGCCAGATCGTAAACTGGCTGCATCAGCCTCAGATTGATGCCCTGGCAAAATGGCTGGCCGCAGAGCACATCGGTGGATTTTAATCTGCGTGCGCTCCTGAACAGACTGGCGAGGGGGCACACTTCCGCTGCCGTGAATAGCGTATTTATGAGACGCGGTTTATATACGCAATAATTATGAATATAAATGAATTATTCATGGTAAATATATTTTGAGGAAATATTATCCCTGAACCCAATTTCAGAATTTGCTCTGCTTGCGTTTTTATTTTCTTTGAGAGAACGGCTTAATTGATCTCAATCACTATTAATCGAGAGTAATAGCCGGGAATGAAGGAGTTATAGGCAATGCAGCCTGAGCATTGTTCGTATTTTTGCTTTTAATTTCAGTTGGTTAACTATTTTATTAATAATATGTTGAGTGTTTTCTGGTTAACAATTAGTCATATTTATTCTGCCGGAAATCATTGCGTCAAATTATTATAAGAATTATCTTATCCAAAATTTTTAAGGTAGTTACCGCTGGGGTGCATTTCGCATCACTTCTGCGTTTTCCTTTCTTTTTGCACCCCGTGAGGGAGTTAACTATCTGAACTCCAATTGAAGCAATTAAGGGTACCGAAATATATCCTGGCGGTTTATATGCGCTGGTGTTCAGAGCCCAGGGCTTTTACATGGATGATTTTCCGTCCCTGTCGGGCCGGAATTCAGCCCCGGGCTTTATGCCCGTTAACCGGGACCTGGTTTCCAGGTGCTCATATTTTCCTTCATTTGAATGAGGACCAAAAATGAAAAGGACGCTTTGTACAGTGCTGACGGCACTCACGCTGGCGACTGCCCTGCCTGCTATAGGCGCTACCACCGAAGCAGGTAGCACCAGCGCAGCAACAACCGGTACAACAACCGGAGCAACGGTGGGAACTACCGCTGGCACTACGGGGGGACTGGCGGCAGGCGCGATTGGGACAACCGCTGTCGTCACCACCGCTGCGATTGCCGGCGTAGCGACGTTAGCCGTTGTCGCGGCAAGCGACAGTGGCGATGACTCAGGCAATGGTACTTCCACGACGACAGTTACCCGCTAAGGCTGGTGCGCAAGGCGATATAGCCTTGCGCTGAACAGCGCAACGACTTGACCCGGTGGCGATATCAAAGCCGGGTATTTAATTGATTTCAATGTTATTTAATCAAGGATTTCTGGTGAGACTGTTTATTCTGCTCATCATGACTCTGCTGATCCAGGGATGTACGCCGAGCCAGCAGAGCATTATTGAGACCTTTAACGCCAGCCTGGACGGGCGCCAGGATGTGACGGTAACGGACGGGCAGATTCAGGTGCTCCCATACTCAACCATGTACCTGCGTCTGGATAATGGCCCGAGGATCCTGGTGGTTCTCGGATACATCGAGCAGGGAAACAGTAAGTGGTTATCGCAGGATAATGCGATGATCGTCACGCATAACGGTCGCCTTATCCACACGCTCAAGCTCCCTTATAACCTGCTTGAGGTAACCAACCTTGAGTACGATCCGCTGCGCCACACGCCGCAGCTCCGCGACGGCAGCCAGTGGTCGCGTGATGTGCGCTGGCAGGAAGAGGGGCGGTATCGCTCCGCACACCTGACCTCGCGCTTCTTCCTGAGCGGGACGGAAAACCTGACCCTTGCCGGAAACACGCTACGTTGTCAGGTCTGGCAGGAGACGGTGCAGGCCGACGGCCTCGATCGTCGCTGGCATAACACCTTCTGGATTGATTCCGCCACCGGCCAGGTACGCCAGAGCGAACAGATGCTCGGCGCGGGCGTATTCCCTCTCGCCATGACGATGTTGAAGCCCGCCCCATGAACAGACTCAGAAAATGGTTACCTGGCGTAGGGCTATCTCTCTTCAGCCTGCCCGCCTTATGCGCAAGTGTCGTTACCGTGCATCAGCCGGGCAAAACGTGGTCTGCTGGACAGGCCGATACGCTCTCCCGGCTGGTCACCCAGCCGCAGCTGAACAACGTCTGGTGGCAGGGCGCTGTCATCGCAACCCCTTCCGCCACGCGGCGAGCGCAACAGACGCAACAGCAGGTGCTGGCGTCGCTTTCAGCCTGGCAGAATCGTGCCGATGACGAGCAGATCGCGACCATTCGCGCTGTCGCTGCACAGATCCGCTCCCTGCGGATCGTCGGGCGGCAGTTTGTCAGCCTCGATCCAGACGCCGTGCGTACCGACGCCCGCGGCGATCGTTCCCTTGAGGGCCGTTACGATCTGTGGCTCTCGCCTGCGCCCCGCACCGTCACGCTGATGGGGGCGGTCGCCACACCGGGGAAACTGGCCTGGCGACCGGGCGCAAGCATCAGGGATTACTTACAGGGGCAGCTGCGGCTGGCTGGCGCCGACAGGAATAACGTGACCGTTATCGATCCTGACGGCAGTAGGGTTGTTGCGCCGGTGGCGTACTGGAACGCACGCCATATTGAAGCAGAGCCGGGCGCTGTTCTGTGGGTGGGGTTTGATCCCCGGGCGGTGCCGGACGATTTTACCGGTCTGAATGAGCAAATCGTTGCGCTCCTGACGCGGCGGATACCTGACTGATGAACAAACTTTTTTTACTGAGCGGCCTTGCTCTGGCGATCTCTTCTACCTGCCACGCGGAACTGCGTACCTGGCCCGATCCGACCGGACCTTCACAGTCCGACTTTGGCGGCACCGGCCTGATGCAAATGCCCGACGCGCGCTTTGGCCGGGAAGGGGAATTCAGCGTCAACTACCGCGATAACAACCAGTATCGTTTTTACTCCTCTTCGGTCGTGCTCTTTCCGTGGCTGGAAGGGACGATTCGTTATACCGACGTCCGCACCCGCAAATACAGCAGCGACGAGGATTTCAGCGGCGATCAAAGCTACAAGGATAAGTCGTTCGATTTTAAGGTTCGTCTGTGGGAAGAGGACTATAGCCTGCCGCAGGTGGCGCTCGGCAAGCGCGATATTGCGGGCACCGGCCTGTTCGACGGTGAATATCTGGTTGCCAGTAAAATGGCCGGACCGGTCGATTTTACCTTTGGAATAGCCTGGGGATATCCCGGTAATAGCGACAACGTGGGTAACCCGCTGTGCCACGACAACAATAAGTATTGCACCCGCGGCGAATCACATGATGCCGGGGATATCAGCTTTAGCGATATGTTTCGTGGTCCGGCGTCGCTGTTTGGCGGACTCCAGTATCAGACACCCTGGCAGCCCCTGCGCCTGAAGCTCGAGTATGACGGCAACAATTATGCCGATGATTTTGCCGGCTCCATTAAGCAGTCGAGCCATATTAACGTGGGGGCGGTCTATCGCGTTGCCGACTGGGCCGATCTCAACCTCAGCTACGAGCGCGGCAATACGCTGATGTTTGGCTTCACCCTGCGGACCAATTTTAACGATCTGCGCCCCGCGCTGCGTGATAACCCGAAACCGGCCTGGCAACCGGCACCGGCAGGCGAGACGCTGGACTATACCTCGGCGGCAAACCAGCTCACCGCGCTTAAGTACAACGCAGGCTTCGATGCGCCGGAGATCCTTCAGCACGGCAATACCTTATACATGACCGGCGAACAGTATCGCTATCGCGATCCGCGCGAAGCGGTGGATCGCGCCAACCGTATTCTGATCAATAACCTGCCCGACGGGGTCGACACGATCGCTATCACCCAGCGGCGTGACCATTTGCCGCTGGTCACGACGCAAACCGACGTCGCCAGCCTGCGCAAACAGCTGGCGGGAGAGCCGCTCGGCCAGGAGGAGGCGCTCAGGCAGCAGCGCGTCGAGCCTGTGGATACTACAGCGTTCGGGCGCGGCTACCGTATTCGCGCCGATCGCTTCAGCTACAGCGTCAAACCGACGCTGGCGCAGTCGCTGGGCGGTCCGGAAGATTTCTATATGTTCCAGGTGGGGGTGATGGCCAGCGCCAGCTACTGGCTGACCGATCGTCTGCTGCTCGACGGCGGCGTGTTCGCCAACCTCTATAACAACTACGACAAGTTCAAATCCTCGCTGCTTCCCGCTGACTCCAGCCTGCCGCGCGTCAGAACCCATATTCGCGATTATGTCAGCAATGACTTCTACATCAACAACTTACAGGCCAACTATGTCGATGCGCTGGGGCACGGCTTCTATGCCCAGATTTATGGCGGCTACCTCGAAACCATGTACGGCGGCGTGGGAGCAGAGGCGCTCTGGCGCCCGCTGGATAGCGACTGGGCGCTGGGCGTGGATGCGAACTACGTCAAGCAGCGCGACTGGGACGACATGATGCGCTTCACCGACTACAGCGCGCCAACCGGATTTATCACCGCCTACTGGAACCCGGCGAAGCTCAACAGCGTGCTGATGAAGCTGAGCGTCGGGCAGTACCTGGCGAAGGATAAAGGCGCCACCCTCGACGTCGCGAAGCGATTCGACAGCGGCGTGACGGTAGGCGTCTGGGCGGCGCTGACCAACGTCTCGAAAGAGGATTATGGCGAAGGTGGCTTTAGCAAAGGCTTCTACATCTCGATCCCGCTTGATCTGATGACGATCGGCCCAAATCGCAACCGGGCGGTGGTCTCGTGGACGCCTCTCACGCGTGATGGCGGCCAGATGTTAGGCCGTAAATATCAGCTCTATGACATGACGTCAGAACGCGAAACCCCGGTAGGGCAGTAGTACCGGATGAAACAGGCATTACTTAACCAGATGATTTTCCTGAATGAAAAACGTTAAATTTTCCGTGCTTGCGTTGGCTATGATGGCGTTAAGCGGTTGTACTATCGTACCGGGCCAGGGACTTAGCACCCAGGGCAAAGATATTATCGATCTGCCTGACAGCAATTACGATCTGAATAAGATGGTCAACGTCTATCCGCTCACGCCGGGGCTGGTGGAGCAGTTGCTGCCTGGCAAAGTCGACTCCCGCGCGAATCCTGAACTGGATCGCCAGCTTCAGAACTACCAATATCGCATCGGCGTCGGCGACGTGCTGATGGTTACCGTCTGGGACCACCCGGAGCTGACCACCCCCGCAGGTCAGTACCGTAGCGCCAGCGATACGGGCAACTGGGTGAATGCCGATGGCACGATCTTCTACCCCTATATCGGCAAAATCCGCGTCGTCGGCAAAACGCTGGCCCAGGTGCGCGATGAGATCGCCGCCCGGCTGGACTCGGTGATTGAGAGCCCGCAGGTGGATGTCAGCGTCGCGGCGTTCCGCTCGCAAAAAGCCTACGTGACGGGCGAAGTGGCCAAGTCGGGCCAGCAGCCCATCACCAACATTCCGCTGACCATAATGGATGCGATCAATGCGGCAGGCGGCCTGACGTCGGAGGCGGACTGGCGCCACGTGGTGCTGACCCATAACGGCCAGGACACGCACATTTCCCTCTACGCGCTGATGCAGCGCGGCGATCTCACCCAGAACAAACTCCTCTATCCGGGCGATATTCTCTTCATTCCCCGTAATGACGACCTGAAAGTGTTTGTCATGGGCGAGGTGGGTAAACAGAGCACCCTGAAGATGGACCGTAGCGGCATGACGCTGGCGGAAGCGCTGGGTAATGCGCAGGGCGTAAATCAGGATATGGCCGACGCCACGGGGATCTTTGTGATTCGTCCGTTGCAGGGCAAGCAGAACGGCAAAATCGCCAACGTCTACCAGCTTAACGCCCGGGATGCCACCGCGATGGTGTTGAGCACCGAATTTCAGCTTGAGCCTTACGACATCGTCTATGTCACCACCGCGCCGCTGGTGCGCTGGAACCGCGTGATCTCTCAGCTTGTGCCGACCATTACCGGCGTACATGACCTGACTGAAACAGGGAGATATATCAGAACATGGCCAAACTAACGTTTAACGCCATCCTGGTGATCTGTACCGGCAATATCTGCCGCTCTCCCATTGGGGAACGGCTGCTGCGCCGGCTGCTTCCCGCCGCCCGGGTCGATTCAGCGGGAACGTGTGGCCTGGAAGGGCGCACCGCCGATTCACAGGCGACAGAGATCGCCGCCGAACGCGGCACCCTGCTTGAGGGCCACGTGGCGCGCAGGCTCACCCCCGCCATGGTGCGCGACTACGATCTGATTCTGGCGATGGAGCTGGAACATATCGAGCAGGTCACGGCTATCGCACCGGAGGCGCGCGGCAAAATGATGCTCTTTGGTCACTGGACGGGCAGAAAAGAGATCCCGGACCCCTACCGTAAAAACCGGGACGCATTTGAATATGTTTATGGGCTGCTGGAGCAGGCCAGTCTGGAATGGGCGAAACGGCTCAGTTAATCACACGGGATAGTTACGTTTTATGTCAACAAATAACCTTCACGCCCATGATGCGTCTGCCGCGAATAACGAGATCGATCTTGTGCGCCTGTTGGGTGAGTTGCTCGACCACCGAAAATTTATTCTCATCCATACCGCGCTGTTCACGCTGGCGGCACTGCTTTATGCGCTCTTTGCCACACCAGTTTATCAGGCCGATGCGCTGATACAGGTGGAACAGAAGCAGGGCAACGCGCTACTCAGTAACCTTAGCGAGTTCATCCCTGACTCCTCGCCTGAGTCGGCGCCGGAGCTTCAGCTTCTCCAGTCGCGCATGATCCTCGGTAAAACGATTGATGACCTGAACCTGCGCACGCAGGTAAGTGAAAACTATTTTCCCCTTGTCGGACGCGGCTGGGCGCGGCTCACCGGCCAACAGCCTGGCATCGTCGATATCCGTATGCTCAATCTTCCCCCTGTCGCGGGTCGGGCGCAAAAGCTGACGCTGACCGTCGGCGAGAACGGCCACTATCAGCTGGAAGGCGATAACGTGACGTTACAGGGCGTCGTGGGACAGCCGCTGAGCGCGGCGAATATCGCCATTACCATTGCCGCTATCCAGGCGAAGCCGGGTACGCAATTTACGATTACACAGCTGAGCGAGCTGGAGGCCATTGACGCGCTACAGCTGCGTTTTTCCGTGAGCGAGCGCAGCAAGGACAGTGGGATGCTTGGCCTGACCATCACGGGGGAAGATCCCGATGAGATGGCGCGCGTGCTTAACTGCATCGCCGATAACTATTTACAACAGAACGTGGCTCGCCAGGCGGCGCAGGATGCGAAAAGCCTGCAATTTTTGAAGCAGCAGCTTCCGCAGGTGCGCAGCGAGCTGGACCAGGCCGAGGAGAAGCTCAACCGCTATCGCCAGCAAAATGACTCCGTTGACCTGAACCTGGAGGCAAAAGCGGTGCTGGAGCAGATTGTAAATGCGGACAATCAGCTCAATGAACTGACCTTCCGGGAAGCGGAAATTTCGCAGCTCTACAAAAAAGATCACCCCACCTACCGGGCGCTGATTGAGAAACGCCAGACGCTGGAGCAGGAAAAAAACCGCCTGAATAAACGGGTATCGTCCATGCCGTCAACCCAGCAGGAGGTGTTGCGCCTGAGCCGTGATGTGGAGTCGGGACGCGTTATCTACCAGCAGCTGCTTAACCGCGAACAGGAGCTGAGCATCGCCCGGTCGAGCGCAATTGGTAACGTCCGCATTATCGATCCGGCCGTGACCCGGCCGCAGCCAGTCAAGCCGAAAAAAGCGCTGGTCGTCGTTCTGGGGGTTCTCCTGGGTCTGTTCGTCTCTGTGGGCTGGATCCTGGCGCGCAGTATGCTGCGTATGGGCATTGAAACGCCGGAGCAGCTGGAGGAGCATGGGATTAACGTCTATGCCACCGTACCGCTGTCGGAATGGCTGGCTAAAAAGATGCGTTTGCGCAAAAAAGACTTTATGTCCTCAGGGCTGCGCCATAAGACCAAACATATCCCCTTCCTGGCGGCGGATAACCCGGTCGATCTCTCCGTGGAGGCGATTCGCGGCCTGCGCACCAGTCTGCATTTTGCGATGATGGAGTCAGCGAACAATATACTGATGATCTCTGGCGCCACGCCTGACAGCGGTAAAACCTTTGTCAGCAGTACCCTGGCGGCCGTCGTGGCGCAGGCGGGCCAGAAAGTGCTCTATATTGATGCGGATATGCGTCGCGGGTATGCCCATGATCTGTTTAAGCTCGACAATACCTGCGGCTTATCGGAGATGTTGTCCGGTAAGGCGGAGTATACCCAGGGCGTTCAGACCTTCGATAAAGGCGGGTTCGATACCATCGTGCGCGGGCAGATCCCCCCTAATCCGGCGGAGCTTCTGATGCATACGCGTTTCCAGCAGCTGCTGGACTGGGCGAATGAACGCTACGATCTGGTGATTATCGATACGCCACCGATCCTGGCGGTCACCGACGCGGCTGTTGTCGGTCGTCGCGCAGGCACCACGCTGCTGGTCGCCCGCTTCGGGATGAACAGCGTGAAGGAGATGCTGGTCTGTGTACAGCGTCTGGAGCAGAGTGGCGTCAATACCAAAGGGGTGATTCTCAACGGCGTCGTTAAGCGGGCAAGCAACGCTTACGGCTACGGCTATCATCACTACGGTTACAACTATTCGAGTAATTGATTATCCGGCGCCTGCCCGTTCTGACATTAATGCGCATTGTGTTTGTAATGAAAAACGGGCAGGCCCAGCTTAAGGCGCAATGCCAGCATACGCGCGGTGAAGCCAAACAGCAGGGTGGAGATAACCACCACATCGTGGCTGGTGACATAGTGCTGCAAGGCGACATAAAGCACTGCCGCGGCAAAGGAGATGCCGGCATACAGTTCCTTCTGGAAAACCAGCGGGATACGTTTGCAGAACATATCCCGCAGCACCCCGCCAAACACGCCCGTGATCACGGCAGCAATGGTGGCGATAACCGGGCCTTCACCCATATCGAGAGCGATTTGTGCGCCAATGATGGAAAAAACAATCAGCCCAAGCGCATCCAGCACCAGGAACACGCGGCGCAGATGAGGCATCACCGGGGCCACAATCGTGGTTAGCACGGCTGCCGTTGCCACGATAATGACGTACTCAGGGTTTTTTACCCAGCCGAGCGGATAATGGCCAAGCAGGATATCGCGCACGGACCCGCCGCCGAGCGCAGTGGCCGTGGCAATAATGATCACGCCGAAGGTGTCCATACGGCGACGTCCGGCGGCGAGCGCGCCGGTCATGGCTTCTGCGGTAATGCCAATAAGATAGAGAATGTGAAGCAGCATAAACCCTCCGGAATGAAGAGGAGGAGATTAGCGATTTGTGCGGAAGATCACGATTGAGATTTTCTAAGGCGAGGGGGTTTGCCCTACAGAAATTTATCAACGCATGCCTGGCGGGCTTGTGATAAGGCGGGAGGAAAAGAAAGTAAGGCTAAATAAGGATTAGAAAAAGTAATGGGTGGTGTGCGAGGCAACACCACCCTGAAAGGAATTACTCGATATTCTGGATCTGCTCGCGCATCTGCTCAATCAGGACCTTCAGCTCAATCGCTGAATTGGTTACCTCTGCATTGATAGACTTAGACGCCAGCGTGTTCGACTCGCGGTTGAACTCCTGCATCATAAAGTCGAGACGGCGGCCTACCGCTTCTTTCTTCTTCAGAATGTTGTAGGTCTCTTTAACGTGCGCTTCCAGACGATCCAGCTCTTCAGCCACGTCCACACGCTGCGCCATCAGCACCAGCTCTTGTTCCAGACGGTTGTTTTCCAGCTGAACTTCCGCCTCTTCCAGTTTGGCGACAAGACGCTCACGCTGCCATTGCAGCACTTCTGGCATATGAGCGCGCACTTTAGCGACTTCGGCGCTCACGCCTTCAAGGCGTTGCTCAATCATCGCTTTCAGCGCCTGGCCTTCGGTTTCGCGGGCAACGATAAAGTCGTCCAGCGTGCCGTCGAGTGCAGCCAGGATTTCAGCGGTAATCGCGTCCAGATCCTGCTCTCCGGCGGCCATCACGCCAGGCCAGCGCAGAATATCAACCGGGTTGATCTCGCCTTCATCGCTTTGCATTTTGACCCAGTTCGCCGCATTAACCAGCTGTTTTGCCAGCTTTTCGTTCAGGATCAGTTCGCCCTGTGCACTGGCATCGGGCTCAAAACGCAAATTACATTCCACTTTCCCGCGGGTCAGACGCGTACGGATACGCTCACGCACCACAGGCTCCAGGCTGCGGAACTGTTCCGGCATACGGAAATACGTTTCCAGATAGCGCTGGTTTACCGAGCGCATTTCCCAGGTAGCGCTACCCCAGCTACCCTTGATTTCACGCCGGGCGTAGGCGGTCATACTGCGGATCATAGACATTCCCGTTTTTAAAGGAGAGATGGGGGGATTATAGCTTTCAGGGGCTTCTCAGGATAGGAATAAGCGTCCTTTATCCGTATAATGCGCAGCCACATTCGTTTCAAGCCGGAGAATCCATCATGCGTCCAGCAGGTCGTAGCGCCAACCAGGTGCGTCCCGTCACCCTGACCCGTAACTATACAAAACACGCTGAAGGCTCCGTGCTGGTTGAGTTTGGTGACACCAAGGTGCTTTGCACCGCGTCCATTGAAGAGGGCGTGCCTCGCTTCCTGAAAGGTCAGGGCCAGGGGTGGATCACCGCCGAATACGGTATGTTGCCGCGCGCAACCCATACCCGTAATGCCCGTGAAGCGGCAAAAGGTAAGCAGGGCGGCCGTACTATGGAGATCCAGCGCCTGATCGCGCGTGCGCTCCGCGCCGCGGTTGACCTGAAAACGCTGGGTGAGTTCACCATCACGCTGGACTGCGACGTGATCCAGGCCGATGGTGGCACGCGTACGGCCTCTATTACCGGTGCCTGTGTGGCGCTGGCAGATGCCCTGAACAAGCTGGTTGCCGCCGGTAAGCTGAAAACCAACCCAATGAAAGGGATGGTTGCTGCTGTCTCCGTTGGTATCGTTAACGGCGAGGCGCTTTGCGATCTGGAATACGTTGAAGATTCTGCCGCAGAAACCGACATGAACGTGGTGATGACCGAAGATGGTCGCATCATTGAAGTGCAGGGTACGGCAGAAGGCGAGCCATTCACCCACGAAGAACTGCTCACCTTGCTGGCGTTGGCCCGAGGGGGAATCGAATCTATTGTAGCGACGCAGAAAGCGGCGTTAGAAAATTGATTTTAAGGCGACCAATGAGTCGCCTTTTTTTTGCCTGTAAGACTGAAAAGACAAAGGAGCAAATCCATGAAATCGTATCAGCGCCAGTTTATTGAGTTTGCGCTTAACAAGCAGGTACTTAAGTTTGGCGAGTTCACGCTGAAATCCGGGCGTAAAAGCCCGTATTTCTTCAACGCCGGACTGTTTAATACCGGGCGCGACCTGGCACTGTTAGGCCGCTTCTATGCCGAAGCGCTGGTGGATTCCGGGATTGATTTCGACATGCTGTTTGGCCCCGCGTACAAAGGCATTCCAATCGCAACCACCACGGCGGTAGCGCTGGCGGAGCACCATGACCGCGACGTACCGTACTGCTTTAACCGTAAAGAGGCCAAAACCCACGGTGAAGGCGGCAATCTGGTAGGCAGTGCGTTGCAGGGGCGTGTGATGCTGGTGGATGACGTGATCACCGCAGGTACCGCGATCCGTGAATCGATGGAGATTATCCAGGCTAACGGCGCAACGCTTGCGGGTGTGCTGATTTCGCTCGATCGTCAGGAGCGCGGGCGCGGCGACATCTCTGCTATTCAGGAAGTGGAGCGCGATTATGGCTGCAAGGTCACGTCGATTATCACGCTGAAAGACCTGATTGCGTATCTGGAAGAGAAGCCTGAGATGGCTGATCATCTGGCGGCGGTGCGTCAATACCGCGAAGAGTTTGGCGTATAATTCAATTGCCCGGTGGCGCTACGCTTACCGGGCCTACCCGTTCGTAGGCCGGATAAGGCGAAGCCGCCATCCGGCGATGGCGTTACTGTAACTGAGCAGCCACTAACGGCCAGCGGGCGTCAAAATCGTCCGTTGGTCGATATTTAAACTCGCTGCGCACAAACCGGGAGAGCATCCCTTCGCAAAAAGCCAGGATCTGGCTTGCCAGCAGGGTCTCATCCGTATTATATCCCTCGCCTTCCCGCATTTTCTTCTCGCGCAGAACCTGACGCAGCTGGGCTTCGATACGCTCAAAAAGCTGGTTTATACGGCCTTGCAGACGATCCTGTTCAAACATCAGCGCGTGGCCGGTCAGAATACGGGTCAGACCCGGGTTACGTTCACCAAAGCCCAGAATCAGCAGCACAATCAGACGCAGACGCGTGCTGGTGTCTTTTTCATCCTTCAGAATCAGGTTGATGCGCGTGATCAGGCTGTCTTCGATAAACTCGATCAGGCTGTCAAACATCCGGGTTTTGCTCGGGAAATGACGATACAGCGCCGCCTCTGACACGCCCACAGAGGCCGCCAGTTTTGCGGTGGTGATGCGTTGACTGCCGTCGCTGGATTCAAGCATCAGAGCCAGAGATTGAAGTATTTCTTCGCGACGATTCCTTTTCGCGGTTTGTTTTTCTGCCATGTTACAAAATACCCCTGAAAATAAGCACTTGTCAGGCTGGCAACCACACAGCGACCCGCAAACTGACGTTTGCGGTTTGTTATTGCATTATGGCGCTGTGAGATGCGTGTTTGTCGGGCGGTTATTTGCGCCCGGAATGGCCGAAGCCGCCTTCGCCACGGTCGGTAGCGTCGAAGTCTGCCACCAGGTTAAATTCTGCCTGCACCACCGGTACAAACACCATCTGCGCGATACGCTCGCCCGGCTCAATGGTGAAGCTGTCCTGGCCACGGTTCCAGACGGATACCATCAGCTGACCCTGATAGTCAGAATCGATCAGGCCGACCAGATTACCCAGCACGACGCCATGCTTGTGGCCCAGGCCAGAGCGCGGCAGGATCACCGCTGCCAGTGACGAGTCAGCAATGTGAATCGCCAGCCCGGTCGGGATCAGGGTCGTTGCACCTGGCGCCAGTTCTACGGCGTCATCAAGACAGGCGCGCAGGTCAAGACCGGCAGAGCCGGAGGTGGCATACGTTGGCAGCGGAAATTGCTCGCCAACGCGCGGGTCCAGAATCTTAACGTCGATTTTTTTCATCATAACGGGTAACGATCTCGTCCAGTAAGTGTTGGCCCAGGAGTTCTTTGCGCTCAAGCGGTAAGACTTTATCTCCATCCTGCCAGAAAAGGTGCAATGCGTTGCTGTCGCTGTTAAATCCTTGCGTGGACAGCGATACGTCGTTCGCGCAAATCAAATCGAGGTTTTTGCGGGTACGTTTTTGCCGGGCATATTCTTCCACATTATTCGTTTCTGCGGCAAACCCAACAACGTAAGGTCGATGAGTTTTCAATGCGGCGACACCGGCAACGATATCCGGGTTCTTCACCATTTTTATTGTTAATTCATCACCTTGCTTTTTAATTTTGGCGTCGGCAATGGTTTCGGCGCGGTAATCAGCGACGGCCGCACAGCCGATAAAAATATGCTGCTGTTGAGCATGTGCCTGTACGGCGGCTTCCATTTCCAGCGCGGTCGTTACATCAATACGCTGCACAAACGCAGGGGTGGTAAGCGACACCGGGCCGCTCACCAGCGTGACGTTCGCGCCGCGTTTGGCTGCCGCGGCAGCAATCGCAAAGCCCATTTTGCCGGAGCTGTGGTTGGTGATGTAACGCACCGGATCCAGCGGCTCGCGCGTGGGACCCGCGGTAATCATGATGTTGAGATGTTGCAGATCGTTGACAGGCGAGAAATGGGCGGCGGCCATATCAACAATCGTCAATGGGTCGAGCATACGCCCTGGCCCAACGTCGCCGCAGGCCTGGCTGCCACTGTCCGGTCCCCAAATCAGCAGGCCGCGCGAGGCCAGCGTGTCCAGATTATGCTGGGTAGCGGCGTTGCGGTACATCTGCTGGTTCATTGCGGGCACAACCGCGACGGGCGCAGGCGTGGCGAGGCAAATGGTCGTTACCAGATCGTTCGCCATACCGGCTGCCACGCGGGCAATTAAATCTGCCGTGGCGGGGGCAAGGATAACCAGATCGGCCCATTTCCCCAGCTCAATGTGGCCCATTGCGGCTTCGGCTGCCGGGTCGAGCAGGCTGTCGGATACCGGGTATCCCGAGACGGCTTGCAGGCTCAGCGGGGTGATAAAGGCTTTGCCGCCTTCGGTGATCGCGACCCGTACGTCGGCCCCGCGCTCGCGCAAACGGCGCACCAGGTCTGGCGTTTTATAGGCAGCAATACCGCCGCTGACGCCAAGAACGATTTTTTTACCGGCCAGGCTCATCATGATTCTTTCCTGTTGGGTTTCACCAGAGAGCGGGCATTTTATCACAATCCCTAAAACGGGGTGATGATGTCCTTAATTCACTTTGCGAGGCGTTACGCAAGAACGAAATGCCAGCGTCGAACCCCGAATTTGCCTGTGGCAGCATAATGGCAAACAGAAGGAGGCCGGGCATGGAAGAGACTGAACTGCTGCTACCGCGTGAAAAAATGCTGCGTCATGGCGTCACGTTGTTAAAGGACGACGAGCTGCTGGCGCTCTTTTTACGCACAGGCACGCCGGGGAAAACGGTATTTACGCTGGCGAAAGAACTGATAGACCATTTCGGTTCACTGTATGGATTGCTGACCGCTGAGCTGGAGGCGTTTACGCACGTTGAGGGCATTGGCGTGGCGAAATATGCCCAGTTACGGGGCATTGCCGAGCTGGCCCGGCGATTTTACAACGTGCGTATGGAGGAAGAAGACCCGATCCTCACCCCCGATATGACCCGCGAATTTCTGCAAAGCCAGCTCTCCGATCTGGAGCGGGAGATCTTTATGGTGATCTTTCTCGATAACAAAAACCGGGTACTGAAACATACCCGCCTTTTTTCGGGAACATTGAGCCATGTTGAGGTGCATCCGCGTGAAATTGTGCGGGAAGCGATAAAAGTGAATGCAGCCGGCGTGATCCTCGCGCATAATCACCCCTCTGGCTGTGCAGAACCAAGCAGAGCTGACAAAGCAATTACCGAACGTATTATCAAATGCTGTCAATTCATGGACATTCGTGTGCTGGACCATCTGATAATTGGCCGCGGAGAGTACATTTCTTTTGCCGAACGTGGCTGGATTTAGGCCTTTTCTCGCGATCCATCGGGATCTTTGTCTGTTCGGGACTTGAGCACACCGCCGAGTCAGCGTATACTACGCCACCTTTGAGAATCTCGGGTTTGGCATTTGGGCCTGGCAATCGAGAGTTCAATAGAACTATGCGATGACCGGGCTGTAAAGCCTGACGAGGCGCCGATACCCCATACGAAGCTCGAGCTAATTTGATTTTTGGAGAATAGACATGTCCCGAGTCTGCCAAGTTACTGGCAAGCGTCCGGTGACCGGTAACAACCGTTCCCACGCACTGAACGCGACTAAACGCCGTTTCCTGCCGAACCTGCACTCTCACCGTTTCTGGGTTGAGAGCGAGAAGCGTTTTGTCACCCTGCGCGTATCTGCTAAAGGTATGCGTGTAATCGATAAGAAAGGCATCGATACAGTTCTGTCCGAACTGCGTGCCCGTGGCGAAAAGTACTAAGTACTTAAAGAGGAAATAAATCATGGCTAAAGGTATTCGCGAGAAAATCAAGCTGGTTTCTTCTGCTGGTACAGGTCACTTCTACACCACCACGAAGAACAAACGTACTAAGCCGGAAAAACTGGAACTGAAAAAATTCGATCCAGTTGTACGCCAGCACGTACTGTACAAAGAAGCTAAAATCAAATAATTTTAGTCTCCTTGTATTGAAAAACCCCGCAACTGCGGGGTTTTTTGCATTCTGCATCTCAACGGAGGAACCATGCCTGAATTACCTGAGGTAGAGACCAGCCGCCGCGGCATTGAGCCCCATCTGGTTGGCGCGACTATTCTTCATGCTGTCGTTCGCAACGGGCGTCTGCGCTGGCCGGTGTCCGATGAGATCCACGCGTTAAGCGACAAACCCGTCCTGAGCGTGCAGCGCCGCGCGAAATACCTGCTGCTGGAGCTGCCTGACGGCTGGATCATTATCCATCTGGGCATGTCGGGAAGCTTGCGCATCCTCACCGAAGAGTTGCCTGCGGAAAAGCACGACCACGTTGATCTGGTGATGAGTAACGGCAAAGTGCTGCGTTACACCGACCCGCGTCGCTTTGGCGCATGGCTGTGGACCAAAGAGCTGGAAGGACACAACGTGCTGGCGCATCTCGGACCTGAGCCGCTGTCAGAGGCGTTTAACGCGGATTATCTCAAAGAGAAGTGCGCGAAAAAGAAAACCCCGATTAAACCCTGGCTGATGGATAACAAGCTGGTGGTGGGCGTGGGAAATATCTATGCCAGCGAATCGTTGTTTGCCGCCGGGATCCATCCCGATCGGCTGGCCTCCTCGCTGTCGGCGCAGGAGTGCGAGCTGCTGGTCAGAGTAATTAAAGCGGTACTGCTGCGCTCAATTGAGCAGGGCGGGACGACGCTGAAGGATTTCCTGCAAAGCGACGGGAAGCCGGGCTATTTTGCGCAGGAGTTGCAGGTTTATGGCCGTAAGGGTGAGCCGTGCAGAGCCTGCGGGACGCCGATTATTGCCACGAAGCACGCTCAGCGCGCCACGTTTTACTGCCGTCAGTGCCAGAAGTAGGGTTACTTTAGCTTTTCCATCAACGCCTGGTGGACGTTAACCGGCAGGAAGTGGGTAACGTCCCCGTGATGGCGCGCCACCTCTTTCACCAGTGAGGAAGAGATGAAGGACCACTCTTTGGAGGGCATCAGGAATACGCTCTCCAGCTCCGGCATCAGATGGCGGTTCATGTGTGCCAGCTGCATCTCATATTCGAAGTCTGCTACCGCGCGAAGACCGCGGATCAGGATATTGGCCTGCCGGTCACGGGCAAAGTTTGCCATCAAGTCGCTGAATCCGACGACCTCAACATTCGACAGATGCGAAATCGCATCGGTGGCAAGCTGCACGCGTTCGTTCAGGTCGAACATCGGCTTTTTGCTCGGGCTGGCGGCAATGGCCAGAATCACCTTGTCGAACATACACGCCGCACGGGTGATGATATCAAGATGACCGTTAGTGATCGGATCGAAGGTACCCGGATAAATCGCTTTTGTGCTCATGGCTCACGTTTTCTCTGAGTAGCCGCGGTTCAGCGCCCACAGCTCGGTGTATTTGTTGAAAGTATACTGGGCATTCACTACGGCCAGTAACCAGCCCTGTTTGCCGTCCAGCACGCCGCCACGCAGCAGCAGCGTTTTCAGAAACGCGCCCAGCGTGTGGGTGAAGATGCCGGTCAGCGTGGCCTTCTTGCCGCGCGTATGCCGCTCCTGTGCCCAGGCGGTGGCATAGTTCAGCTGTTTCCGCTGGAAGCTGGCGAAATCGCGGCAGGTCAGATGAAGCAGATCGCCCGTCAGAGGGATGACCTGAGCGCTATCGCAGGCCAGAGATTCATGGACCAGGTTGTCGTTGTACTGATAACGCTCGCGCGCATAGAGGCGCATCACGCGGTCGGGGTACCAGCCGCTGTGGCGCATAAAGCGGCCCAGGAAATAGTTACGACGCGCGATACTGTAGACCGCGCCGGGCTGTGGCGCGGCAAGCACCGTTTGAATGGCCTGTCGGAGTTCCGGGGTGACGCGCTCATCGGTATCGATCATCAACACGTAATCGCCCGTGGCGTAACCCTGCGCACGCTGGCGCTGAATACCGTAGCCCTGCCAGTCGGTGTCGGTAAAGACTTTTGCTCCGGCTGCACGGGCAACGTCCGCCGTGTTGTCCGTACTTCCGGAGTCGAGAATGACGATTTCGTCAGCCCAGGCAACAGAGGCCAGGCAATCCGGAAGCAGGTCGGCGGCGTTTTTGGCGATCATCACGACCGACAGACGCGTTGACATTAGTGGCTCCGCTGCGGCAGGTAAGGTTGCAGAAGTTGCAGCAGACGGGTCAGCGCCCCCTGGTTCTGATGCAGGACTTCAACGGCGTGACGACCGTACCACAGGCGGTAATCTTCGTCAGTCAGAAGGGTAGAGACCTCTTTGACCACCGAATCCGCGTCGGTCACGGTGATTAAGCCATCGGCTTGCTGCAATTTCGCGCAGATATCTTTGAAGTTAAACGTGTGTGGCCCCATCAGCACGGGAATGGCGTGGGCTGCCGGCTCCAGCGGGTTATGACCACCGCGCTCCACCAGGCTTCCGCCAACGAAAGCAAGATCGGCGATCCCGTACAGCAGCATCAGTTCGCCCATCGTATCGCCAATCACCACCTGCGTGCTGCCAGAGGGGATTTCGCCGCTGCTGCGCAGGGTGAAGCTGAAACCGCCTTTTTGCACCATCTCGCGGGCATCTTTAAAACGCTCAGGATGGCGAGGAACCAGAATCAGCAGTAAATCAGGGAATTTTTCCAGCAGCTGGCGGTGAGCCTGAAGAATAATGGCTTCTTCGCCGTCATGGGTGCTGGTGGCAATCCAGACCTGGCGACGCGGCGCCCACTGACGACGCAGTGTTACCGCACGGGCGGCGAGTTCAGGGGTGACGGAAATATCGAACTTCAGGCTACCCGTGACCGCAAGCTGGTTGCGCTTCAGGCCGAGGGCGATAAAGCGCGCGGCATCTTCTTCGTTCTGCGCGGCGATCAGCGTGATTTTGCTGAGGAGGCGACGCATAAATTTACCCAGCTTGCCGTACCCTTTCGCCGAGCGTTCCGACAGACGCGCGTTGGCGATAACCAAAGGAATTTTACGGGCATGCAGGGCGGAAATCATATTCGGCCACAGTTCGGTTTCCATGACGATCACCAGTTTAGGGCGCACGGTATTCAGGAAACGGTTCATGGCGCAGGGGAGATCGTACGGCAGGTAGACGTGATGCACGTCTTTACCGAAGGCAGACATCACGCGCTCTGAGCCGGTTGGCGTCATCGTGGTGACGGTGATGGGCAGTGACGGATAACGGTGGCGCAGGGCACGCACCAGTGGAATGGCGGCCAGCGTTTCCCCGACTGACACGGAATGCAGCAGAATACCGTCCGGCGCCACTTTATTGCGGCAGTAGCCATAACGTTCGGCCCAGCGTTTACGGTACGCAGGCGCTTTACGGCTACGAAGCAACAGTCGCAGCCACACCAGTGGCTGAATGATGTAGAGCAGGGCGGTATACAACAATTCCAAGCGATTATCCGTTTTTTTAGTTTCGGCCGGGAAATTCTAAGCATTTAAGCGTGCTAAAGCTATCTCTTATGCCAGATACCGTTTTAAACGGAAGTAGCGCCGGCCCAGGCGCCAGCGCAAACGCGGGCTTTTGGCACTTTTCCAGATGAGCTTCCAGATCCCGGTGTCGAAGAACTCTTTGATTATCATTGATTTCTTCGCCTCATCCTTCATGTTGTCGAAGGTATGAATAATTCCCAGACCCTCTTTAGCGATTTGCCAGTAACAGGCCGGGATATTTTTCACTTTATCCGGGTAGCGCTGGTTAATGGCATCAAGCATCTTCAGGATCTTCATATAATGGCGCGCAGAGCGAATCAGCGTGTCGTCATTATCCGGGGTGTGCGATACCGAGGCGGAGTGAATGTAGTAGTCGTAAAAGCGTTCGCTGGTGTACTGAACGCGTTCCGCGGCAAGCAGCACCTCAGTCGTCCACGGGATATCCTGATGGCGCAGGCCTGGCTCGAAACGGAAGCCGTGCTGACGAATAAAATCGTGACGATAGATATTCAGCCAGGTCACATGCAGGAACTTACGAGAATCCAGCGCCTTTTTTAACCATGCCGCGCCATTCATGACGCCCGTTGAGGCGAGCTTATCTTCAGGGAAGATAGGGCGAGACGGTTTTTTGTTATTTTCCCAGACGTAGTTGCCATTGCAGGTGGCGACATCCAGGTTCTGCGTGACGGCCATATCCAGCAGACGCTGGTACATGCCGGGTTTGAAGACATCATCAATATCCGGGAAAGAGAGATACTGCCCGGTCGCAACGGCCAGGCCAGTATTACGCGCGATGGACACGCCCTGATTAGGTTGTTCAATAACCTGCATCTGTGGCAGCTTTTCGCGCCATTTTTCGACAATCTGCATCGAGCGGTCAGTGGAACCGTCATTCACGATGATGACTTCCATACTGTCGATGTGTTGATTTACAAGGCAGGTAAAGAACTGATCGAGAAAAGCTTCACCGTTATAAACGGCCACCACCACGCTTAATAAAGGCGCTGAATTTTGCATATGAAACCTGATTATTTTTGGTTGTCGACCAAAGCAATGTATTGCTGGCAAATGGCGTTGATACCGAACGATGCGATCGTTTCGCGATCAACAACCGGCGGAGAGGCATACAGTTCTGCCAGTGTTTTCGCAAGTGATTCGTCGGTTAACGCTGTCAGACCACGCGCCAGGGGGCCAGTAAGGATCTCAGCAGGGCCGCCAGGGCAGTTTGTACTCACCGGTGGGGTCTGACAGATAATGGACTCTACCAGTACATTACCAAAACCTTCGCAGTCGGAACTTAACACTAAAAGGCGTGCCCCTTTGATCCACGGGTAGGGGTTGGTTTCGAACGGGCGGAAGACGATCTTGTTTTCAATTCCCAGCTTAGCGGCAAGCTGTTTGAGCTGATTTATTTTCGCGTCAGAACCTTTGCCCATCAACACCAACGATGCGTCGATCTTGCTCAGCGCAAACGCCCGCAGCAGCCTGTCGTGACGTTTGTGTTCATGAAAACGGCCAACGTGGATAATGTAATCCTGCCCCTGCATCTCAAAGGGCGCTTCCGCCAGACGCTGAATTTCAGGGATATCAAAGGGGTTATGGATAACCGCTTTGCGCCGCAGGGGGATCGCGAGTACTTCAGACAGATCGTGCAGCACGGCGCCGGATACCGCCACCACGTTGCGGTTTTCATAGGTATGACGGATCTTATAATGCTTAAACCAGCGAGAAATCCCGCTGCGATGGCGCAAATAGGAGAAGGAGAACATCCCGTGTACGCAGAACCAGACCTTATCCCGATCCAGCACGCGGCTGTGCGCCACGATACGGTCGGTTTTATGCAGATGTGAGAACACGACGTCAAATTTACCGCTGCGTTCTGCCTGCTCGATGGCGCGATCCAGCAAACGGGCGCGACGCGGGATCTCGGTCAGCTTCCGCCAGGGTTTTTTACAGGTATCCTGCACAACCTGAAAATCGATGCCTTCCGGAATGGCGTAGTCGCACACCTTCCGTAAGGAGAAAAGGGTGACCTGATGCCCCAGTTCTGTCAGTCCGCTGGAGAGGGTGAGAACCGTTTTTTCGGCTCCTCCACCGGGTAAACCATCAATAATCATTAGGATGCGCATTATTAATCCAGTAATTTTTGATAAAGCGAAATAAGCTGACTTGATAGTTTTTCAGGGGTTGCTTCTCTGACGCGTTCACGCGCCGCAAGCCCCATATTGTTATTTTTTTCCAGTGAAGGGATGGACATGACGGCCTCCTTCAATGTGTGGATATCAAGTGCATCACAGTAAAACCCGTTCTGGCCTTGCTCAATAAATTCTGAACCACCGCAACTCTCTGACGTAATGACGGGCAAACCACAGGCCATCGCTTCAAGTATGACGTTAGGGAAAGGATCATACAGCGTCGGCAGCAGTAAACCATCAGAAAGCTGATAAAATGGCAGCGTCTCTTTTTGCATCCCCAGGAAACGGATTTGCCCCTCACAGCCTAATGAACGGGCGAGGTCGCGATAACGGCTTTCCGCTTTATCCTGACCGACCACAACCAGCCACGCCGAGGTTCCTGCTATAGCCCGAATAGCGCTTGCCAGCCCCTTACGTTCAAACCCTGAACCCACGAAGCAGAAAATGACGGCATCAGCGGGTAAGCCAAATTGCTGACGCAGTACAGCGCGTTGCCTCTCTTCTGCCGGAACGAAGCGGCTGGAATCTATTGAATTATAAATCACATGTATCTTTTTTGCGTCAATATCAAAGTCTTCGACGATTTCGCGCTTGATCATCTCCGCATTACAGATAACGGCTTTCAACTCGGGAGCCTGGTACATTTCACGTTCTGCGTGCATCACGTAGCGGTGATAGCGATCGTGCATAAGCAGCTTCGCGCGCCAGGCGGGGAGAATACGCGTACGCTGTAGCAGCCAGCGTCGATGTACACCATCCCCGGCGCGGTAAATATCGCAGCCCGGAATACGTTCGTGGCTCTGGACAATATCAAACTGCTGTTGCTGCCACAGCGCGCGCGCGGCGTGTGCAAAGCCGCGCTCACGGCTGATGCGGCCCCACTTTCGGGGATCGCAAATATGAATATGCCAGTCGTCCTGCTTTTCGCCCTGCCACTCGCGGGTGATGACGTTGAGCTCAAGATTTTGATTGCTCAGCGCGGTAAGTGCCCTGGAGACAAAACGTTCTGCTCCCCCATCCGGACGATATTTTTGGCGCACAATGGCCAGACGATGAAGCTTCATTGCAGGTATCTCCTTGCGGCGGAGACGACAACATCAACGGGGATGGCGTCGAGATAACGTTCCGTCGTTTTTGTATCAATGGCGTCAGGGTTGGGAAGCGGGCCGTAGTTACCTGCCCAGATGACCTCTCCGTTAACCTGCCATGGCGACCAGAACGTCAATTTTGACGGGCCAAACAGCGCCACGCAGGGCGTCTGAAGAGCGGCGGCCATGTGCATGGGTACGGAGTCAACGCCAATGAACAGGATCGCGTGATCGATTAGCGAGGCCAGCTGGCGCAGGGTTAACTGCCCTGCCAGCGATACAACACCCGTCTGCGGGGAGGCGGCAAGAATGCGGTCAATCATCGCCAGCTCTTTCTTGTCCGGTCCCGCCGTGAGGACGATAGTGTGGCCGTCCTGTTGCAACGCGGCGATAGTTTGCGCCATTTTGCCTTCATCCCAGCACTTAAAGAACCAGCGTGAAGTGGGTTGAATAACGATGTAGCGGTCTCCCACGCCCTTTTGCGACAGCTTTTGGTGAGCATGGCGCCAGTCATCCGCGCTGTAAGCCATGGTCACGGTAGGGTTGGCCATTACCGGCAGCGCTGACAGTATGGAGAGATTTTGTTCAACGGTGTGCAGCGACTGATGGCTGGCGACCGAGACCAGTTCACTGTGACAAAAACGCCAGAAGGCATTATTGCGCTTGTTAAAAGCGAACCCGAGCCGAACCGGTGCGCCGGTGAAGCGGGTAACAATCGCGCTGCGCCACTGATCGGCAAGATTGATCACCAGATGATAATGCTGAGCACGTAAAGCACGAAGCAACTGCCACTCTTTTTGCAGGTGCTTCAGCGTCCCCAGCTGCTTCCATTTACGATCGATACCATAGATCGTCCTGATTGCCGGATGCGCGGCGAGCATGTCTCGCGTCTCTTCATAGAGAAGCACGTCGATTTGGGCGTCAGGCCATTTCTGGCGTAATGAATTGATGACGGGGGTGGTGAGTAACATGTCACCATGATGGCGAAGTTTGATCAGTAAAATGCGCAAATCAGGCGTGTCAGGTAAGTTATTCATCATCATCTTATCGGCGTTGTACTATTGGCAATTCTAATAGACCTGGTAACGACTTGCACTCTTTCTCCATAATGTCAGGAATTTCCCTGGAAGGGTTTACTCCTGCTTTCGGGCGTGCGTAACATAGCGCTAACTATTTTGTCTTGCGGGCTCATTATGAAAAAACCAGCGTTTATCATCACGATCGATACCGAAGGGGATAATCTCTGGCAGAACCACCGGGTGATCAAAACGGAAAACGCGCGCTACCTGGCGCGGTTTCAGGCGCTTTGTGAACGCTTCGGCTTTAAGCCCGTCTGGCTGACCAACTACGAGATGGCAGTCGAACCGGTATTCATTGAGTTCGCGAAAGAGGTCATAGCCCGCGGCCAGGGTGAGGTGGGAATGCATCTCCATGCCTGGAATAGCCCTCCGGAACACGATCTGACCGGTGATGACTGGCGCTGGCAGCCTTATCTGATTGAGTTTTCAGACGAGGTCATGCGTGAGAAAGTGCTCTTCATGACCCGCTTACTGGAAGAGACTTTCCAGACAAAAATGCTCAGCCATCGCGCCGGGCGCTGGGCATTCGACAGCCGTTACGCCCAGTTGCTGATTGAGCTGGGGTATCAGGTAGATTGTTCCGTTACGCCGCGCGTGAACTGGCGTAACGCGAAAGGTGCCCCGCAGGGTAATGGCGGAACGAATTACCAGCATTTTCCCGATCGTGCCTACTTTTTGGACGTAGACGACATTTCCCGGCCGGGAAACAGCCCTCTCCTCGAAGTGCCGATGAGCATCCAGTATAAACACCCGGCATGGCTGAATTCCCTGAAGCAGGGTTATGATCGTCTGCGCGGTAAATACCGTTCTCCGTCAGTTAACTGGTTACGTCCGTCCGGAGGAAATGCGGCGGAGATGATTAAGGTTGCGCAGCAGTGCCTGGCTCAGGGGAATGACTACGTGGAGTTTATGCTGCATTCGTCGGAATTTATGCCTGGCGGGAGCCCTACTTTTAAAGACGAGGCCGCGATTGAGGGGCTGTATCAGGATCTGGAGCAGCTCTTTACCTGGTTATCAGATAAGACCGTGGGGATGACGCTGGCGGAGTTTTACCAGTACAAAAAATAGTTATGCCCGCCAGGCGGGCATATTTGTTATTGCTGTTTTGTTTGTGAGAAAGGTGTACTTAGCGCAAACAAAATCATAAAGAAGATTAAGGCTTCTGAACTGAGCAGTATGACATCCGTCAGTCCATACAAAAGCAAAAGAAGCATCGACGTCAGCAGCAGTGCGTTTCTGTTTCGTAGGGCATACACAATCATCGAAACGAAGAAAAAGAGCATTACCGCTACGCCGGGGATCCCCTGCAAAGAGTATTTCTCAATAAATTCATTATGCAGGTGGACTTTGATGTATTCGAGTGCACTGCCAAGGTGAGGATGGCCGTCTTTAATGTAGTGTCGGGTCCACGCTTCACGCTCTTCCAGCGATTGCCCTAACGGATGGGCAAGACCATTCTCGATCCCGATAGTCCACATCGAAAAACGTGCGCCGAGTGAGGTGCGGTCAAAACCTTGTTGATAACGTTCAACCTCACGTTGGGTTTGTTGTATTTTTGGCGAAATCAATGGCTTGTAGCTAACGATTACAACGCCTGCAACAATGCATAAAAAGATGAGGGCTGATTTAAGATGAATCTTTCTGAAATGATAAAGCGTGAGCACAATCGCCAGAAGCAGATATAAACCCATCGCAGCGCGGGTCCCCGTCAACAGTATGACGAAGTAAGAGATTAATATAGTGAAGCCCGCAACAACATACAGCTTCACGTTCTGTTGAAGGTAAAGACTGTATACGAAAGCCAGTGACAGGACAGAATAAACATAAGCTGAAACGGTGGCACGGTTAATTGCCATCTCAACGCGAGTCATACCTTGCGAGGCCTGCCACAAGCCATACCCTGTGGCGAGCACAAACCCCAGGGCCGTTGCGAAGAAGAAGAATTTCCTGAAGGTATCCTTATCGATATAAAACTTAAAGCGGTCGATATAGAAAATCAGGACACTCGCTAAAATTAACTTTTTGCTGGCACCGAGGTAGTCGCTGTAAAGGTTGAGGCCCTCGTTATGATACTCATAGAGTAAGTACCAGCCGAGGTTAAGTAACCCAATCAGCAGAATGGGCAGTGCTATAGTAAAAGGTCGCAGAGTGATTTTTTTATATTCGAAAGCCAGGCCAATAATACTGACGTAAATAGCGATATAGAAAAATTCTCTTTGCTTCCCAGAACTGACTAAAGCCAATATCAAGGAGATGAGGCTTAAAGCGATCGTCAGTTGATATAGCCGTGGTTTTATTTTTTCCATAACGCCTCAATAACCCTTTTTTTGTAGCTAAAACGAACATCGGTGGACAGGAAAAAAGACAATGTATACATGGTCTTTACGCGTTGTTTCACGAGCTGCAATTGTTGGTCTGTCAGACAGGACCGATGGTTGCTGTAAATATCAAACCAGTGGCAATTGACGAGATGTTTGTAGCGTGACGGAAATGTTCTTTCCATCTGTAACGTGCATTCGACAAGCGTTGAAATTTTGCTGGCGTCCAGACTGCTCGACAAACTGTCGCGACGCTTGATGTAATAATAATGCCCCTGGCGCTGATAGGCTATTTTACTCGATTGCATCAACATTCCCGGGAAGACAGCGAAATCCTCATAACATAACATCGGAGGTATGGGATTTTTCTCGTAAAGACTACGATGAATAAACTGGCCAATGAGATGTGCCTGAAAGTCTTTATGACGTAAGAAACGAGCAATTGCTTCATGTTGTGACAATGGCACAGGATTAAATCCCTGCCAGTCTGAAGTCATTCTCCGGGGATCGCGAATCTCAAGCAAACGTGTCAGTAACATATCCGGACGTTGCGCTTTCAGGTAGGCCATTGCGTCCCTGAGGCTGCCCGGCTTTAAGCAATCGTCACTGTCGAGCATCGTAATATACTCACCCGATGCCAGCGCGACAGCGCTGTTTCTTACCCGGCCTACGTTACGAAAGTTCACGGTGCGCGTTATGATCTGAGGAAATTTCGGCGACCACTCTTCAATTATTGCCTGCGTGGCATCCTCAGAACTGTCATTGAAAATAATGACTTCAGTATCCTGATCGGTTGCTGCCAGCAGGCTTGAAAGCGTGGCGTGCAGCGTAGCTTCAGCGTTATGCGCAGCAATAATGACGCTTAAAAAAGCCATAAAAATTAGTTTCCTTGAGCGTCGGTAGCGCTAGCCAGTGAGCGGGCTTTTGGTAATGTACGGATAAACTGCTGAAGATCGTGTAACGCGGAGTCAGTGACAGAGAATAGCGCTTCCCGCTCTTGCGGGAAGTAATAGCGCGTTTCAAACACATAAGAACAAATGTTATCGTCATTCCCGATCAGCATCACATTGCCAAGCGGACGCTGTTCATAGTGACAACACGGTCCAAACAGCAGGACCACCGGCACGCCGACGGCGTCTGCGATGTAGACATTCCCCGAGTCAGACGCGATATAGCAGTCCATCTTAGAAATGGCCCAGGGAAGCTCTTCCAGCGAAATTTTGCCAATAAGATTGATAAAATTGGGGATGTCACCGTAAAGACGGGTGATATCGTCCATCCACGACTGTTCGTTTGGCGCGCCGAAGACATAAAACTCGCAGGGTAAATCAGCGAGTTGATCAACAATCCGCTTCCAGATAACCGGAGGGACGGTTTTGGCTTTATTGCCCGCCGCAATACTGATGCCGATGCGGATAACGCCAGGTTTATCAAGAATGGCCGGCCAGGTCGTCGGCTTGAAGAGTGGCTTTGTGGCGTGCTTGGGAGAGTCTTGCCACGTGAGCGAGCGGTCGGCCAGTTTCAGGTAGTTCGTCACCGAAAGCGTTTTTTTGCCATGCTCAACGGTGCCGTCGGCTGCGAGATAGAAAATCCCGTGATACCACCTGCGCGTGTAAATGCTTAAAAACTGTTTGTTTTTGGCATTGCAGACGGCGGCAAAAAAGAGGTTCACGCTGTTGGGCTGTAGCAGGTAGACGTTGTCGTAGCGGTTCATGATCCTGCACGCGAAGCACAGTTTACGCCACAGGTTGCGCTTATGCTGCTCAATAAAATAGATCTGCTCAATAGTCTCATCATGCTTCGCCAGCGCGCCAACGCTGCGACTGATCAACACATCGCTTTTTTGCAGATATGCCAGAAGAGGCGTCGCATTAATAAAGTCACCGATTTTGGCTGTCTGAATGACAAGGTTCTTGCCCGTGTCCTTTCGAAACAGCTTCCGGATGAGTTTCACCGGAAAGAGTAAAATCAGCAGAAATACATAACTCATGGGTTAAATATCCCTGTTGGAAAGCCGATGGCTGCCCTGTAAAAATGAAAAAATAGCATCTGCGCTAATATCCTTCGTTTGTTGCGTAGGGCTGACCATCTGATGCTGGTTTTTACCGTAACCCCCGATCAACCCCGGATCGGTCGGGCCGAAAATCGTGATATTAGGACGATCCAGTGCGGCGGTTAAATGGCTTAACCCTGTATCCACAGAAACGACGGCGTTAGCGCCCGCCAGCTGTGCGGCAACCTGCGCCAGCGTGAGTTTGGGTAACACCTCGACGTGGGAAAAACCTGCTGCCAGACGTTCCGCTCGCTGCCGCTCATGTTCAGCGCCCCACGGGAGTTTAATATGGATACCGCAAGGTTGCATTAGTTCAATCAGCCTTCTCCAGTGCGTTTCCGGCCAGTGCTTATCGTCGCGCGTTGTGGCATGCAGGAAGACCAGATAGGGCGCGCTATCCTTGTCCGTTTCGCGCAGAAAATGCTGTGCGATGGCGTAGTCACCCTGGAGGTCGGGTTTTGCATAGCCGAGACTCTTAGCGAACAGCTCACGGGTACGTTCCACGGCGTGCTGCTGCTTCGCAATATGGTGGCGACGGTTATAGAACAGGCTCGCCAGCGGTTCGCGGGCGGTTTGCCAGTCCATGCCGTGCTTTACGCCGTGCGCCAGACGCGTGACCAGCGCGGCGCTTTTCACTAGCCCCTGGGCGTCGACGATCGCGTCGTAACGCCGGGCCTGCACCGCTTCGCGGAAGGCTTTGCGTTCGGCTTTAATCGGTGCGGAGAACCACGCTTTGCGCCAGCGGCGAATGGCCACCGGGATCACGCGATCAACCGCTTCATGCCAGGTGGGGATCTGCGCGAAGCCTTCTTCCACCACCCAGTCAAAACGGATGCCGGGAATGGCCCGCATGGCGTCCGTCAGCGACGGCAGCGTATGCAGAACATCACCCATTGAGGAGGTTTTAACGATCAATACCCGCATCCGTTATCCTTCTTCACTCAACAGCAGTGCGTTGAGTTCTTCGAGAACACGCTGCGGGGTAATGTCGATCAGGCTCTGATGGTAACCTTCTGCGGCATCGCCTTTGCGCACCTTGTGGTAGCCGGTGATCAAACGGATCACGCGCGCCTTGTGCGACAGCGGCGGCGTAAAGTCCGGGCTGCTTGGGCCATACAGCGCGACCAAGGGACGATCCAGCGCGGCGGCGACGTGCATCAGGCCAGAGTCGTTACTGACCACGGCCTTACAGGCGGCAATCAGGATAACCGCCTGCTCGAGTTGCGTTTCCCCGGCCAGGTTGCGGCACCATGCCTGTTGCTCGGTGCTCAGCGTGGCGAGAATTTCATTGCCCGCCTCATGATCTTTCGCCGAGCCAAACAGCACAATCTGATAGCCTTCGTCGATAAGCTGTTTCGCCAGCTCTGCATAGTGATAGTGCGGCCAGCGTTTTGCCGGACCGAATTCTGCGCCAGGGCAAAACCCAATCATCGGGCGTTCGGACGAAATGCCAAATGCGTTGCAGGTGTGGGATTTCTCCCCATCGCTTACCTGGAGCTGCGGCCACAGCAGCGGCTGCGGCAGATCTTTCGCGCTGCGCATCACGCCTTTGTCGTAGGCCAGCGCCACGTAGCGCTCCACCATCAGCGGCCAGGCCTCTTTATCCAGCACCCGGGCGTCGTTCAGCAGGCCGTAGCGCATTTCACCGCGCCAGCCGGTACGGTGCGGGATGCCCGCAAAGAAGGGCACAAGGGCGGATTTGAAGGAGTTAGGCAGCACGTACGCGCGGTCATAGCGTTTCTCGCGCAGGCTGTGGCCGAGTTTGCGGCGTTCACCGATTTCCAGCGCCCCGTGTCCGAGCGGCATCGGGATCGCCTCGTTCACTTCCGGCATACGCGATAACAGCGGACGGCACCATGCGGGTGCCATCACGTCGATTATCGCCTGGGGATAACGCGCCTTGAGCGTGCGATAGAGACTTTGCGACATCATCATGTCGCCCACCCATGACGGGCCGATCACCAGAATTTTCATGCTTATGCGTCGCGGTTCAGCCAGGCCATATATTCCGTTACGCCTTCGGCAACGGTCTTGAACGGCTTGTCGTAGCCTGCGGCGCGCAGGTTAGTCAGGTCCGCCTGGGTGAATGCCTGGTAGCGGCCTTTCAGCTTATCCGGGAACGGAATGTACTCGATGCTGCCTTTCTTATGGTACGCCAGCGTCGCGTCTGCCACCGCCTGGAAGGATTCCGCGCGGCCGGTGCCCAGGTTGAAAATGCCGGACACGCCATTTTCCAGGAACCACAGGTTTACTGCCGCCACATCGCCCACGTAGACGAAGTCACGCTTGAAGCCGTCGCTGCCTTCGAACAGTTTCGGGCTTTCGCCGTTATTTAATTGGGTGTTCAGGTGGAACGCCACGCTCGCCATGCTGCCTTTGTGGCCTTCGCGCGGCCCGTAGACGTTGAAGTAGCGGAAGCCGACAATCTGCGAGTTCGCTTCTGGCAGGATCTGACGTACGTACTCATCAAACAGGAACTTGGAGTAACCGTAAACGTTCAGCGGCTGCTCATATTCGCGGGATTCGATGAAATCTGAAGTGCGCCCACCGTAAGTTGCCGCGGAAGAGGCGTACAGGAACGGAATTTCACGCTCCAGGCAGTAGTGCAGGAGCTCTTTGGAGTACTGATAGTTGTTATCCATCATGTACTTGCCGTCCCACTCGGTGGTGGAGGAGCACGCACCTTCGTGGAAGATGGCTTCGATCTCGCCGAACTCTTCACCCGCCATAATCTGGATAAGGAAGTCTTCTTTATCCATGTAGTCAGCGATGTTCAGATCCACCAGGTTCACGAACTTGGTGCCGTCTTTCAGGTTGTCCACCACCAGAATGTCGGTGATGCCTTTGTCATTGAGGGCCTTAACAATATTGCTGCCGATAAAGCCCGCGCCGCCAGTAACGATGATCATAACTGTAACCTTTGAAGTATGAGTCGGGGAATATCCCGAACGCTAATCTCTTTATCATATCATCACAATGCTCAGGCTTCAGCCATTCACCGATATGCAGCAGGGGTACGCGTGATTTATGCTGCAAAAACGAGAAGAGATACTGCGTCATCTCGTCATGAACTATTGGTTTGGGTAATATGTGCCAAAATTTGCCGAGTCTGGAGAATTGCAATGCGTGGTGATTTTTACAAACAGTTAAACAGCGACCTCGATACCGCACGTGCGGAAGGGTTGTTCAAAGAAGAGCGTATTATCACGTCTGCCCAGCAGGCGGACATCACCGTTGCCGACGGCAGCCATGTGATCAACTTTTGCGCGAACAACTATTTAGGTCTTGCGAATCACCCTGAGCTAATTGCCGCGGCGAAAAACGGCATGGACACCCACGGTTTCGGTATGGCCTCCGTTCGCTTTATCTGCGGTACGCAGGACAGCCACAAGCAGCTTGAGCAAAAGCTGGCGAACTTCCTCGGAATGGAAGACGCGATTCTGTACTCCTCCTGCTTCGACGCCAACGGCGGTCTGTTTGAGACCCTGCTCGGCGCAGAAGACGCGATTATCTCCGACGCCCTGAACCACGCCTCCATCATCGACGGCGTACGCCTGTGCAAAGCGAAGCGTTTCCGCTACGCCAACAACGACATGGTGGAGCTGGAAGCGCGCCTGAAAGAGGCCCGTGAAGCGGGGGCTCGCCACGTCCTGATCGCCACCGACGGCGTGTTCTCCATGGACGGTGTGATCGCCAACCTGAAGGGCGTGTGCGATCTGGCGGATAAATACGACGCGCTGGTGATGGTGGATGACTCTCACGCGGTCGGTTTTGTCGGCGAAAACGGTCGTGGCTCCCACGAATACTGCGACGTAATGGGCCGCGTGGATATCATCACCGGTACGCTGGGCAAAGCGCTCGGCGGCGCGTCTGGCGGCTACACCGCCGCGCGTAAAGAGGTGGTCGAGTGGCTGCGCCAGCGATCCCGCCCGTATCTGTTCTCCAACTCCCTGGCGCCGGCGATTGTGGCTGCCTCCATTAAAGTGCTGGAGATGGTGGAATCCGGAGCTGAGCTGCGCGACCGCCTGTGGGCTAACGCCCGCCTGTTCCGCGAAAAAATGAGTGCCGCAGGATTCACCCTGGCCGGTGCCGATCACGCGATCATTCCGGTGATGCTGGGCGACGCGGTTGTCGCGCAGAAATTTGCTCGTGAGCTTCAGAAAGAAGGGATTTACGTGACCGGGTTCTTCTTCCCGGTGGTACCAAAAGGTCAGGCGCGTATCCGCACCCAGATGTCTGCGGCGCACTCGCCTGAACAAATTGAACGTGCGGTGGAAGCCTTTACCCGCATCGGCAAACAGCTGGGCGTCATTGCCTGAGGACGTATGATGAAAGCGTTATCCAAACTGAAAGCGGAAGAAGGGATTTGGATGACCGACGTGCCGGAGCCGGAAGTCGGTCATAACGATCTGCTGATCAAAATTCGTAAAACCGCCATCTGCGGTACTGACGTTCACATCTACAACTGGGACCAGTGGTCGCAGAAAACCATTCCGGTACCGATGGTTGTCGGTCACGAATATGTCGGCGAAGTGGTGGGTATCGGCCAGGAAGTAAAAGGCTTCAACATTGGCGATCGCGTCTCCGGTGAAGGCCACATTACCTGCGGTCACTGCCGTAACTGTCGCGGTGGGCGTACCCACCTGTGCCGCAACACCGTCGGCGTGGGCGTGAACCGTCCGGGCTGCTTCGCGGAATACCTGGTGATCCCGGCGTTTAACGCCTTCAAAATCCCGGACAATATCTCTGACGATCTGGCCTCCATCTTCGACCCGTTCGGCAACGCGGTACACACGGCGCTCTCCTTCGACCTGGTGGGTGAAGACGTGCTGGTTTCCGGCGCGGGCCCCATCGGCATTATGGCGGCAGCCGTGGCGAAGCATGTGGGTGCGCGCAACGTGGTGATCACCGACGTGAACGAATACCGCCTGTCGCTGGCGCGCAAAATGGGCGTCACCCGCGCGGTGGATGTCTCGAAAGAGAGCCTGACCGATGTGATGGAAGAGCTGGGCATGACCGAAGGCTTTGACGTGGGTCTGGAGATGTCCGGCGCGCCACCGGCGTTCCGCACCATGCTCGACACCATGAACCACGGTGGCCGTATCGCGATGCTGGGTATTCCGCCGTCAGATATGTCCATTGACTGGAACAAAGTCATCTTCAAGGGGCTGTTCATTAAGGGCATCTATGGCCGTGAGATGTTCGAAACCTGGTACAAGATGGCCGCGCTGATCCAGTCCGGTCTGGATCTGTCCCCGATTATCACTCACCGTTTCTCCATCGATGAGTTCCAGCAGGGCTTTGACGCAATGCGGTCCGGCCAGTCAGGGAAAGTGATCCTGAGCTGGGATAAGTAATTAAAAAGGGGCCAGCGGCCCCTTTTTTACTGATTCTTTTTCTCTTCGTCCGTCAGGTAACGCACCTTGCGGGTGTAATCCTGGCCTTTGAACAGCAGTTTGTTATCCGGCGATTCCAGATACTTCTGCCATTCGGAAAGCGGGAAACCACCGTGCGCGCCAATCACCTCTTTCGGCACAACGGCTTCCTGACCGCCGATCTTCTTGGAGACCGGCCAGTTCATCCAGTCGCCCAGGTTAACCGTTTTTACATCCAGCATGTCCAGCAGCGCAGCGAGCGGCAGCTGATCGGTCGGCGGCTGCGTGTCGTCCATCAGCTCCCAGGTATCCTGGAACAGCGTCAGCCACAGCGGGCAGATACGGCGCCAGGTCTTTTTGGTGGCGGCAAGAAACGCGCCGTTAACGTGATCGACCAGATACGGACGCACCGTTTCTTTGTAATATGCCGGCACTTTCTCCGCTGGCGCGCCGTCCAGCTTGGCAATCATTTTGCCCTGACGGAAGCTGGAGTAGATGTGCATATCCGCCATGTTGATCTCTGGCATTTTAAGCAGGTTGAGATCGGAGTCGATCATCAGCACACCTTCACCGCGCGCCTGCAACGGAGCGTTAAGCTTCACCAGACGACTGAGGTAGATCTGCTTATAGCGGTAACCTTCTTCACGTTTTGGAAGCGTGAGGGTAACAACGCGGGTTTTTGGCGGCAGCTCGCCGAAAGCGGATTCAGGCTGATCGCTGACGATAACAATCTCGCTGACGTCGGTGGCATAACGCTCTGCAAAGGTCGCTGACAATAACGCCTCTTCGACGAAATCCGCGCCCGTACACGGGATCACAATGGAATCCACCGCAACGAGATCGCGCGTGACCGGAAGGGAAGCGTAAGGAATGTTATGACGCCCGGTAATGTGGCGGTAGCGAGCATTCAGGAATTTAAACATGTTCTTCTCGTTTGGTTATTGCGCGCCAAGAACGGCCTCGACACCGTTAACATAGCTTTCAATGGCATACATGTTGCAGACATTCTGGTGTGCGGCAGCGGCGAGCCGGGCGCGCAGAGCAGGATCCTGCCAGATATTATCCAGATGTTGAGCAAGTTGCGACACGTCGCTCCAGGGAAACAGCAGGCCGGTCGACTCATGATCGATCAATTCTGCCGTGCCGGTCACCTTTGAACCAATCACGGGAATATTCAGCAGCATCGCCTCCAGCACGACGCGCGGCAGGCCTTCGCTCTTCGAGGCCAGAATAAATGCGTCAAAGGTGGCGAGATAGTCAAAAGGCGTGTTCTGGAAACCGGTAAAAATGACGTGCTCAGCAATACCCAGCGCGTCAGCCTGTGCCGCCAGTGCGCCGCGCTCCGCCCCTTCACCGACCAACACCATCTTCCATTTTGCCTGCGGGTGCCTCTGGCTGAACTGTGCCAGCGCCTCCAGCGTATGGTGGTTGGCTTTGCGAGGGATTAGCGAGCCAATGCTGCCGAACACAAACGTGTCGTCATCAATGTTCAGGCGCTGGCGCATCGCGCGTCGGTCGGGCAAAGGCTGGTGGATGTCGATAGCATTGTTGACCGTGGTACACAGCGCTGGCCGGACGCCATGCTGAAGCAACACGCGTTCAACGCCGTGCGAGACGGCGATGATTTTTGTGGCATGGGCATTGACCAGCTTCACCAGCGGCGGGGTCAGCACCGGTTCAATCCGGCAGTGCTGGATTATCCGCGCATGCAGGTTTGCGCCCGCCAGATACCCTTCTTCGTTAGAGCCTGGCTGGTTGTTCATATACAGCGTATCGAATCCACCTTCCCTGAAAATGGTCTCGATCTTGCTGACGTTGGGGCGAATGCGCCACAGGGTATCGATATGCCGCGTAAAAGCTTTGCGCGCTGAACGCGAGAAAAACAGCAGACCACGTCCCGCTTCTTTCAGTAGTTTTGCCCATGCCGGTTGCTTACGTTGAGGGATAACGAGTAGCGGGATCCTA
The DNA here is from genome assembly GCF_049237125.1 of Enterobacter cloacae complex sp. GYL001. Classification (NCBI taxonomy): domain Bacteria; kingdom Pseudomonadati; phylum Pseudomonadota; class Gammaproteobacteria; order Enterobacterales; family Enterobacteriaceae; genus Enterobacter; species Enterobacter cloacae complex sp. GYL001. The sequence continues at coordinate 94,536 of NZ_JBMKGW010000011.1, read as the reverse complement.
ATGCTATTGAGCACCTGGCCAATCGTTTGACCTTCAGCACGACTATAATCCCTGTAAAAACAACAGGTAATGTCGAATTTGTCGCGGTTGATTCGCTTCAGAAGCTCAAGCATACTGTTGGTACCTCCCCCCCATTCTTTGCCCGTGTCCAGGAGGAGGATTTTACGTTTTTGCGGCATGTCTGAATCCGTATGCTACCCTTCATCTGACCGCATTATAAAGAATTTACTGAAATAAAATAGATTTTTTGTATTCATTTGCCTTTTTATAAGCAAAGGTTTTAAACACGCTTATTTTAAAAGTGCGATTTAAGACTTTAATCGCCTCTTCTCAATTCGATAGTATGAGTGCAAAAATTTTATGTTGTTATTGAGAGAGTGAAAATATGTTTAAAATAACGGTCTGCTTATTAACGTTTAACTCCGAAAGAACGTTGCACGATGTTATTCCTCCTCTTTTAAAAATAGCAGATGAATTCGTTATAGTGGATTCCGGAAGTACAGACTCGACGATATATATTTGCCAGAGTTATGGATTGTCGCCCATATTCAAAAAATATAGCTGGCACGGCGAGCAGATGAACCATGCCGTATCCCATGCGCATAACGACTGGGTGCTGTGCATGGACAGTGACGAAATACTCGATCAAGAAACCGTTGATGCTATTTTAGAATTAAAAATGGGCGATGAACCCGAACTGGATATGGCGTGGCGGATATGTCATCACTGGTTTGTTTTGGGAGAAAATGTCCGAACGATTTATCCCGTCTCATCACCGGATTATCCGGTGCGTCTTTTTAACCGTACGCAGTCGCGATTTAATAACCGGCCAGTAGACGATCAGGTTGAAGGTTTTCTCCGTTCTGAACGTATTCCAGGTTATGTCAGACATGAGACGTTTCATTCGCTGCATGAACTTTTTAATAAATTAAACGGATATACCACTCGCCTGGTTCAATATCAGACGATACGTCCCTCTCTTGGTCGCGGCGCGATCAGCGCTATCGGCGCATTTTTCAAATGGTATCTGTTTAGCGGTGCCTGGCGTCAGGGCAAAGTAGGTGTGGTGACAGGGTTTTATGCCACGGCGTACAGTTTTTTGAAGTATTTCAAGGCCTGGTATCAGGATCGGGAAAAGAGAGAGTCCGTTGCAAAAGAGCAGTCGGACTCTTATCTGGCAGAATAGGCGTTAGCCGATCAGGCTTTTTTTCCCCAACCCTGCCACTGTTGCTGGACGTATTTAACCAGTGTACTGCTGCTGATGCTTTCGCCAATCACCGAGAAGAAGCGGGTTGCATAGACCGGTTCAGGCGGCTGTTTCAGCGTGCAGTTCTTCACGCCGCGGAATGGATTACGCGGCTGCGTTGCGGGTGGTTGCGCGCTACCCGGACGAGAAGTATCCACCTGAGGTTCATTGAGCAGATCGCTCGGACGCACCAGCGTAATATCGGCGGGTAAGCCCGACAACATTTGCTGCAAAACGCGAACGGTAGACGGATGCGGATGCCCAATGGCAATCGCCGAACCGTTACGGCGCGCCAGCTGTACCGCGCGGTTGAACTGCACGCGGATATCCGCTTCGTTCTGGGAGTCGTCCAGGAATACTTTGCGCTTGATGACTTTTACACCCGTTCCCTGAGCGGCACGCATCGCCTGGCTGTTGCCGATGGTCATGCTGTCGAGGAAATAGAGATTGTAACGCTCCAGCGCCTGCATCACTTTCAGCATACCGTACAGGCTGGAGGTCATCGCGCTGCCCATATGGTTATTCAGACCCACGGCATACGGCACTTTATTGTACGCATCGCGGATGATGCGATCGATCTCGTCGCTGCTCATGTCCGGGCGCAGGGTATCTTTTTCCAACGGCTGCTTGCTGAGGGGGGCCATCGGCAGATGGATGAGGACCTGATGGCCGCCATTGTGCGCTTTGGTCGCCATTTCATGCGCGTGAGGCGCATTAGGCAGGACGGCGACAGAGATGGCTGACGGCATCGCCAGCACCTGATTTTCATAGTGTGGTCGATAACCGAAGTCATCAATCACAATCGCGAGTTTGCCTGCATAAACCGGTGCAGCCAGCGCCAGTGCGCTGACTACGGAAACAACAATTCGACGAAATTGAAGCAAAACCTATCTTCCCAACCACGGCTGTGGATTGACCGCCTGACCCTGACGACGAATTTCGAAATAGAGTGACGGGCGGCCCTGACCGCCACTGCTGCCCACAAGGGCAATGGGTTGACCCGCGCGCACCTGGGTGCCAACGCTGACCAGCGCGCTCTGGTTGTAGCCGTAAAGACTCATATCGCCTTTACCGTGTTCAACCACCACCACGAGCCCATAACCCTGTAGCCAGTCGGCCAGGATCACGCGGCCATCGGCGATGGCTTTCACTTCGCTACCTTCAGACGCTCCGATAACGATCCCCTTCCAACGTAGCTCACCCTGCAACTGTTCGCCATAGCGATGCAGGATCGTACCGCGAACGGGCCAGTAAGCCTGACCACGCGGGGAGCCGAGGCCGCCGGTACGCGACATCAGGGAACGTTCATTTTCAGTCGGTTTGTAGGTGGTGCCTTTCCGGGAGGCTTCCTGCTGCTTATTACGCACCGCCTGCGCTTCGCGCGCTTCTTTTTCGGCGCGCGCTTTGGCCGCGGCTTCTGCCCGGGCAATGCTGTTACGCAGTCTGGATTCGTTGGCGCGCATTTCGCTCAGCTGGCTTTGTCCTGCCTGGATAGAGGACTCCAGCCCGGCGAGCGTCTTCTTACGCTCATTGCGGGCCTGCTCAAGCTTCTCCTGCTGCGCCTGCTGATCGTAGAGCAGCGTTTGCTGCTGGCTCTGTTTCTCTTCCAGCTCGGCTTTTTGCGTGGTGACTTCTTCGCGCGTCTGTTTCAGCTGCGCAATGGTCTCCTGACGCGCCTGGTTAAGATAGCCGAAATAGGCCTGTAAACGCTGACCACGCTGGCTCTCTTCACCGCTGAGGATCAACTGAAGGCCTGTGTGCTCACCCTGACGGAAAGCAGCATCAAGCTGTGCAGCAAGGTTCCGCTCCTGGGCATCGCGCTGACGCTCCAGTTTCGCAATCGACGCGTTCATTTCATCGATTTGCTTATTGAGCTGGGCAAGGGTGTTTTGTGTTTCACGCAGCTTACGCGCGGCGGCGGAAATGGCCTCTTCCTGCTTTTTAAGCTGGGCGAGCAGGGTGGCGCGCTGCTGTTGCTGCTGACGTACCGCACGCTCTTTGGCGGCGATATCGGCCTGAATGGATTTAAGCTGATCGCGGTCATCCGCGTGGGCGGATGCGGCGCACAGCAATACGCCAGCGCTGAGTGCGCTGGCGCAAAGCAGAGGTCTGACTGATAACCGAAGCGGCTTCACGACCCATGTGATTGAAAAAATCGCCTTTCCCCTCATGGGGAGCGATTATTCCACGATGAACAGCGGCTTGCCAGTCATCTCTTCAGGGATTTCCATACCCATCAGCGACAACATGGTTGGCGCGATGTCGGAAAGCTTGCCGCCTTCCACAGCTTTCACTGATTTATCACCCACATAAATCAGTGGAACAGGCAGGTTGGTATGGGCGGTATGCGCCTGACCGGTTGCCGGGTCACGCATCTGTTCTGCGTTACCGTGGTCAGCGGTGATCAGCAGCTGGCCGCCCACGGATTCAACCGCTTTCGCAACCTGCTCAACGCAGTAGTCCAGCGCTTCAACCGCTTTAACGGCTGCTTCCATCACGCCGGTGTGGCCCACCATGTCGCCATTCGGATAGTTACAGATGATGGTGTCGTATTTACCGCTTTCGATCGCGGCCACCAGTTTTTCGGTCAGCTCCGCAGAGCTCATTTCTGGCTGGAGATCGTAAGTGGCGACTTTCGGCGAGTTAATCAGGATGCGGTCTTCGCCTTTAAACGGCTCTTCTACGCCGCCGTTAAAGAAGAAGGTCACGTGCGCATACTTCTCAGTTTCGGAGATGCGCAACTGCGTTTTATCGTTTTTCGCCATCCACTCGCCGAAAGTATTTTCCAGGGAAGCGGGTGGATACGCGCATGGGGCTTTGATATCCGCTGCATACTCGGTCAACTGGATGAAATCGATCTTCGCCACTTTCTTACGGGCGAAACCGTCGAAATCGCTGTTGACGAAGGCGCGGGTGATTTCGCGCGCGCGGTCAGCACGGAAGTTCATGAAGATCAGCGCATCGCCATCTTCCATGGCGGCATCGGCCTGGCCTTCAGCGCGGATCACGGTTGCCTTCACAAATTCGTCGTTTTCATCACGCGCGTAAGCCGCTTCCAGGCCTTCAACGGCGGTCGGGAACTGGAACTCACCTTTTGCCAGGGTCAGCAGATCATAGGCTTGCTCAACGCGGTCCCAGCGGTTGTCGCGGTCCATGGCATAGTAACGGCCAACGATGGACGCCACGCGGCCTTTGCCCAGTGCGGCAAATTTATCTTCAAACGCTTTAAGAGAACCTTTTGCGCTGCGTGGCGGCGTATCGCGACCATCCAGGAAGGCGTGCAGATAGATTTTTTCCGCACCGCGCTCAGCGGCCAGTTCTACCATCGCCATGATGTGATCTTCGTGGCTGTGAACGCCGCCCGCAGAGAGCAGACCCATAATGTGAACGGCCTTGCCTGCGGCAACGGCTTTATCAACCGCTCCGGTGAGCGTTGGGTTGGCAAAGAATGTACGTTCTTTGATTTCAACGTCCAGGCGCGTCAGGTCCTGGTAAACGATACGGCCCGCACCCAGGTTAACGTGACCCACTTCAGAGTTGCCCATCTGACGATCCGGCAGACCCACTTCCAGGCCAGACGCATCAATCAGGGTGTGGGGACGTTTTGCCCATAGCGCATCCATAACCGGGGTTTTGGCGTTGAAAATGGCGTTATCCTGTTGATCTTCACGGTAGCCATAGCCATCCAGAATCACCAGTACCATAGGTTTTTTAGAAACCGACATTGCGACAACCTCATGCTCAAGAGACAAAAAATTTGCGTAATTTTACTACAGCTGAATCGATAAAATAGCCGCAGAAGATCAAAGAAAGCGCGGGGGCAATGCTGTTCTCAGGCCATTTTGAGGCTTTTTTTACGTGGCATGCCGCAGAAAATAGATTAGCTTTATGTCGCTGGCTGTATTTGCCACAGCGCACAGGTATACTCCTGTCCTGGTTTTTTTAATCACTTAGTCGGGAGTTGTTACCCCCCATGCAAGAAATTATGCAATTCGTTAGCCGCCACCCGGTTCTGAGCATCGCGTGGATTGGCCTGCTGGTCGCTGTACTGTTCACCACATTTAAGGGACTGACGTCTAAAATTAAGGTGATCACCCGCGGTGAAGCGACACGTCTGATCAACAAAGAGGACGCCGTGGTTGTCGATCTGCGTCAGCGCGACGATTTCCGCAAGGGCCACATCGCAGGTGCTATCAACCTGCTGCCAGCGGAAATTAAAGCGAACAACATTGGTGAGCTGGAGAAGCATAAAGCCCAGCCGATTATTGTTGTTGACGGCACTGGCATGCAGGCGCAGGAATCTGCCAGCGCACTGCATAAAGCAGGCTTTGAAAACGTAACGGTGCTGAAAGAAGGCATCTCCGGCTGGAGCGGGGAGAATCTTCCTTTAGTGCGCGGTAAATAAGGAGTTAAGTGATGGCCAATATTGAGATCTACACCAAAGCAACGTGCCCGTTCTGCCACCGAGCGAAAGCGCTGCTGTCCAGCAAAGGCGTAACGTTCAAGGAACTGCCGATCGATGGTGACGCGATTAAACGCGAAGAGATGATCCAACGCAGTGGTCGCACAACGGTTCCACAGATTTTTATTGATGCGCAGCACATTGGCGGCTGTGATGACTTGTATGCGCTCGACGCTCGTGGCGGACTCGATCCGCTGCTGAGCTAGAGACTTTAGGACAATTAAAAAGGGTTTTTCCATGTCAGAACAAAACAACACCGAGATGACTTTCCAGATCCAGCGCATCTACACCAAGGATGTCTCTTTCGAAGCGCCAAATGCGCCGCACGTTTTCCAGAAAGACTGGCAGCCAGAGGTTAAACTTGATCTGGATACCGCATCCACCCAGCTGGCGGATGATGTGTATGAAGTCGTACTGCGTGTCACCGTGACCGCCTCTCTGGGCGAAGAAACCGCATTCCTGTGCGAAGTTCAGCAGGGCGGTATCTTCTCCATCGGCGGCATCGAAGGCAACCAGATGGCGCATTGCCTGGGTGCATACTGCCCGAACATCCTGTTCCCGTATGCCCGTGAATGCATCACCAGCCTGGTTTCTCGCGGTACATTCCCGCAACTGAACCTTGCGCCAGTAAACTTTGATGCGCTGTTCATGAACTATCTACAGCAGCAGGCTGGCGAAGGTACCGAACAACATCAGGATGCCTGATGAGCACTGTTAATGCGTCAATGACTGTGATCGGTGCCGGCTCTTACGGCACCGCTCTTGCCATCACCCTGGCAAGAAATGGTCACGACGTGGTCCTGTGGGGCCACGATCCAAAACATATCGCGACGTTGCAACACGACCGCTGCAATGTGGCGTTTCTCCCGGACGTTCCGTTCCCTGACTCCCTGTATCTGGAAAGCGACCTCGCGACCGCGCTGGCGGCCAGCCGCAATATTTTGATTGTGGTGCCAAGCCATGTGTTTGGCGAAGTCTTGCGTCAGATTAAGCCGCTGATGCGTGCGGATGCGCGTATTGTGTGGGCGACGAAGGGGCTGGAAGCGGAAACCGGACGTCTGTTGCAGGACGTTGCCCGCGAAGCGCTGGGAACAGCGATCCCGCTGGCGGTGATCTCCGGGCCGACGTTTGCCAAAGAGCTGGCTGCGGGCTTGCCGACGGCGATTTCGCTGGCGTCCACCGACCAGGCATTTTCCGACGATCTTCAGCAACTGCTGCACTGCGGCAAAAGCTTCCGCGTGTACAGCAACCCCGATTTTATCGGCGTGCAGCTGGGCGGCGCGGTGAAGAACGTCATTGCCATCGGGGCCGGGATGTCTGACGGCATCGGTTTCGGCGCGAATGCGCGTACTGCGCTGATCACCCGTGGCCTGACCGAAATGTCCCGCCTGGGCGAAGCGCTGGGTGCCGATCCGGCCACCTTTATGGGAATGGCAGGGCTGGGCGACCTGGTGCTGACCTGCACCGATAACCAGTCCCGTAACCGCCGCTTTGGCATGATGCTCGGACAGGGCAGCGATGTAAAAAGCGCGCAGGAGAAGATTGGTCAGGTGGTTGAAGGCTATCGCAATACCAAAGAAGTTCGCGAACTGGCGCACCGTTTCGGTGTTGAAATGCCAATAACCGAGGAAATTTATCAGGTATTGTATTGCGGAAAAAATGCGCGCGAGGCAGCATTGACCTTATTAGGTCGTGCGCGCAAGGACGAGCGCAGCAGCAATTAGCCGGGAAGTATCGTCACCTGAATGACCCAGCCAGCGCAGAACTGGCTGGTCATTAACTATCGTCTGGAGCAAGCAATGCCGTGTGAAGAACTGGATATCGTCTGGAATAATATTAAAGCCGAAGCCCGAGCGTTGGCCGACTGTGAGCCCATGCTGGCCAGTTTCTATCACGCGACGCTACTTAAGCACGAAAATCTCGGCAGCGCCCTGAGCTATATGCTCGCCAATAAACTGGCTTCCCCTATCATGCCTGCTATTGCGATTCGCGAGGTGGTGGAAGAGGCCTACGCCGCAGATCCGGAGATGATTGCTTCTGCCGCCTGCGACATCCAGGCTGTGCGCACGCGAGACCCGGCGGTGGATAAATACTCCACGCCGCTGCTGTATCTCAAAGGCTTCCACGCCTTACAGGCGTACCGCATCGGCCACTGGTTATGGAATGAGGGACGCCGCGCGCTGGCCATCTTCCTGCAAAACCAGGTTTCCGTGACCTTCCAGGTCGATATTCACCCGGCGGCGAAAATTGGCCGCGGGATCATGCTCGATCACGCCACCGGCATTGTTGTTGGTGAAACGGCGGTGATCGAAGATGACGTGTCGATCCTGCAATCCGTTACGCTGGGCGGTACCGGTAAAACCAGCGGCGATCGCCATCCGAAAATTCGTGAAGGGGTGATGATTGGCGCGGGCGCTAAAATCCTCGGCAATATTGAAGTCGGACGCGGCGCGAAGATTGGCGCGGGGTCGGTTGTGCTCCAGCCTGTACCGCCGCACACCACCGCCGCTGGCGTCCCGGCGCGCATCGTCGGTAAGCCAGACAGCGATAAGCCGTCGATGGATATGGATCAGCACTTCAACGGTATTCATCACACCTTCGAATACGGCGACGGTATCTGAACGCCGGAACACCTAAATAAAAAAGCCCGGTGAGTCAATGCACCGGGCTTTTGATTAGTTGCGGTATAACACTTTGATAATGTGATAGCCGAATTGTGTGTGCAGAGGGCCAGTTGGCTCCAGCACCGGGCAGGAGAAGACCACTTTATCAAACGCCGGGACCATCTGGCCCTGGCGGAACTCGCCTAAGTCACCACCGCGTTTGCCTGACGGGCAAATCGAGTGTTTCTTCGCCAGTTTGCCGAAGTCGGCGCCGTTTTTAATCTGTTCGAGCAGATCCTGTGCCAGTTTCTCTTCTTTAACAAGGATATGCAGTGCTGCTGCTGTTTTTGCCATGATCGTGCCTTGAGTCGACTAGTTTACGATCGGTATACTACCACGCGTTTTTCCTCCTCTCCCGACTTTCATTGAGTGATCATTTATGCGTTTAAACCCCGGACAACAACAAGCTGTCGAATTCGTCACCGGACCCTGCCTGGTGCTGGCAGGAGCGGGATCCGGTAAAACACGCGTGATCACCAACAAAATCGCCCACTTAATTCGGGGTTGTGGATACCAGGCGCGCCATATCGCGGCGGTCACCTTTACCAACAAAGCGGCGCGTGAGATGAAAGAGCGCGTCGGCCAGACGCTGGGCCGTAAAGAGGCGCGCGGGCTGATGATCTCCACCTTCCACACGCTGGGTCTGGATATTATCAAGCGCGAATACGCGGCGCTGGGCATGAAGTCCAACTTTTCTCTCTTCGATGACACCGACCAGGTGGCGCTGCTTAAAGAGCTGACGGAAGGGCTGATCGAAGATGACAAAGTGCTGTTGCAACAGCTGATCTCGACGATCTCGAACTGGAAAAACGATCTGATGACGCCGGCCCAGGCAGCGGCAAGCGCCAAAGGCGAGCGCGACCGCATCTTTGCCCACTGCTACGGACTGTACGACGCGCATATGAAAGCCTGCAACGTCCTGGATTTCGACGATCTGATCCTGCTGCCGACGCTGCTGCTTCAGCGGAATGAAGAGGTACGCGAGCGCTGGCAGAACAAAATTCGTTACCTGCTGGTGGATGAATACCAGGATACCAACACCAGCCAGTACGAGCTGGTGAAGCTGCTGGTAGGGCAACGCGCGCGTTTCACTGTGGTAGGCGACGACGACCAGTCGATTTACTCCTGGCGCGGCGCGCGACCACAAAACCTGGTGCTGCTGAGCAAAGATTTCCCGGCGTTGCAGGTGATTAAGCTGGAGCAGAACTACCGTTCGTCCGGTCGCATCCTGAAAGCGGCGAACATCCTGATTGCCAATAACCCGCACGTCTTTGAGAAGCGCCTGTTCTCCGAACTGGGTTACGGTACCGAGCTGAAAGTGCTCAGCGCCAACAACGAAGAGCACGAAGCGGAGCGCGTAACGGGCGAGCTGATTGCCCATCACTTCGTCAACAAAACTGAATACAAGGATTACGCGATCCTCTATCGCGGAAACCACCAGTCGCGCGTCTTTGAAAAGATGCTGATGCAGAACCGCATCCCCTACAAAATCTCCGGCGGTACGTCGTTCTTTTCGCGTCCCGAAATCAAGGATCTGCTGGCCTATCTGCGCGTGCTGACCAACCCGGATGACGACAGCGCTTTCCTGCGCATCGTGAATACGCCGAAACGCGAGATTGGCTCTGCGACGCTGCAAAAACTGGGTGAATGGGCGATGACCCGCAACAAAAGCCTGTTCACCGCCAGCTTCGATATGGGGCTGAGCCAGACCCTGACCGGGCGCGGCTATGACGCCTTAACCCGCTTTACCCACTGGCTGGGTGAGGTGCAGCGTCTGGCAGAGCGCGAGCCTGTGGCGGCAGTACGCGATCTGATCCACGGCATTGATTACGAATCCTGGTTGTATGAAACCTCTGCCAGCCCGAAAGCAGCCGAGATGCGGATGAAAAACGTTAACCAGCTCTTCAGCTGGATGACCGAAATGCTTGAAGGATCTGAGATTGACGAGCCCATGACCCTGACGCAGGTGGTCACCCGCTTCACGCTGCGCGATATGATGGAGCGCGGCGAAAGCGAAGAAGAGGCCGATCAGGTTCAGCTGATGACGTTACATGCCTCGAAAGGGCTGGAGTTCCCCTATGTCTATCTGGTGGGGATGGAAGAGGGCCTATTGCCGCACCAGAGCAGCATTGATGAAGATAACGTCGACGAAGAGCGCCGTCTGGCCTACGTGGGGATCACTCGTGCGCAGAAAGAGCTGACGTTTACGCTGTGCAAAGAGCGCCGCCAGTATGGTGAGCTGGTGCGCCCGGAGCCGAGCCGTTTTCTGCTGGAGTTGCCTCAGGACGATCTTATCTGGGAGCAGGAGCGTAAAGTCATTACCGCTGAAGAGCGTATGCACAAAGGGCAGGCAAACGTGGCAAACATTCGCGCGATGCTGGCAAAAGCCAAAGAGAAGGGATAACTATTTGCAGGCCGGGTAAGGCGAAGCCGCCACCCGGCACGCTTCAAAGGGTCACTTCACATCAAGCGCCCAGTGCACATAGCTCTGCCACTGGTACTCCTGCTCAATCAGTTCCGCCCCAAGCGGATGATCCTCAAGCCAGTTTTCCGGTAGCGTCAGCGTCAGTTTCTCATCGTCTGCCGCCAGCGTAATGGCTGGCAGCAAATCATCACGACGCCGACTGGCAAACAGGATCGCCAGGCGAAGCAGACGACACAGATGCTCCGCCACGCGCGGCGGTACAGCGTTCTGCTGGTGAAGGGAAGAGAGATCGACGGCGTTAGTCTGATTTAGCAGCAGGGTGGCCAGCAGCTTCTTCTGGGCGGGCGTATAGCCCGGTAAATCGAGATTACGCACCAGCCAGGCCGCGTGCAGCGGTGCCTGCTTGTACTCCACGCTGAGACCAATTTCATGTAGCGCACAGGCGCTTAGCAGCAGATCGCGGCTTAACGGTTCAATATCCCAGCTTTTTTTCACCTGATCGGCAAACAGTGACGCCAGTTGACTCACTCTGTGTGCCTGGTCGATATCAACAATAAAGCGGCGCTGAACGTTACGCAGCGTACGGCTACGGATGTCCTGATCGACCGACTGGTGCAGCATTCCGTAGACCAGACCTTCGCGCAGCGCACCGCCTGCCAGGGTCATACACTGGATATTGAGTTCAGTAAAAATGGCGATCAGAATGGCGAGCCCACTGGGGAAAACCAGCGCGCGTTCGAGCGTCAGCCCTTCTATTTCAAGCTCTTCCAGACGACCACACTGGATGGCGCGCTGTTTAAGCTGCTGGAGTTTGGCAAGCGTGATCCGCTCGTCCATTCCCTGTGCCATCATGATTTCCTGCAACGCCTGAACGGTTCCGGACGCGCCGACACACACTTTCCAGCCGTGATAGCGCAGTTCGTCCATGACCGGGCGCAGGACCGCACGCGCCGCGTTTTCCGCCTCGTCAAAATTCTCTTTGGCAAGGTTTCGATCGGTAAAGTAGCGTTCCAGCCAGGTCACACAGCCCATCGACAGGCTGAAGAGCGACGTCGCCTGCGCGCCTGTGCCCGTGACCAGTTCGGTACTGGCACCACCGATATCGACCACCAGACGACGATCGTCGCCGCCGGTCGTATGCGCCACACCCTGATAAATCAGACGCGCTTCTTCTTCACCGCTGATGACCTGCACCGGGCAGCCCAGAATTTCCTGTGCTCTGGCAATGAAATCGCCAGCGTTAACCGCCAGACGAAGGGTCGCCGTGGCAACAACGCGAACTTGACTGAGCGGGATATCCTGCAAACGTTCTGCAAACAGACGCAGACACTGCCAGCCACGTTCCATGGCTTCCGGGGAGAGGTGATTATCGCTGCTCAGGCCCGCCGCGAGGCGGACCTTGCGCTTAATGCGCGTCAGCGTTTGTATGCTTCCCGCCACCTCGCGCACAACCAGCATATGAAAACTATTCGAACCGAGATCAATTGCCGCATAAAGCGAGGTGGAGCTGAGCATATTTTTTAACCTGAACGACGACGATTACGCGGTGCACCGCCGGAACGACGCGGACCATTGCCGGAGCGTGGACGGGTAAGGCGCTTAGGTGGCGGCAGCTCGCTCAACAGCGCGTCCGGATTGTATTTGCTCTGTGGAATAGAGTGACCGATGTAGGTCTCAATGGCCGGAAGATTCAGCGCATACTCTTCACACGCAAGGCTGATGGAGTGACCGCTTGCGCCGGCACGACCGGTACGTCCGATACGGTGTACATAGTCTTCACAGTCATCTGGCAGGTCATAGTTAAAGACGTGCGTCACGGCTGGAATGTGCAGGCCACGGGCCGCCACGTCGGTCGCGACCAGAATATCAAGGTCGCCACGAGTAAATTCGTCGAGAATGCGCAGGCGTTTTTTCTGCGCCACGTCGCCGGTCAGCAGGCCCACACGGTGCCCATCTGCCGCCAGGTGACCCCAGATATCTTCACAGCGGTGTTTGGTGTTCGCGAAGATAATTGCGCGATCCGGCCACTCTTCTTCGATCAGGGTTTGCAGCAGGCGCATTTTCTCTTCATTAGAAGGATAGAAGAGCTCTTCTTTAATGCGGTGCCCGGTTTTCTGCTCCGGTTCTACTTCCACATATTCCGCATTGTTCATCTGCTCGAATGCGAGTTCACGTACGCGGTATGACAGGGTAGCGGAGAACAGCATGTTCAGACGCTGGTTTGCCGCAGGCATACGGCGGAACAGCCAGCGGATGTCTTTAATGAAACCCAGATCGTACATGCGGTCTGCTTCATCAAGTACCACGACCTGGATTGCGCCGAGGTTGATATGGTTCTGTTTGGCGTAGTCGATAAGACGGCCGGTGGTCCCAATCAGGATATCGACGCCGCTTTCCAGCACTTTCAGCTGTTTATCGTAGCCGTCGCCGCCATAGGCCAGGCCAAGTTTCAGGCCGGTGGCTTGCGCCAGGGGCTCAGCGTCTGCGTGGATCTGTACCGCCAGTTCTCGCGTCGGGGCCATAATTAGCGCGCGCGGCTGGTTAACTTTGCGGTCTGCAATCGCCGGGTGAGAAAGTAAATAATGAAACGTTGACGTTAAAAACGCCATCGTTTTGCCAGTACCGGTTTGCGCCTGCCCTGCAACGTCGCGACCGGCCAGCGTTAGCGGCAGGGCGAGAGCCTGAATGGGCGTGCAGTTATGAAACCCTTTAGTTTCAAGGGCTTCGATCACCTTTGGGTGCAGGGCGAAGTCGGAAAACTTCTGTTCTGTTAAATGTGTTTTGCTCATAGTGTGGTAGAATATCAGCTTACTATTGCTTTACGAAAGCGTATCCGGTGAAATAAAGTCAACCTTTAGTTGGTTAATGCGACATCAACACGTCGTTGGTGGAGACAAAACCAACGTACCAGGCTTATTCCTGTGGAGTTATATATGAGCGATAAAATTATTCACCTGACTGACGACAGTTTTGACACGGACGTACTTAAAGCTGACGGGCTGATCCTCGTTGATTTCTGGGCTGAATGGTGTGGTCCTTGCAAAATGATCGCTCCGATTCTGGATGAAATCGCTGACGAATATCAGGGCAAACTGACCGTTGCCAAGCTGAACATCGACCAGAACCCGGGCACCGCGCCAAAATACGGTATCCGTGGCATCCCGACCCTGCTGCTGTTCAAGAACGGTGACGTGGCGGCGACCAAAGTGGGCGCACTGTCCAAAGGTCAACTGAAAGAGTTCCTGGACGCTAACCTGGCGTAAGGTTTCTCAGCTGAGCGTCCAGAACGCCTAATTAACGGCGAGCTCTGGACGCCCGGCTTTAGTCGTGCTAAGTTAGCTATGACTACGTTTTAAACATATCTTGTTGTTTGAATCTTGTTTTACCCGATACTTCCCGTTGTTAACTTAAACAGTGCGTGAAGTTGCTAGATTCCGGGCTTGTCACTCAATCCGTCTTGTCGTTTCAGTTCTGCGTTCTTTCCCTGTGACCAGACAGCGAACAGACATGAGGTGATGGCCGCTAAACAGGCATGGATGACCCTGCCATACCATTCACAACATTAAGTTCGAGAATCACCCCGAGTTTAAGAACCCACACCATTATGAATCTTACCGAATTAAAGAATACGCCGGTTTCTGAGCTGATCACTCTCGGCGAAAATATGGGACTGGAAAACCAGGCTCGTATGCGCAAGCAGGACATCATTTTCGCCATCCTGAAGCAGCACGCTAAGAGTGGCGAAGATATCTTTGGCGACGGTGTGCTGGAGATACTGCAAGACGGATTTGGTTTCCTCCGCTCCGCAGACAGCTCCTACCTCGCCGGCCCTGACGACATCTACGTATCCCCTAGCCAAATCCGCCGTTTCAACCTCCGCACTGGTGACACCATTTCAGGTAAGATTCGTCCTCCAAAAGAGGGTGAACGCTACTTTGCGCTGTTGAAGGTTAACGAAGTTAACTACGACAAACCGGAAAACTCCCGCAATAAGATCCTGTTCGAGAACTTAACGCCGCTGCACGCTAACTCTCGTCTGCGCATGGAGCGTGGTAACGGGTCTACTGAAGACTTAACCGCTCGTGTGCTGGATCTGGCATCGCCAATTGGTCGTGGCCAGCGTGGTCTGATTGTGGCGCCGCCAAAAGCCGGTAAAACCATGCTGCTGCAAAACATCGCGCAGAGCATTGCTTACAACCATCCAGACTGTGTGCTGATGGTGCTGCTGATTGACGAACGTCCGGAAGAAGTAACCGAGATGCAGCGTCTGGTGAAAGGGGAAGTGGTTGCGTCTACCTTCGACGAGCCTGCTTCTCGCCACGTTCAGGTTGCGGAAATGGTCATCGAGAAGGCGAAACGCCTGGTTGAGCACAAGAAAGACGTGATCATCCTGCTCGACTCCATTACCCGTCTGGCGCGTGCCTACAACACCGTGGTGCCGGCTTCCGGTAAAGTACTGACCGGTGGTGTGGATGCTAACGCCCTGCATCGTCCGAAGCGTTTCTTCGGTGCGGCGCGTAACGTGGAAGAGGGCGGTAGCCTGACCATTATCGCGACGGCGCTGATCGATACCGGCTCCAAAATGGACGAAGTTATCTACGAAGAGTTTAAAGGTACAGGCAACATGGAACTGCACCTTTCTCGTAAAATCGCAGAAAAACGCGTCTTCCCGGCGATCGACTACAACCGTTCCGGT
Organism: Enterobacter cloacae complex sp. GYL001; assembly: GCF_049237125.1. Lineage (NCBI taxonomy): Bacteria > Pseudomonadati > Pseudomonadota > Gammaproteobacteria > Enterobacterales > Enterobacteriaceae > Enterobacter > Enterobacter cloacae complex sp. GYL001. The sequence continues at coordinate 79,044 of NZ_JBMKGW010000011.1, read as the reverse complement.
ACCCGTAAAGAAGAGCTGCTTACCACTCAGGAAGAGCTTCAGAAAATGTGGATCCTGCGTAAAATCATCCATCCAATGGGCGAAATCGACGCAATGGAATTCCTCATTAACAAACTGGCGATGACCAAAACGAACGACGATTTCTTCGACATGATGAAACGCTCGTAACGCAAATAATCCCAGTAAACGCCACGTTTTTACGTGGCGTTTTTTATTTATGGACTATACGCTATTACCACACACTCCCAATTTTGACCGGTCGGTGCGACAATAAGAAGGTTTGCACAGTCAAAGAAATAATTGATTGAAAAACATACAAAGGGAGTTGTGATGAGCCATCTTTAATCCTTCTGAGGCAGAGGCTTCATGGTTATACTTCCGGGACTAACATTTGTTGAGAGCAATCCATTGTGAATCTACTCACTGCTGTAACTGAGCTGATCAGTATTTTTTTATTCACAACCTGTTTTTTGTTCATTGCGCGCAAGGTAGCAAAAAGAATTGGGTTAGTGGACAAACCGAACTTCCGTAAACGTCATCAGGGGCTTATTCCGCTGGTGGGCGGCATTTCGGTATACGCAGGCATCTGTTTCACATTCGGGATCGCGGATTACTATATCCCCCATGCCGCACTCTACCTGGCATGTGCCGGTGTGCTGGTACTGGTCGGCGCCCTTGATGATCGTTTTGATATCAGCGTGAAGTTCCGCGCGACGGTACAGGCGGCCATTGGCATCATTATGATGGTGGTAGGCGGCCTCTATCTAAGAAGCCTGGGCTACGTGTTTGGTCCCTGGGAGCTGGTGCTTGGGCCATTCGGCTTCTTCCTGACGCTGTTTGCCGTGTGGGCGGCTATCAACGCCTTTAACATGGTTGACGGTATAGACGGTCTGCTCGGTGGGCTGTCCTCTGTTTCGTTTGGCGCTATCGGCATCATCTTATGGTTTGACGGCCAGTACAGCCTGTCAATGTGGTGCTTTGCCATGATTGCCGCCATCCTGCCTTACATCTGCCTGAATCTGGGTGTGTTAGGGCGTCGCTATAAAGTCTTTATGGGCGATGCGGGCAGTACCCTGATTGGCTTTACGGTTATCTGGGTCCTGCTGGAAACCACGCAGGGTAAAACGCACCCTATCAGCCCGGTAACGGCTCTCTGGATTATCGCCATCCCGCTGATGGACATGGTCGCTATAATGTACCGCCGTCTGCGTAAAGGGATGAGCCCGTTTTCTCCCGATCGGCAGCATATTCATCACCTGATTATGCGCGCCGGCTTCACGTCTCGTCAGGCATTTGTGTTGATTACGCTTGCGGCTGCTATTCTGGCTGCGATTGGCGTAGCCGCGGAATACGCACATTTCATTCCTGAATGGGTAATGTTGGTATTATTCTTGCTAGCATTTTTCATGTACGGTTACTGCATCAAGCGTGCATGGAAAGTCGCGCGTTTTATTAAACGTTTAAAACGCAGGATGCGTCGGAACAGTGGCAAAAACACAACATTAACTAAGTAAAACCGGGACTATGATGACTCAACCGTTGGCGGGAGCGAAATCAGTGGGCACTGAGAACGAGCTGGATATTCGTGGTTTGTTTCGCGTGTTATGGCAGGGCAAACTGTGGATTGTGGGGATTGCCCTGGGGTTCGCGCTGTTAGCGCTTGCCTACACCTTCTTTGCAAAACAAGAGTGGAGCGCCACGGCGATCACAGACCGACCAACGGTGAATATGCTTGGAGGCTACTACTCCCAGCAGCAATTCCTGCGTAATCTTGATATCAAGGCCAATCTGGCGACCCCGGATCAGGCTTCGGTGATGGATGAATCCTACAAAGAGTTTGTGATGCAGCTGGCGTCGTGGGATACACGTCGCGATTTCTGGTCCCAGACGGACTACTACAAGCAGCGTATGGTCGGTAACAGCAAAGCGGATGCCGCGCTGCTGGATGACCTGATTAATAACATTCAGTTTATGCCTGGCGATGTACTCCGTAACGTTAGCGACAGCGTGAAGCTGATTGCGGAAACGGCGCCGGACGCCAATAACCTGTTGCGTCAGTACGTTGCTTTTGCCAGCCAGCGCGCGGCCAGTCATCTGAATGACGAGCTGAAAGGCGCCTGGGCTGCGCGTACTATTCAGATGAAAGCGCAGGTCAAACGTCAGGAAGAGGTCGCTAAGGCTATCTTCGCCCGTCGCGTACATAATATTGAGCAGGCGCTGAAGATTGCGGAACAGCACAATATTTCCCGTAGCGAAACGGATGTTCCGGCTGACGAACTCCCGGATTCAGAAATGTTCCTTCTTGGTCGCCCAATGCTTCAGGCACGTCTGGAAAATATCCAGGCCGTTGGCCCTGACTTTGACCTTGATTACGACCAAAACCGCGCCATGCTCAATACGCTCAACGTCGGTCCAACGCTGGACCCGCGTTTTCAGACCTATCGTTATTTAAGAACGCCTGAAGAGCCTGTAAAACGCGATAGTCCGCGTCGCGCATTCCTGATGATCATGTGGGGGATTGTGGGCGCACTGACTGGCGCTGGCGTAGCGTTATTGCGTCGCCGCACAAACTAAGAACGCCGTCTACGATGAAGGCTGCGGCCTTCATCGTCTAATCGAAGAGAATCGATGTGAAAGTACTAACCGTATTTGGCACCAGGCCGGAGGCCATCAAGATGGCGCCTCTGGTTCATGCGCTGGCCAGAGATCCTGATATTGAAGCGAAAGTGTGCGTGACTGCCCAGCACCGTGAGATGCTCGATCAGGTCTTAACCCTCTTTTCTATCGTCCCGGATTACGATCTCAATATAATGAAACCGGGACAGGGACTGACGGAAATCACCTGCCGTATTCTGCAAGAATTAAAGCCTATTCTGGAGTCGTTCAAGCCGGATGTGGTGCTGGTGCACGGCGACACCACCACCACCGTGGCGACCAGCCTGGCCGCGTTCTATCAGCGTATCCCCGTTGGTCATATAGAAGCGGGTCTGCGTACCGGCAATCTCTATTCCCCGTGGCCGGAAGAGGCCAACCGTACGCTCACCGGTCACCTGGCGATGTACCATTTTGCGCCAACCGAGAACTCACGCCAAAACCTGCTGCGCGAAAATATCAGCGACAGCAAGATCTTCGTCACCGGCAATACGGTCATTGATGCGCTGATTTGGGTGCGTGACCGCGTGCTGGCTAACAGCGAGCTTCAGGCAGAACTTGCTGCGCGCTATCCGTTCCTGAACAACGGCAAGAAAACGATTCTGGTGACGGGCCACCGCCGCGAAAGCTTTGGCCGTGGCTTTGAGCAAATTTGCCACGCGCTGGCTGAAATCGCCGCGCAGAACGATGATGTGCAGATTGTCTATCCGGTGCACCTCAACCCGAACGTCAGCGAACCGGTCAACCGTATCCTGGGCCACGTGGAAAACGTGCTTCTGATCGAGCCGCAGGACTATTTGCCATTTGTCTGGCTGATGAACCACGCCTGGCTGATCCTGACCGATTCTGGCGGCATTCAGGAAGAGGCGCCCTCCCTCGGTAAGCCGGTACTGGTGATGCGTGAAACCACCGAACGCCCGGAAGCGGTTACTGCCGGTACCGTGCGTCTGGTGGGAACGGATCCGCGTCGTATTGTCGAAGAGGTCACGCGCTTACTGCATGACGATGAAGAGTATCAGGCGATGAGCCGGGCCCACAATCCGTACGGTGACGGGCAGGCTTGTGGTCGTATTTTGCACGCACTTAAACACAATCGGGTAACGCTATGAGTTTTTCTACCATCTCTGTTGTTGGTCTTGGCTATATCGGGCTGCCTACTGCGGCGGCCTTTGCCTCTCGTCAAAAGCAGGTCGTTGGCGTAGATATCAACGCGCACGCGGTGGAAACCATCAACCGTGGCGAAATTCATATCGTGGAGCCCGATCTCGATCGTGTGGTGAAAAAGGCGGTGGATGGTGGCTTCCTGCGCGCCAGCACCACGCCGGTAGAAGCCGATGCGTACCTGATTGCGGTTCCAACGCCCTTTAAAGGCGATCATGAGCCTGACATGGTTTACGTCGAGGCGGCGGCAAAATCCATTGCGCCTGTGCTGAAGAAAGGGGCGCTGGTTATCCTTGAGTCCACTTCACCTGTTGGGGCTACCGAGCAGATGGCGCAGTGGCTGGCCGAGGCGCGTCCCGATCTCAGCTTCCCGCAGCAGGCGGGCGACGAGGCCGATATCAATATCGCCTACTGTCCTGAGCGCGTACTGCCCGGCCAGGTGATGGTGGAACTGATTAAAAATGACCGCGTGATTGGCGGCATGACGCCAGTCTGCTCCGCGCGCGCCAGCGAGCTGTATAAAATTTTCCTTGAAGGCGAATGTGTGGTGACCAACTCCCGCACCGCCGAGATGTGCAAACTGACCGAAAATAGCTTCCGCGACGTTAACATCGCGTTTGCGAATGAACTGTCATTGATTTGCGCCGATCAGGGGATTAACGTCTGGGAACTTATTCGCCTTGCCAACCGTCACCCCCGCGTGAACATCCTTCAGCCGGGGCCGGGAGTGGGTGGGCACTGCATCGCGGTCGATCCGTGGTTTATCGTGGCGCAGAACCCGGAACAGGCACGCCTGATTCGCACCGCGCGCGAAGTAAACGACCACAAACCGCACTGGGTCATCAACCAGGTCAAAGCCACGGTCGCGGATTGCCTGGCCGACAGCGGCAAACGCGCCAGTGAGCTGAAAATTGCCTGCTTTGGTCTGGCATTCAAACCGAATATTGACGATCTGCGCGAAAGCCCGGCGATGGAAATTGCCAAAATGATCGCTGCCTGGCACAGCGGTGAAACGCTGGTGGTTGAGCCGAATATTCATGCGCTGCCGGCAAAACTTGCCGGTCACTGCACCCTTACCGCCCTGGATGACGCGCTGGCGACGGCGGATGTGCTGGTGCTGCTGGTGGATCACAATGCGTTCAAAGCGGTTTCCGGTGATGCCGTACGTCAGCAGTATGTTGTTGATACCAAAGGCGTGTGGCGTTGAGTATCCTCAACGGCGTGCTGGAGTCCCTTGAGTGGGAAAGCGCATTCTTTGCGCGTCCCTCAGCGATAGTGCGTCTGCGCGACAATGCCCCTGCGTTGCAGGAAGCAGACTTCAGCGCCTGGCAGCGCGTACAGGCTAAGATCCCGGCGGACCGCGCCGATCTGCTGGACGCCCTCCAGCAGCACGGATTCCGGCTGGTCGAGGGTGAGGTTGATCTCTCTGTTACCGTGGCTCTCCACGCCTCACCGGGCGCGGAAATTGCAACGGAGCAGGATATCCCCGCGCTGCGCAAGATGGCGGCGCTGGCCTTCGCTCAGAGCCGTTTCCGGGCGCCCTGGTATGCGCCCGATGACTGCGGCCGCTTTTATGCCCAGTGGATAGAGAATGCGGTCAAAGGCACGTTTGACCACGTCTGTCTGGTGTTCCGTACTGCCGGGGGGCAGATTCAGGGTTTTGTTTCGCTTCGCAGGCTCAACGAGCACGAGGCGCGCATCGGTTTGTTAGCCGGGCGCGGCATGGGCGAGAAACTCATGCAGGCGGCGCTGCACTGGGCGGAGCAACAACAGGTATCGACGCTGCGGGTCGCAACCCAGATGGGCAACACCGCTGCGCTTAAACGTTATATTGCGAGTGGTGCCAGCATCGACGCCACCGCCTACTGGTTATACAGGTGACAAGATGATTCCATTTAACGCGCCTCCCGTTGTGGGCACTGAACTTGATTACATGCAGTCTGCTATGGGCAGCGGCAAGCTCTGTGGTGACGGCGGTTTTACCCGCCGCTGCCAGCAGTGGATGGAGCAACGTTTTCACAGTGCCAAGGTACTGCTGACGCCGTCCTGTACCGCATCGCTTGAGATGGCGGCGCTGTTGCTGGATATCCAGCCCGGCGATGAAGTGATCATGCCGAGCTACACCTTCGTCTCCACGGCGAACGCGTTTGTCCTGCGCGGGGCGAAAATCGTGTTTGTGGATATCCGTCCGGATACTATGAACATCGACGAAACGCTGATTGAAGCGGCGGTCACCGATAAAACGCGGGCGATTGTGCCGGTGCATTACGCGGGCGTGGCCTGTGAGATGGACACCATCATGGCCATCGCTAAAAAGCACAACCTGTTTGTGGTGGAAGACGCCGCGCAGGGCGTGATGTCCACCTACAAAGGGCGCGCGCTGGGCACCATTGGTCATATCGGCTGCTTTAGCTTCCACGAAACCAAAAACTACACCGCAGGCGGCGAAGGCGGCGCGACGCTGATTAACGATCGTGCCCTGGTGGAGCGTGCGGAAGTGATCCGTGAAAAAGGGACCAACCGCAGCCAGTTCTTCCGCGGTCAGGTGGATAAGTACACCTGGCGCGATATCGGCTCAAGCTACCTGATGGCGGATTTGCAGGCCGCGTATCTCTGGGCGCAGCTGGAAGCGGCAGAGCGCATCAATCTGCAACGCCTCTCCCTGTGGCAAACCTACTACGACGCGCTGGAGCCGCTGGCAAAAGCCGGACGTATTGAACTGCCGACTATTCCGGCAGACTGCATCCACAACGCTCACATGTTCTACATCAAGCAGCGCGATAACGACGATCGCAGCAAGCTGATTGCCTGGCTGAAAGAGGCGGAAATTATGGCGGTATTCCACTATATTCCGCTGCACTCCAGCCCGGCTGGCGAAGCCTTCGGGATGTTTGCCGGTGAAGACCGCTACACCACCAAAGAGAGCGAACGTCTGCTCCGCCTGCCCCTGTTCTACAACCTCGCGCCGGTGAACCAGCGTACGGTGATCAATTCGCTTCTGAGTTATTTCGCCTGATATGTCTCTGGCAAAAGCGTCGGTGTGGACGGCAGCGTCCACGCTTGTAAAAATTGGCGCCGGGTTACTGGTCGTCAAGCTGCTGGCCGTCTCATTTGGTCCGTCAGGCGTTGGGCTGGCAGGGAACTTCCGCCAGCTGGTCACGGTGCTTGGCGTGCTGGCGGGAGCCGGGATATTCAATGGCGTCACCAAATACGTCGCGCAGCATCATGACGATGCCGAAAAGCTCCGCACGGTGGTGGGCACCTCCTCTGCTATGGTGCTGGGCTTCTCTACGTTGCTGGCCGTCGTCTTTTTGCTGGCGGCGGCACCCATCAGCCAGGGGCTGTTCGGACACACGCATTATCAGGGGCTGGTGCGCCTGGTTGCGCTCGTTCAGATGGGGATCGCCTGGGCAAACCTGCTGCTGGCGCTGATGAAAGGCTTCCGTGATGCCGCCGGGAATGCGCTGGCGCTGATCCTCGGCAGCATCATCGGCGTTATCGCCTACTACTTTTGCTATCGGCTGGGCGGCTATGAAGGCGCGCTGCTGGGGCTGGCGCTGGTGCCTGCGCTCGTTGTCATTCCGGCAGCGTTTATGCTGATGCGCAGAGGCAATGTCCCGCTGAATTACCTGAAACCGCAGTGGGACAAGATGCTGGCGGGGCAGCTAGGAAAGTTTACCCTGATGGCGCTCATCACTTCGGTAACGCTTCCCGTTGCCTACGTGATGATGCGAAACCTGCTGGCAGCGCATTACAGCTGGGATGAAGTGGGGATCTGGCAGGGCGTGAGCAGCATTTCAGATGCTTACCTCCAATTTATTACGGCTTCCTTTAGCGTCTATTTACTGCCAACCTTATCGCGCCTGACTTCCAGGCAGGATATTACCCGCGAGATTTTTCGCTCCCTGCGTTTTGTGTTGCCGGCGGTTGCGATCGCCAGCTTTACCGTCTGGTTACTGCGTGATTTCGCCATCTGGCTGCTGTTTTCGGCGAAGTTTACCGCCATGCGCGATCTGTTTGCCTGGCAACTGGTCGGCGATGTGCTGAAAGTGGGGGCATACGTTTTCGGCTATCTGGTGATTGCGAAGGCTTCGCTGCGGTTGTATATCCTGGCAGAGATCGGCCAGTTTACGCTGCTGACGGCATTTTCTCACTGGCTGATCCCCACCCACGGTGCGCTGGGGGCGGCTCAGGCCTATATGGCAACTTATATCGTTTATTTCGCTGCCTGTTGCGGCGTATTTTTACTTTGGCGTAAACGCGCATGACTGCACTGATACACATACTGGGATCGGATATCCCGCATCATAACCAGACCGTTCTGCGGTTCTTCAACGATGAACTGGCATCCGGCACGCCCGATGCGCGCGAGTTTATGGTCGTTGGACGCGATAACGGCCTGAGCGCGGCGTGTCCGGCATTGCACATCACCTTCTGGCCAGACAAAGCGGCCCTGACCAAAGCCGTTGTCGCGAAAGCCAAAGCGGACCGAAGCCAGCGTTTCTTCTTCCACGGACAGTTCAATACCGGCCTGTGGCTGGCGCTGTTAAGCGGCGGGATAAAACCTTCCCAGTTCAGCTGGCATATCTGGGGAGCGGATCTCTACGAAGTCTCCCGTGGCTGGAAGTTCCGTCTTTTCTATCCGCTGCGTCGTCTGGCGCAGGCGCGCGTGGGCTGCGTTTTTGCTACCCGTGGCGACCTCAACTATTTTGCTAAACAGCACCCGAAGGTTCGCGGGGAACTGCTCTATTTTCCGACCCGTATGGATCCGGCGCTGAATACCCTGGCGAATGACGCGGTTCGTGAGGGCAAACTGACTATCCTGGTGGGAAATTCCGGCGATCGCAGTAACGAGCATGTCGCGGCGCTGCGGGCGGTGCATCAGCAGTTTGGCGATACGGTGAACGTGGTGGTGCCGATGGGTTATCCCGCCAATAACGACGCCTACATCGATGAAGTTCGCCAGCAGGGGCTTGCGCTGTTTAGCGCGGAAAATCTGCACATTCTCAGCGATAAGCTGGAATTTGATGACTATCTCGCGCTGCTGCGAAAATGCGATCTGGGCTATTTCATCTTTGCCCGTCAGCAGGGGATTGGTACGCTGTGTCTGCTGATTCAGGCGGGCGTACCGTGCGTGCTCAACCGCGAAAACCCGTTCTGGCAGGACATGGCCGAACAGCATATTCCGGTGCTGTTTACCTCTGACACGCTTAATGTCGAGGTGGTACGGGAAGCGCAGCGTCAGCTCACGCTGGTGGATAAAAATAGCATCGACTTTTTCAGCCCGAACTATCTCACGCCGTGGCACCGCGCGCTGCGTATTGCTTCAGGAGACAACGCATGAGCCAGTTGCAATTTAGCGGCTTGCTGGTGGTCTGGCTGCTGAGTACGCTGTTTATCGCCACGCTCACCTGGTTTGAATTCCGGCGCGTACGTTTTAACTTCAACGTATTCTTCTCGCTGCTGTTTTTGCTGACCTTTTTCTTTGGCTTCCCGCTGACCAGCATTCTTGTGTTCCGCTTTGATGTTGGCGTCGCTCCGCCGGAAATCTTGTTGCAGGCGCTGCTCTCTGCGACCTGCTTCTACGCGGTGTATTACGTCACCTACAAAACGCGCCTGCGCGCGGCGAAAGACACCACACCCCGTCGTCCGCTGTTTACCATGAACCGGGTAGAAACCCATCTGACGTGGGTTATGCTGATGACCATCGCCCTCGTCAGCGTGGCGATTTTCTTCATGCATAACGGCTTTTTACTGTTTAAGTTGCAGTCCTATAGCCAGATTTTCTCCGCCGAAGTCTCCGGCGTCGCGCTCAAGCGTTTCTTCTATTTCTTCATTCCGGCGATGCTGGTGGTCTTTTTCCTGCGTCAGGACAGCAAAGCCTGGCTGTTCTTCCTGGTCAGCACCGTCGCATTTGGCATTCTGACCTACATGATCGTCGGCGGCACCCGCGCCAACATCATTATCGCCTTCGCGATTTTCCTGTTTATCGGCATTATTCGCGGTTGGATCTCGCTGTGGATGCTGGCGGCGGCAGGCGTCTTTGGCATTGTGGGGATGTTCTGGCTGGCGCTGAAGCGCTACGGACTGAACGTGGCGGGCGACGAAGCGTTTTATACCTTCCTGTATCTGACGCGCGACACCTTCTCGCCCTGGGAAAACCTGGCATTGTTGCTGCAAAACTACGACAAAATCGAATTCCAGGGGCTGGCGCCGATTGTTCGCGATTTCTATGTCTTTATACCAACGTGGCTGTGGCCTGACCGTCCCGGTATTGTCCTGAACACGGCGAACTACTTTACCTGGGAAGTGCTGAACAACCATTCGGGCCTGGCGATTTCCCCAACCCTGATTGGCTCGCTGGTAGTGATGGGCGGAACGTGGTTTATCCTGCCGGGCGCGATCGCGGTCGGGCTGATAATAAAATGGTTCGACTGGCTATATACGCTGGGTAATGAAGAGACCAACCGCTACAAAGCCGCTGTTTTGCACAGTTTCTGTTTCGGTGCCATTTTCAATATGATCGTTCTGGCGCGCGAGGGGCTGGATTCGTTCGTCTCACGCGTGGTGTTTTTTATGGTCGTTTTCGGTCTCTGTCTGCTGCTGGCAAAACTGCTGTACTGGTTGTTTGACAGTGCAGGGCTTGTGCACAGACGTGAGCCACAGGGCAGCACAACGCTGTCGCAAGTCTGAGTAGGGATTATCATGACGGATACAACTTCAGCCCCGCGTTATGCGCTGCGTGGGCTACAGCTTATTGGCTGGCGTGACATGCAACACGCGCTGGATTTCCTGTTCGCGGACGGGCAGATGAAATCGGGCACGCTGGTGGCCATCAACGCAGAAAAAATGCTGGCGGTTGAAGATAATGCGGAAGTGAAAAGCCTGATTGAAGCCGCGGAGTTTAAATATGCCGACGGTATTAGCGTGGTGCGTTCAATTCGTAAAAAGTTTCCTGACGCTAATGTGTCTCGCGTGGCGGGTGCTGACCTTTGGGAGCGACTTATGGAACGCGCAGGCGCTGAAGGCACGCCGGTATTTTTGATTGGCGGCAAACCAGAGGTGCTGGCGCAGACCGAACAAAAGCTGCGTAGCCAGTGGAATGTTAACATCGTGGGCAGCCAGGATGGCTATTTCAGGCCGGAAGATCGCCAGGCGTTATATGAGCGCGTGCGCGACAGCGGGGCGAAAATTGTCACTGTCGCCATGGGGTCGCCGCGGCAGGAAATTCTGATGCGCGATTGCCGTCTGGTCAGCCCGGATGCGCTCTATATGGGCGTCGGCGGCACCTACGACGTCTTTACTGGCCACGTTAAGCGGGCGCCCAAAGTCTGGCAAAACCTGGGGCTGGAGTGGCTCTACCGCCTGCTCTCTCAACCGACGCGTATCAAACGACAGATTCGTCTGCTGCGCTACCTCGCCTGGCACTACACCGGGAAAATGTAATCAATATGCAGCGCGATCTGCTGTTCGCGCTGCAACCCCCCCTGTAAAACTGCTGGATTTCTGTACAATGCATTCATTTTTTTAATGCATTGTTTGCCATTTGCCAGAATTTAAGAAACCATTCGCTCCGTATTTCAGTACCCCTCAAAACAATACCCGGCAATAAGTCGGGAAACAGCAAACACAACCGAGGATTTATGGCAGAGAAAAAACCGGAGCTTCAGCGTGGGCTGGAAGCTCGACATATTGAATTGATCGCGCTGGGCGGGACTATCGGCGTTGGCCTGTTTATGGGCTCGGCAAGCACGCTGAAATGGGCGGGGCCTTCCGTCCTGCTGGCGTATATTATTGCCGGGCTGTTCGTCTTCTTCATCATGCGCTCAATGGGCGAAATGTTGTTTCTGGAGCCGGTAACGGGCTCTTTCGCCGTTTACGCCCACCGTTATATGAGCCCGTTCTTTGGCTATCTCACGGCCTGGTCGTACTGGTTTATGTGGATGGCCGTCGGGATTTCGGAGATCACCGCCATCGGGGTCTACGTGCAGTTCTGGTTCCCGGAGATGGCCCAGTGGATACCCGCGCTCATCGCCGTAGGGCTTGTGGCGCTGGCGAACCTTGCCGCCGTTCGCCTTTACGGTGAAATCGAGTTCTGGTTTGCGATGATCAAAGTCACCACCATTATCGTGATGATTGTTGTGGGTCTGGGTGTCATCTTCTTTGGTTTCGGTAACGGCGGGCACGCGATTGGTTTCGGTAACCTGACCGGACACGGCGGCTTCTTTGCCGGCGGCTGGAAAGGCTTCCTGACCGCACTCTGTATCGTTGTCGCCTCTTATCAGGGCGTTGAGCTGATCGGCATTACCGCAGGTGAGGCGAAAAACCCGCAGGTCACGCTGCGTAGCGCGGTAGGCAAGGTGCTGTGGCGTATCCTGATTTTCTATGTGGGCGCGATCTTCGTTATCGTGACCATTTTCCCATGGAACGAGATCGGCACCACCGGCAGCCCGTTTGTTTTAACCTTCGCTAAGATTGGCATCACGGCGGCGGCCGCCATTATCAACTTTGTGGTGCTGACGGCGGCGCTCTCCGGCTGTAACAGCGGGATGTACAGCTGCGGGCGTATGCTTTACGCGCTCTCGCAAAACAAACAGCTGCCGGCGGTGATGGGTAAAGTCTCCCGCGTGGGTGTACCGGTGGCGGGCGTAGCGGTGTCGATTGTGATTCTGCTGATTGGCTCTTGCCTGAACTACATCATCCCGAATCCGCAGCGCGTGTTTGTTTACGTCTATAGCGCCAGCGTGCTGCCGGGAATGGTACCGTGGTTTGTCATTTTGATTAGCCAGCTGCGTTTCCGACAGGCGCACAAAAAAGCGATCGCCAGCCATCCGTTCCGCTCCATTCTGTTCCCGTATGCGAACTATTTGACGATGGCGTTCCTGATTTGCGTATTAATTGGAATGTACTTTAATGAAGATACCCGCATGTCGCTGTTTGTCGGGATGATCTTCCTGGCTGCCGTCACAGCTGCATATAAACTTTTTGGCCTGGGCCGCCGTGGCTCCGCCCATAAAGTGGAGGAATAAGCGGCAAAATGTGCAAACCATAACCAAACGCGCATTTTTTTCAAAAAAGCACTAGACAGCGGGGACGGAGGTACGTAATATCCAGCCCCGCAACGGCGCTAAGCGCCCGTAGCTCAGCTGGATAGAGCGCTGCCCTCCGGAGGCAGAGGTCTCAGGTTCGAATCCTGTCGGGCGCGCCATTTTAGTCCCGGCGCTAGAGCTGCGGTGGTCTGAGAAGTAGTCAGAACCGCGTGAAAGAATACAGTGGTGGCTATAGCTCAGTTGGTAGAGCCCTGGATTGTGATTCCAGTTGTCGTGGGTTCGAATCCCATTAGCCACCCCATTATTGAAAGAGTTGTGAATTGCGAAGGTGGCGGAATTGGTAGACGCGCTAGCTTCAGGTGTTAGTGTTCTTACGGACGTGGGGGTTTAAGTCCCCCCCCTCGCACCACGACTTTTAATGAGTTGAACTAAAAATTCAAAAAAGCAGTACATCGGCGAGTAGCGCAGCTTGGTAGCGCAACTGGTTTGGGACCAGTGGGTCGGAGGTTCGAATCCTCTCTCGCCGACCAATTTTGAACCCCGCTTCGGCGGGGTTTTTTGTTTTCTGCGTTTTTTATCCTGTAGCCTTTCCCCGACAACACTCTATATCCTTGTCGCGATTCAGCGACATATAACCCGTTAATATTAAAGAATTTATTATTTTACTTCTTAACCTGTCTCCTGGTGACGACATATCGCCGCCTTCAGCGCGATGTTGTATGGCTTCAGGCGGTTCTTAACAGCATAATTTCCTTTTATCTTAAAATGTTGCGCGATGTAAAAGTTCTGCGTGTAAACCTGGCACATTACATGCAATAATATGCGTGTAGATGCTCATTCCATCTCTTATGTTCGCCTTAAGGCCTCATAAACTCAGGAATGACGCAGAGCCGTTTACGGTGCTTATCGTCCACTGACAGATGTCGCTTCGGCCTCATCAGACACCATGGACACAACGTTGAGTGAAGCACCAAATATGTTGTCTTACAGACCTGTTTTAACGCCTGCTTTTATAGCAGGCGTTTTTTTATGGGCATAAAAAAGGAGGCCATCTGGCCTCCTGTTAATTACTGCTGCGTTCCGTTATTTTGCAACGTCAATAACAGCCCATCACGGCGCATAGCTGCGGCCTCTTCCGGCTTATGCTGCTTGTCCAGCGAATCAGCAAGCCAGGCGTAATCAAATGCGTCCGGACGTTGCTTCAGCGCGGCGCGGAAGGCGAGACTCGCCTCCTGCCACTCGCCGTGTTTCATCAGAGACTGGCCCAGCGTACTCCACAGCAGCGGACGATCGCCCACGGTTTTGATCTGCTGGCGCAGTGCTTTTTCAATTTGTTCCGGATTGTTGGTTTTCAGACGCGGGATGACCATCACCAGGCGGTCATCATACTGTCGCTTGAGACCGTCGAGGAGGATCTCCTGCGCGGTGTCATGGTCGTCACACTCAATCAGATGTTCTGCCATCGCCACCTGAAGAGGAACCTGCTGGCGCGTTTTGCGGCTCTGGTTTTTCCACCAGGTTTTCAGGCCGTCGCTGCCGAGATCGGCGCGCGCCTGATCCATCAGGCCAATCCAGGCCAGACGCTGAAGTTCATCACGATGTTCATCATCGCCCACGTCGGCTTTCGCCATGGAAGGGATAATGTCCAGCAGCGAGCCCCAGGCACCGGTCCGAATATATGCCTGCTCAGCCAGACGCAGCACTTCCGGGTGACGAGGGGTAATTTCCAGCAGACGGTCAACGCCGTGACGGGCGGCATGGTTTTCATTGCGCGCCAGTTGCAGACGAACGCGGGTGATCTCAACCGGAATCGGATCCTTAGTAGAGAGCTCAGATGCGCGTTCAAGATGCTGATTGGCGCGGGCCTCATCGCCACGCTGTTGCGCCGCCTCAGCGGCCAGCAGATAGTTAACAACCGGCTGTTCTGCATGGTCGGCATTTTTCGACATCAGCTTTTCAACCTGCTGATAGTCGCCTTCGGCCAGCTTCAGCAACGCTTGCTCGGTCTGCTTGCGGGCGCGACGGCGCTTACGGCCAACGAACCAGCCGCGCGTATGTACGCCGGTACGGAAAATACGACGCAGGAGCCACTCCACTGCCAGCAGAACGACCACACCCAGGATCAGGATAATCACCAGCCCCGTTACGCTGGTTTCGATATTGTAGTTATCGGTCTGGATCAATACATAACCCTGGTGACCCGCGAGCATCGGCCCCAGTACAATCCCGGCGATCAGCAGGATGAAGAGTAAGAAGACTTTTAGCATCATTACTCTCCTTGCGGCGCGCTTTCAGGCGCTGGCGCGGCGGCAGGTGCTTCAGCCGGACGCTCTGCCGGAACGCCCGGCTGGGCCAGCAGGTTACGCACGCGCGTCTGCATGAGCTTCTCCAGAATCGGCTGGCTTTCCAGCTTGTCCGGCACGTTCATGGTGATGTTTTGCTGGCTCAGCTTGTCGATATCCTCAAGGAACGCGGTCGTGGTTGCGTCATTGGTATCGTAGTAAGCACGTACCCAGGTTGAAACGTTATCCAGCGCCTGTTTGTAGGTCTCTTCCTGGTGACGCGGTACGGCCTGGGCAGCCACCAGCAGGCGGGAACGAATGTTTTCGCGCAGATAGACGTCCTGGTTCGGCGCCAGCAGCGGCACGGCAGTTTCATCGCGGCGGCGAATGGTAATAAAGCTGTCCATAAAGTTCTGCCAGCTCTTTTGCAGGTTGATACGCCATTCGCTCAGGGAGCTGGACAGCTCGGTGCCGTCAGAATCCATCGGGGAGTCATCGTCGTTGTTATCGGCCAGCTGAAGGTTATCAATCTGGTTGGAGAGCTGATTTACCTTAAGGATGATACCATCGTAATCGACCTGAGAAACCGCGGACAGGCTGGCGATATCTTCCGTAATAGCGCGGCGAGCGTTGATGAGGCTCGGATCGTTCATGTCCGCCAGGCTTGCGTCGGCGCTTTTCAGCAGCGCGGCGGCGGTGGTGACATCCTGATCGCTCCAGAGCTTGCGCCCGGCCAGTTTCACCAGAAAATCGGCCTGTGAAAGTAGCCAGGTTTTGGCATCGGTTCCCGAAATTGTGGCGACTTTTTCCTGCACTTCGCTCAGCTGTTTGGTCAACTCTTCACGTTTGCTGTTCGCGTCGGCGAGGGCGGCAGCCTGCTGTTTGATCACGCCTTCCAGCTCAGCTTTTTGCGTCTCCTGCGCTTTCTGTAGGGCAGTGATTTGGTTAACCAGCGCGTCGCTGATGGCCGTCTGGTTGGTGCCTTGTTTCTTCACCAGTCCGTAGAGTCCCACGCCTGCGGCCAGCGCAATCGCGATGGCAATCACGCTCAGCGTGAGGCTGGTTTTGTTGCTGCCGTTTTTCTTCTCAACGGTTGTGTCTGTCGTCTCTGGCTGTGACGTGGTGTCCACAGTCTCCCTGGTCTCTTCAACCACGGCGGAGGATTTTTCGTGTTCCGTCATTATGGCTTCCCATTTGAGAGTTATTGTAATGCGCGCAGCAGCGCATCGTTGTCGGCGTTTTCAGCGATCCGAATATCCTGCCAGCCCAGTTCCCGGGCGTGGTTCGCCAGACGCTCACTGACGACCAGAAGCCGACAGCGGAGTAACCAGTTTTCGCGATACCAAAGCGGAATCAGCGACCAAAGCTGTTGTAACATTTCACCGCTGGTGACCACCAGCGTATTAATACCGCGGGCGTGCCAGCGCATTGCTTCTTCCGCGCCATCATAGTGTTTCGCACAGCGCTGATAACACTCCACAAACGTCACGTCTGCGCCGCGTTCGCGCAGCGTTTCGCCCAGCAGTTCGCGGCCACCGTTGCCGCGCAAAATGAGCGCGCGCTTTCCGGCAATGGTTTGTAATTCAGGTAATTGTAGCAAGACTTCGCTGATTTCCCGATCTAACGGGTAACGAACATCGATTCCGCTCGCGGTATGTAAGGCCAGCGCCGTGGTGCGCCCGATGGCGAAATAGCGGGGGGCGTGAGGCCAGCTAACGGCATGCTGTTGCAGCTGCGCATGGGCAAACTCCACGGCATGCTGCGACAGCGCAAAGAGCAGATCGCCTTCCTGCAAGAGACGCATCTGGTCAGCGAGCTCAGGCAGCTCGCGACCGGGGGAGAATTCAATCAGCGGAAAACTCCAGGCCACCTGCCCCAGTGCGCGCAGACGGCTCACTAACTGCTCTCCTGCGGGAGAAGGGCGGGTGACAAGTATGCTCATGCAGGGGGCTCTCCGTTATAGACCTCAGCCAGAATTTCACGCGCGCCGTTATTCAGCAGCTCTTCCGCCAGCGATACGCCAAGTGCCTCGGCATCTTGCGGCTTGCCGCGACGTTCACCGCGAACCATCTGTGAGCCGTCCGGCGCGCCAACCAGCGCACGCAACCACAGCTCACCGTCAGTTAATTCAGCATAGCTGCCAATTGGCACCTGACAGCCTCCTTCGAGGCGAGTATTCATCGCGCGCTCGGCTTTTACGCGAACGGCGGTATCGTCATGATTCAGCGGCGCGAGCAGTGCCTGAGTGCGCGCATCAACCAGACGACACTCAATGCCGACGGCACCCTGGCCGACGGCGGGCAGCGACAGCTCCGGCGGCAACGCGACGCGAATGCGTTCTTCCAGCCCCAGGCGTTTCAGGCCCGCAACCGCAAGAATAATGGCATCGTAGTCGCCGTTATCCAGCTTGCCAAGGCGTGTGCCGACGTTCCCGCGCAGCGAACGGATCACCAGATCCGGGCGACGTTCAGCCAGCTGACACTGGCGGCGTAAACTTGACGTGCCGACCACGCTGCCTGCCGGCAACGCATCGAGCGAGTCATAGCGATTAGAGACAAACGCATCGCGCGGATCCTCGCGCTCGCAGATGGTCACCAGCCCCAGCCCTTCCGGGAACTCAACGGGCACATCCTTCATCGAATGCACGGCGATATCGGCGCGGTTTTCAAGCAATGCCAGCTCCAGCTCTTTGACAAACAGACCTTTTCCGCCCACTTTAGCCAGCGGCGTATCCAGAATGACATCGCCACGCGTGACCATTGGCACCAGCTCAACGCGTAATCCGGTGTGGCAGGCTTCCAGGCGCTGCTTAACATAATGTGCCTGCCAGAGTGCAAGAGGACTTTGGCGTGTGGCAATTCTCAAAACATTGTCTAACATGCTTGTTACCGTCATTATCAATCGCTAACCATCCTAACATTGTTGACACTCGGATGGCAGTTTTACGGTTGATGAAGAGTGAGAGGGACAGGGCGGCGTACTCGTCAGCCATCGCCGTATTCAGGAATTTACACGTCAAGAACGGTGCTACACTTGTATGTAGCGCATCTTTCTTTACGGTCAACCGGCAAGGTGTTAAATTGATCACGTTTTAGACCATTTTTTCGTCTGTACCACCAGAAAAGCAAAAGGCGAAAAAAGGGTAACGGTTATTTTTTGAAATACTGCGGGTCCGCTGCTTTTTGTGTTCTGACTGGCGTGCGACACCCGGAAACATCAGGCGATACGTCTTGTACCTCTATATTGAGACTCTGAAACAGAGACTGGATGCCATCAATCAATTGCGTGTGGATCGCGCGCTTGCTGCCATGGGCCCTGCTTTCCAGCAGGTATACAGTCTACTGCCAACATTGTTGCACTATCACCATCCGCTGATGCCGGGTTACCTTGATGGTAACGTTCCCCAGGGCATTTGCCTCTTCACGCCTGATGAAACCCAACAGCACTACCTGACTGAACTTGAACTCTACCGTGGTATGCCGCCGCAGGATTCGCCGAAAGGCGAGCTGCCGATTACCGGGGTTTACTCCATGGGCAGCACGTCATCGGTTGGGCAAAGTTGCTCTTCTGACCTGGATATCTGGGTCTGCCATCAGTCCTGGCTCGACAATGAAGAGCGCCAGCTGTTGCAGCGTAAATGCAGCCTGCTGGAGAGCTGGGCGGCGTCGCTCGGCGTGGAAGTGAGCTTCTTCCTGATTGATGAAAATCGTTTCCGCCATAACGAAAGCGGCAGTCTGGGTGGTGAAGACTGCGGCTCGACTCAGCACATCCTGTTGCTGGATGAGTTTTACCGTACTGCCGTTCGCCTGGCCGGGAAACGTATTCTGTGGAATATGGTGCCGTGCGATGAAGAAGAGAATTATGACGACTACGTCATGTCGCTTTACTCGCAGGGCGTTCTGACGCCAAACGAGTGGCTGGATCTGGGCGGCCTGAGCTCCCTGTCCGCCGAAGAGTACTTTGGCGCAAGCCTCTGGCAGCTTTATAAGAGCATTGATTCACCGTACAAAGCGGTGCTGAAAACCCTGCTGCTGGAAGCCTACTCCTGGGAATACCCCACGCCGCGCCTGCTGGCGAAAGATATTAAACAGCGTCTGCACGACGGGGAGATCGTCTCCTACGGGCTTGATGCCTACTGCATGATGCTGGAACGCGTCACCGAATACCTGACAGCCATTGAGGACGCCACGCGTCTTGACCTGGTGCGTCGATGTTTCTATCTCAAAGTCTGTGAAAAACTGAGCCGCGAACGCGCCTGCGTGGGCTGGCGTCGTGAAGTCGTCAGCCAGTTAGTCAAAGAGTGGGGATGGGACGAAGAGCGTCTCGCCATGCTCGACAACCGCGCCAACTGGAAGATCGATCAGGTGCGTGAGGCGCACAACGAACTGCTTGATGCGATGATGCAGAGCTACCGCAACCTGATCCGCTTTGCCCGCCGTAACAACCTTAGCGTTTCTGCCAGCCCACAGGATATCGGGGTGCTGACCCGCAAACTGTACGCCGCGTTTGAAGCGTTGCCGGGCAAGGTAACGCTGGTTAACCCACAGATTTCGCCTGACCTGTCTGAACCGAATCTGACCTTTATCTACGTGCCGCCGGGCCGCGCGAACCGCACCGGGTGGTATCTGTACAACCGTGCGCCAAGCATGGATTCGATCATCAGCCATCAGCCGCTGGAGTATAACCGCTACCTGAACAAGCTGGTGGCCTGGGCCTGGTTTAACGGCCTTCTCACCTCACGTACCCGGTTGTTTATCAAAGGCAACGAGGTGGTCGATTTAGCCAAATTGCAGGAGATGGTGGCGGATGTCTCGCACCACTTCCCGCTGCGTCTGCCTGCGCCGACGCCAAAAGCGCTCTACAGCCCGTGTGAGATTCGCCATCTGGCGATCATCGTCAACCTGGAATACGACCCGACGGCGGCCTTCCGCAATCAGGTGGTTCACTTTGACTTCCGCAAGCTGGACGTCTTTAGCTTTGGCGAGCAGCAAAACTGCCTGGTGGGCAGCGTGGATCTGCTGTACCGCAACTCGTGGAACGAAGTGCGTACCCTACACTTTAACGGCGAGCAGGCGATGATCGAGGCGCTGAAAACGATCCTCGGCAAGATGCACCAGGACGCCGCGCCGCCGGACAGCGTGGAGGTGTTCTGCTACAGCCAGCACCTGCGCGGCCTGATTCGTACCCGCGTTCAGCAACTGGTGTCTGAGTGCATCGAACTGCGTCTCTCCAGCACCCGACAGGAAACCGGGCGCTTTAAAGCGTTGCGCGTCTCCGGCCAGACCTGGGGGCTGTTCTTTGAGCGCCTGAACGTGTCGGTGCAGAAGCTGGAGAACGCCATTGAATTCTACGGCGCGATTTCACACAACAAACTGCATGGCTTGTCGGTTCAGGTGGAAACCAACCACGTTAAGCTGCCGCAGGTGGTGGATGGCTTTGCGAGTGAAGGGATTATTCAGTTCTTCTTCGAAGAGTCGGGCGATAACGCCGGGTTTAACATCTACATTCTGGATGAAACCAACCGTGCCGAGGTGTATCACCACTGCGAAGGCAGCAAAGAGGAGCTGGTGCGCGACGTCAGCCGCTTCTATTCGTCCTCGCACGATCGCTTTACCTACGGCTCAAGCTTTATCAACTTCAACCTGCCGCAGTTCTACCAGATTGTGAATGTGGATGGGCGAGCGCAGGTGATCCCGTTCCGTACGCAGGCGATTACCCCTGCGGCGCCCGCTAACCAGGAAACTGCGCCGCTGTTGCAGCAGTATTTTTCCTGAGGCTTTTCGCCGGGTGGCGCTAACGCTTACCCGGCCTACGGTCCGAGCCGTTGTAGGCCCGGTAAGGCGTAGCCGCCACCGGGCAACGCAACTACCTGAAACTCACTGCCTCGCCCGCCTGCGCCGTCGCCGCCTGTTCCAGCAGATCCCAGAACGTTTCGCCGCTGCGATCGCAGACCCACTCGTCACCTTTCAGATCAAAGTGATAACCGCCCTGTTTCGCCGCCAGCCACACCTGGTGAAGCGGCTCCTGACGGTTAATAATAATCTTGCTGCCGTTTTCGAAGCTTAAGGTCAGGATCCCGCCGTTGATTTCACAATCGATATCGCTGTCGCCGTCCCAGTCGTCGATACGCTCTTCGATGGTCATCCACAGGGTATCGGCAAGGCGATGAAATTCACTGTCGTTCATGGTTTTATTCCTGTTTTTCGTGATGGCGGCAGTATAACGCTAAATAATTCCCGTTGCAGGAAAGCCGCAAACTCTTGCTTTTGTGTCTTCTCCTGCGATGATAGAAACAGATTTGAACTTACGGGCAACCTCTACATGAAAAACGTCTTCCGAACGCTTGTCGTTCTTGTCACTCTGTTTAGCCTGACCGGCTGTGGACTGAAGGGACCACTGTACTTCCCGCCAGAGGATAAAAACGCACCACCGCCGACAAAACCGGTGCAAAGTGGTATCGAGTCATCTACGCCGGATACCAACGATCGCGGCAATAACGGCGGCCCGACTCAGGTCAATCTTTGACAATTACGTTCTGTACCCGCGCAATGGAGCAAATGATGCAGTTCTCTAAAATGCATGGCCTTGGCAACGACTTTATGGTCGTCGACGCGGTAACGCAGAATGTCTTTTTCTCCCCGGAACTGATCCGTCGTCTGGCGGATCGACACGTGGGCGTGGGGTTTGACCAGCTGCTGGTGGTGGAGCCGCCTTACGATCCTGACCTGGACTTTCACTACCGCATTTTTAACGCCGACGGCAGCGAAGTTTCCCAGTGCGGCAACGGCGCGCGCTGTTTTGCCCGCTTTGTTCGGCTGAAAGGGCTGACCAACAAGCGCGATATCCGCGTCAGCACCGCCAACGGCCGGATGGTGCTCAGCGTCACCGACGACGAACTGGTGCGCGTGAACATGGGCGAGCCAAACTTCGACCCCTCTGCCGTGCCGTTTCGCGCCAACAAAGCGGAAAAGACCTATATTATGCGTGCCGCCGAGCAGACAGTATTGTGCGGCGTCGTCTCGATGGGTAACCCGCACTGCGTGATTCAGGTGGATGATGTGCAAACCGCGGCGGTTGCAACGCTCGGCCCGGTGCTGGAAAGCCACGAGCGCTTCCCGGAGCGGGCGAACATCGGTTTCATGCAGGTGGTGAAGCGTGAACACATTCGCCTGCGGGTTTACGAGCGCGGCGCGGGCGAAACCCAGGCCTGCGGAAGCGGTGCCTGTGCGGCGGTGGCCGTCGGTATCTCACAGGGGTTACTGGCAGAAGAGGTTCGCGTGGAATTACCGGGCGGACGTCTTGATATCGCCTGGAAAGGAGCGGGTCATCCACTGTACATGACTGGCCCGGCGACACATGTTTATGACGGGTTTATCCATCTATGAAGCAACCAGGGGAAGAACTGCGGGAACCTGTAACGGAGCTGGACGACAGCGCTGTTGTGGATTACCTGCTGCACAATCCTGAGTTTTTTATCCGCAATGCACGCGTCGTCGAACGGATGCGCGTGCCGCATCCGGTTCGCGAGACCGTGTCGCTGGTTGAATGGCACATGGCGCGCTCGCGCAACCACATCAATCAGCTCGAAGAGAACATGACGCTGCTGATGGAGCAGGCCAGCAATAACGAAAGCCTGTTCTACCGTCTACTGCACCTTCAGGCGCGTCTGGCTTCCGCGCACAGTCTCGAAGAGTTCCTCAACCGCTTCCACCGCTGGGCGCGCGATCTGGGGCTGGCAGGCGCGACGATCCGTCTCTTCCCTGACCGCTGGCGCATTGGCGCGCCGTCCGGGTTTACCCATCTGGCGCTGAGCCGTCAGGCGTTTGAGCCGCTGCGTATTCAGCGTCTGGGCCATGAGCACCACTATCTGGGGCCGCTTAACGGGCCAGAACTGCTGGTGGTGCTGCCGGAAGCCAAAGCTATCGGCTCGGTGGCGATGTCGCTGATGGGGCGCGATGGTGACCTGGGCGTGATGTTATTTACCAGCCGCGACGCGCATCATTATGAACAGGGGCAGGGCACGCAACTGTTGCAGGAGATCGCCCTGATGCTGCCTGAGCTGCTGGAGCGCTGGATTGAACGCGTATGACGGACGGACTGCTCGCCACTGACGTCACCCGCTTTCTGCGCTATCTGGGCGTGGAACGCCAGCTCAGCCCTATTACGCTGCTCAACTATCAGCGTCAGCTTGATGCCATCATGCAGATTGCCGATGAAATCGGCCTGAAAAGCTGGCAACAATGTGACGCCGCCACGGTACGCGGGTTCGTCGTGCGTAGCCGTAAAAAAAATCTCAGCCCGGCGAGCCTGGCGCTCCGGCTCTCTGCCCTGCGCAGTTTCTTCGACTGGCTGGTCAGTCAGGGCGGTCTGAAAGCCAACCCGGCAAAAGGGATCGCCACGCCGAAAGCCCCGCGTCATCTGCCGAAAAATATCGACGTCGACGACGTAAACCGCCTGCTGGATATCGATCTTAACGATCCGCTGGCCGTGCGCGACCGCGCGATGCTGGAGGTGATGTACGGCGCGGGCCTGCGTCTCTCTGAGCTGGTGAACCTCGACTTAAAGCACCTCGATCTGGAATCCGGCGAGGTGTGGGTAATGGGCAAGGGCAGCAAAGAGCGCCGCCTGCCGATCGGCCGCAATGCGGTCTCCTGGATTGAGCACTGGCTGGACCTTCGCGGGCTGTTTGGCGCCGACGAAGATGCGCTGTTCCTGTCGAAACTCGGCAAGCGGATCTCGGCGCGTAACGTGCAGAAGCGCTTTGCGGAGTGGGGCATTAAGCAGGGGCTGAACAGCCACGTTCACCCCCACAAGCTGCGCCACTCCTTTGCGACGCACATGCTGGAATCAAGCGGCGACCTGCGCGGTGTACAGGAGCTGCTTGGTCACGCGAATCTGTCGACCACCCAAATCTATACCCACTTAGACTTCCAACACCTTGCCTCGGTGTATGACGCGGCGCATCCACGCGCCAAACGGGGGAAATAATGCGTTTTTACCGCCCACTCGGTCAGATATCAGCCCTGACGTTTGACCTTGATGACACTCTTTACGATAACCGCCCGGTGATCCTGCGTACCGAGCAGGAGTCGCTGGCGTTTGTGCAGAACTACCATCCTGCGCTGAAAGCGATGCAGAACAAAGACTTCCAGAAGCTGCGTCAGTCCCTGCGGGAAACCGAACCGGAGATTTACCACGACGTGACCGAATGGCGCCGCCGTGCGGTTGAGCAGGCGATGCTCAACGCCGGCCTGAGCGCGCAGGACGCGGCCACGGGTGCCGAAGCGGCCATGGAAAACTTCGCCAAATGGCGCAGTCGGATCGACGTGCCGCAGGAGACCCACGACACGCTGGCGAAGCTCGCCGAAAAGTGGCCGCTGGTGGCCATCACCAACGGCAACGCTCAGCCTGAACTGTTTGGTCTGGGGAACTATTTTCAGTTCGTGCTGCGCGCGGGCCCGCACGGACGCTCGAAGCCGTTCAACGATATGTATCATCTGGCAGCGGAAAAACTGGATTTGCCGCTCGGTGAGATCCTGCACGTGGGCGACGACCTGACCACGGACGTCGCCGGGGCGATCCGCTGCGGCATGCAGGCCTGCTGGATCAAGCCGGAAAATGCCGATCTGATGACTACCCCGGATAGCCGTCTTCTGCCGCACGTGGAAATTTCACGGTTGGCATCCCTCACGACGCTGATATAATCATCAATTGTTCTGTATAAATTAACAGGGTTTTGGCGAATGGAAACATTTGCCTGCCCGACATGACGTGACGGTGCCAATGGACGTTTCTTACCTGCTCGACAGCCTTAATGATAAACAGCGTGACGCGGTTGCCGCCTCGCGTACGAACCTGCTGGTACTGGCTGGAGCGGGCAGTGGTAAGACGCGCGTGCTGGTTCACCGTATCGCCTGGCTACAGAGCGTGGAGAACTGCTCGCCGTACTCGATTATGGCCGTGACGTTCACCAACAAGGCGGCGGCGGAGATGCGCCACCGTATCGCGCAGCTGATGGGCACCAGCCAGGGCGGCATGTGGGTTGGCACCTTCCACGGCCTGGCGCACCGTCTGCTGCGCGCGCACCATATGGACGCTAACCTGCCGCAGGATTTCCAGATCCTCGACAGCGAAGATCAGCTGCGCTTGCTGAAACGCCTGATCAAGGCGATGAACCTCGATGAGAAGCAGTGGCCGCCGCGTCAGGCGATGTGGTACATCAACGGTCAGAAAGACGAAGGGCTGCGTCCGCATCATATCCAGAGCTTCGGTAACCCGGTCGAGCAGACCTGGCAGAACGTCTACAAGGCCTATCAGGAAGCGTGCGATCGCGCCGGTCTGGTGGATTTCGCCGAGTTGCTGCTGCGCGCCCACGAGCTGTGGCTGAACAAACCGCATATCCTGCAACACTACCGTGAACGCTTTACCAACATCCTGGTGGACGAATTCCAGGATACCAACAACATCCAGTACGCCTGGATCCGCCTGCTGGCCGGGGATACCGGCAAGGTGATGATCGTAGGCGATGACGATCAGTCTATCTACGGCTGGCGCGGCGCGCAGGTGGAGAACATCCAGCGCTTCCTCAACGATTTCCCCGGCGCGCAAACCATCCGTCTGGAGCAGAACTACCGTTCTACCAGCAACATTCTGAGCGCGGCCAACGCCCTGATTGAGAACAACAACGGGCGCCTGGGTAAAAAGCTGTGGACCGATGGCGTCGACGGCGAACCGATTTCGATTTACTGCGCCTTCAACGAGCTCGACGAAGCCCGCTTCGTGGTGAACCGCATTAAAACCTGGCAGGAGAACGGCGGCGCGCTGGAGCAGTGTGCCATTCTCTATCGCAGCAACGCCCAGTCGCGCGTGCTGGAAGAGGCGCTGTTGCAGGTGAGCATGCCGTACCGCATTTATGGCGGTATGCGCTTCTTCGAACGTCAGGAGATCAAAGATGCGCTCTCGTATTTGCGTCTGATTGCCAACCGTAACGACGATGCGGCGTTTGAGCGCGTGGTGAACACGCCGACGCGCGGCATCGGCGATCGTACGCTGGACGTGGTGCGTCAGGCCTCGCGCGATCGTCAGCTCACGTTGTGGCAGGCGTGCCGCGAGCTGTTACAGGAAAAAGCCCTTGCCGGGCGCGCCGCCAGCGCATTGCAGCGCTTCCTGGAGTTAATCGACGCGCTGGCGCAGGAAACGGCCGACATGCCGCTGCACGTCCAGACCGACCGGGTGATCAAAGATTCCGGCTTGCGCACCATGTACGAGCAGGAAAAAGGCGAGAAGGGCCAGACCCGTATTGAGAACTTAGAGGAACTGGTGACGGCAACGCGCCAGTTCAGCTACAACGAAGAAGACGAAGACCTGATGCCGTTGCAGGCATTCCTCTCTCACGCCGCGCTGGAAGCGGGGGAAGGGCAGGCCGATACCTGGCAGGATGCGGTTCAGCTGATGACCCTGCACTCCGCGAAGGGTCTGGAGTTTCCGCAGGTGTTCATCGTCGGGATGGAAGAGGGGATGTTCCCGAGCCAGATGTCGCTGGATGAAGGCGGGCGTCTGGAAGAGGAGCGTCGTCTGGCCTACGTGGGCGTGACCCGTGCGATGCAGAAACTGACCCTGACCTACGCGGAAACTCGCCGCCTGTACGGGAAAGAGGTGTATCACCGTCCGTCGCGCTTTATCGGCGAACTGCCGGAAGAGTGTGTGGAAGAGGTGCGCCTGCGCGCCAGCATCAGCCGTCCGGTCAGCCATCAGCGTATGGGCTCGCCGATCTCTGAAACCGACACCGGTTACAAGCTGGGCCAGCGCGTGCGCCACTCGAAGTTTGGCGAAGGCACCATCGTCAACCTGGAAGGCAGCGGCGAGCACAGCCGTTTGCAGGTAGCGTTCCAGGGGCAGGGGATCAAATGGCTGGTGGCAGCCTATGCCAAGCTGGAAAGTGTGTAACTTTCAGAAAAATATCACTATTTTGTAATAATCTGCTAGCCTTATACGTTGAAGGTCAATTAATGCCCTTCAGCGTTCCGTTGCGTGTTGACGCCACAGTTATTGCTGGCGTAACATGCGCGCACGATTACGCTAAGAGGACATTCGCCTTGGACACACCCAGTAGATACTGGCTCAATTCCCTGTCATCCAGGAACAACTCCTAAGGCTATCTCCTCTTGCTGATGGCCTTAGTGGTTGTCAGCGACTGCATCATTCCCGTCGCGCTGAGTCAGGCTGTTTAATGGTCTGAAACCCAATTTGTTTCTGTGTGCCCACCGAACTGTCCGATATTTTTTGCATTGGGAGTCCCGGTCATGTTGAGCGCATTTCAACTCGAAAATAACCGACTGACTCGGCTTGAAGCCGAAGAGTCACAGCCCCTCATTGATGCCGTATGGGTGGATCTGGTCGAGCCGGACGACGATGAGCGCCTTCGCGTACAATCTGAACTGGGGCAAAGCCTGGCGACACGCCCGGAACTGGAAGACATCGAAGCATCCGCCCGTTTTTTTGAAGACGAAGACGGCCTGCACATTCACTCCTTCTTCTTTTTCGAAGATGCCGAAGACCACGCGGGGAACTCCACCGTGGCGTTTACCATCCGCGATGGCCGCCTGTTCACCCTGCGCGAGCGCGAACTGCCTGCGTTTCGTCTCTACCGTATGCGTGCCCGCAGCCAGGCGATGATGGACGGCAACGCTTATGAGCTGCTGCTGGATCTGTTCGAAACCAAAATCGAACAGCTGGCGGATGAAATCGAAAACATCTACAGCGACCTGGAAAAGCTGAGCCGCGTGATCATGGAAGGCCATCAGGGCGATGAGTACGACGAAGCGTTGTCCACGCTGGCTGAGCTGGAAGATATCGGCTGGAAGGTGCGTTTGTGTCTGATGGATACCCAGCGCGCGCTGAACTTCCTGGTGCGCAAGGCGCGTCTGCCGGGCGGTCAGCTGGAGCAGGCGCGTGAGATCTTACGCGATATCGAATCCCTGCTGCCGCACAACGAATCCCTGTTCCAGAAGGTCAACTTCCTGATGCAGGCGGCGATGGGCTTTATCAACATCGAGCAGAACCGCATCATCAAGATCTTCTCGGTGGTGTCCGTGGTGTTCCTGCCGCCGACGCTGGTGGCGTCCAGCTACGGGATGAACTTCGAGTTTATGCCGGAACTGAAGTGGAGCTTTGGCTACCCGGGGGCGATTATCTTTATGATCCTCGCCGGGCTGGCGCCGTATCTGTACTTTAAGCGGAAGAACTGGCTGTAAAAATCTGGCGGGTGGCGCTGCGCTTACCCGCCCTACGATCGAATTCCCTCTCCCTATGGGAGAGGGTTCCCCACAAAATAATGCCTGCACCCCAGCCCTCTCCCTTGAGGGAGAGGGCTGGGGTGAGGGGGAACATACGGCTCTGGTGGTCATTCCGTTCACTTTATGTTCCTTGCTACTCTGTCACGACATGACCGGTGAACGTGCCAGGGTGGCTCAGTCGCCACCACCCTGGCGACCCGGGCTTCCGGCGGAAAATCGCCGCTTCGCGGTGCCTTCGGCTTATTCCTTCCGGCTTATCGGGGACGGGCGGAGGTAACATCCCTGTAAAGCCCTCGGTTATTCTGAGGCAACGTTATCGCTTTTGCTTTCAAATTACTGGGGAACCCTCTCCCCTGTGGGAGAGGGTTAGGGTGAGGGCAACATCACAACCCTTTGCGCACCCTGCGCTGGGTATAAATCGCATCCGCAACAAAGATGGCCAGCGCCACCCAGATAAAGGCGAACGTCACCATCTTATCCGCACCCGGCACCTCGCCGTAAAACACCACCGCCAGCAGGAACATCAGCGTGGGGCCAATGTACTGGAAGAAGCCCAGCGTGGAGAGGCGCAGACGCGTTGCCGCGCCGGTAAAGCACAGCAGGGGGATCGTTGTGACCACGCCTGCGGCCATCAGCATCAGGTTCAGCGACCATGGGTTGCTGCCCATGTGGCTGGTGGCGCTGTCGGCAATACCGAACAGGTAGATCGCGGCGACAGGCAGCAGCCACAGGGTTTCAAATAGCATTCCCGTCTGCGCTTCCACGGCAATTTTTTTACGCACCAGGCCGTAGAAGGCAAAGCTGAACGCCAGCCCCAGGGCGATAACCGGCAGTGAGCCGAAGGTCCACAGCTGTACCAGCACGCCGCAGAAGGCCAGAATCACCGCCACCCACTGCATCCGGCGAAAGCGCTCACCAAGGAAAATCATCCCCAGCAAAATATTGACCAGCGGGTTAATAAAGTAGCCCAGGCTGGCTTCGAGCATGTGATGGTTATTCACCGCCCAGATAAACAGCAGCCAGTTTCCGCCAATCAGCACCGCAGAGAGAGCGAGCAGGAAGACCTTCTTCGGGGTTTTCAGCAGCGTTTTGACGCCTGACCACTGACGGCTGATACTCATCAGCGCAATCATGAAGAAAAAGGACCAGATGACGCGGTGAGTGAGGATCTCGTCCGCCGGGACATAGGCGATAAGTTTGAAGTACGCCGGTGCGATACCC
This sequence comes from Enterobacter cloacae complex sp. GYL001, assembly GCF_049237125.1. Classification (NCBI taxonomy): domain Bacteria; kingdom Pseudomonadati; phylum Pseudomonadota; class Gammaproteobacteria; order Enterobacterales; family Enterobacteriaceae; genus Enterobacter; species Enterobacter cloacae complex sp. GYL001. Next base: position 49,383 of record NZ_JBMKGW010000011.1, on the reverse strand, counting down.
CAAATAAAATAAGCGGCAAGGGCGAGTAAAACGCCCTGCCGCGTCTGTTTAGCATCCATCGGGAAAATCCGTTACAAAAAAGTGAAGTAATTTTACCCGAATTTGCCGTCTCAACCCACCATATAAGTGGCGGTTGCGCTGGCGATATAAACCTGCTCCTCGTTATGCAGCTCCACGCGGGCGACAGCAACTTTATTCCCGGCGCGCAGCAGGCTGCTGGTGCAGGTGAAGCGGTTTCCGCGTCCCGGACGCAGGTAGTCGACGCGTAAATCGATGGTGCCCATGCGCGACAGGCGCTGGCGTAACTCATCTTCGTTGATGGTGTCATGGCGCGTCAGCGTGCTGCCCACGCACACCAGACCGGCCGCCACGTCCAGCGCGGAGGCAATGACCCCGCCGTGCAAAATGCTTTGCGCCCAGTTACCGACCATCATTGGCTGATTATTGAAACTCAGCTGAGCGAAGTCTTTTTCGTATCGCTCCAGCTCAAGACCCAGTGCACGGTTGAACGGCATGTGGTACACAAAAATCTCGCCCACGAGCTTTAAGGTTTCTTCGGCGGTGAGTGTGGCTGACATCTGACGTGGCATCCTTGTTGTTAACAAAATGTTGATTTTATGCTTCAGGATAAAGGAATGCCACTTTAAGAAACGAGGAAGCGGAAGTTATCGCAGAAGTCTGTAGAATGCCCGGACAAAACTATTCATTAAATGTCACCATTTCAGGAGAACACCACCGATGCGGACGTATCTGGGTTGGTTACTGGCGGCGGTTGCGCTGCCCCTCACAGCATATGCGCAGGAAGCGACGATCAAAGAGGTGCATGATAAACCTGCCGTCAAGGGCAGCATCATCGCCAATATGCTTCAGGAGCATGACAATCCGTTCACGCTGTACCCGTATGATACAAACTACGTGATCTACACCCAGACCAGCGATCTCAACAAAGAGGCGATAAGCTCCTATAACTGGTCTGATAATGCGCGTAAAGATGAGGTGAAGTTCCAGCTCAGCCTCGCCTTCCCGTTCTGGCGCGGCATCCTGGGGCCGAACTCGGTACTTGGCGCGTCTTACACGCAGAAGTCATGGTGGCAGCTCTCCAACAGCGGGGAATCTTCACCGTTCCGCGAAACCAACTATGAACCGCAGCTGTTCCTCGGTTTCGCCACCGATTATGAGTTTGCAGGCTGGACGCTGCGAGACGTGGAGGTGGGCTATAACCACGATTCCAACGGTCGTTCCGACCCAACCTCACGCAGCTGGAACCGCATCTATACGCGTCTGATGGCGCAGAACGGCAATTTCATGGTGGAAGTGAAGCCGTGGTACGTGGTGGGCAGCACCGATGACAACCCGGATATCACCAAATATATGGGCTACTATCAGCTTAAAGTGGGCTATCAGCTGGGTGACGCGGTGCTGAGCGCCAAAGGCCAGTACAACTGGAATACCGGCTACGGCGGTGCAGAGCTGGGCCTGAGCTACCCGGTAACGAAACACGTTCGTCTTTATACTCAGGTGTATAGCGGGTATGGCGAATCGCTGATCGACTACAATTTCAATCAGACCCGCGTCGGTGTGGGCGTCATGCTGAACGATATTTTCTAAGCTGCTCGAATGTTTTTGCGTTAAACGTTGAAGTTTCTCTCTCAGGCGCTGAAAATAGCGCCTGTTTCATTTCTGGCATATGGGGTTAACGTGGCGCAGGCGGAAGTATTGAATCAGGAATCGCTGGCTAAACAGGTTTTGCAGGAAACCTTTGGCTACCAGCAGTTCCGCCCTGGCCAGAAAACCATCATTGAAACCGTGCTGGAAGGCCGCGATTGCCTGGTGGTCATGCCGACCGGCGGCGGAAAATCGCTCTGCTATCAGGTGCCCGCGCTGGTGCTTAATGGCCTGACGGTCGTGGTATCGCCCCTTATTTCCCTGATGAAAGACCAGGTCGACCAGCTGCTTGCCAACGGCGTGGCGGCGGCCTGTCTGAACTCGACGCAGACCCGCGAGCAACAGCAAGAGGTAATGGCCGGGTGCCGCACCGGGCAGATCCGCCTGCTGTATATCGCGCCAGAACGCCTGATGCTGGACAACTTCCTCGATCATCTGGCGCACTGGAATCCGGTGCTGCTGGCAGTGGATGAAGCGCACTGTATCTCCCAGTGGGGGCACGATTTCCGCCCGGAATACGCCGCTCTTGGCCAGCTTCGTCAGCGCTTCCCCGAGCTGCCGTTTATGGCGCTTACCGCCACGGCGGACGACACCACGCGTCAGGACATCGTTCGCCTGCTGGGGCTGAACGACCCGTATATTCAGGTCAGCAGCTTCGACCGCCCGAACATCCGCTATATGCTGATGGAGAAGTTCAAGCCGCTGGATCAGCTCTTACGCTACGTGCAGGAGCAGCGCGGAAAGTCCGGCATCATCTACTGCAACAGCCGGGCGAAGGTGGAAGACACCGCCGCGCGTCTGCAAAACCGTGGCTTTAGCGCCGCGGCCTATCACGCCGGGCTGGAGAACCATATCCGCGCCGACGTGCAGGAGAAATTCCAGCGCGACGACCTGCAAATCGTGGTCGCAACGGTGGCGTTCGGGATGGGGATCAACAAGCCCAACGTGCGCTTTGTGGTGCATTTCGACATTCCGCGCAATATCGAATCCTACTATCAGGAAACCGGCCGCGCCGGGCGTGACGGCCTGCCTGCGGAAGCGATGCTGTTTTACGATCCGGCGGATATGGCGTGGCTGCGCCGCTGTCTCGAGGAGAAACCGCAGGGGCAGTTGCAGGATATCGAACGGCACAAGCTTAACGCGATGGGGGCCTTCGCCGAAGCGCAAACCTGCCGCCGTCTGGTGCTGCTCAACTACTTTGGTGAAGGGCGTCAGGCACCGTGCGGCAACTGCGATATCTGCCTCGACCCGCCGAAGCAGTACGATGGCCTGATGGACGCGCGCAAAGCGCTCTCGACTATCGGACGCGTGAACCAGCGCTTCGGGATGGGCTACGTCGTTGAAGTGCTGCGCGGGGCTAACAACCAGCGTATCCGCGATATGGGTCACGACAAGCTGCCGGTTTATGGCATCGGGAAAGACCAGAGCCACGAGCACTGGGTGAGTATCATCCGCCAGCTGATCCATCTCGGCTTTGCCACGCAGAACATTGCCCAGCATTCTGCGCTTCAGCTGACCGAAGCGGCGCGACCGGTCCTGCGTGGCGAGGTTGAACTGAAGCTCGCCGTTCCGCGCGTCGTCGCCCTGAAGCCGCGCGTGATGCAGAAATCCTACGGCGGTAACTACGATCGCAAGCTGTTCGCCAAGCTGCGTAAGCTGCGTAAAGCCATTGCGGATGAAGAGAACATCCCGCCATACGTGGTGTTCAACGACGCGACGCTTATCGAGATGGCCGAGCAAATGCCGCTCAGCGCCAGCGAGATGCTCAGCGTCAACGGCGTTGGCACGCGTAAGCTGGAGCGCTTCGGTAAAGAGTTTATGGCGCTCATCCGTTCCCACGCTGATGGTGATGATGAGGAGTAGTCAGCCGGGCGAAAAAGTGCCAGGATGGTGACTCACTACATTATTTCCCCGCGAGCTAATTATGTTAATGCTATTTCTCACCGTGGCGTTAGTGCACATCGTGGCGCTGATGAGCCCTGGCCCTGACTTTTTCTTCGTGTCACAAACGGCCGTCAGCCGCTCCCGCAAAGAGGCAATGATGGGTGTGCTCGGTATTACCATGGGCGTCATGGTCTGGGCGGCGGTTGCGCTGCTCGGTCTGAACCTGATCCTGGCGAAAATGGCGTGGCTGCATAACATCATCATGGTCGGCGGCGGTCTGTACCTGTGCTGGATGGGCTACCAGATGCTGCGCGGGGCGCTGAAGAAAGAAGAGAAAAAGCCGGAAGAGCCAAAGGTTGAGCTGGCAACGGGCGGCCGTAGCTTTGTGAAAGGGCTGCTGACCAACCTGGCGAACCCGAAAGCGATTATCTACTTCGGCTCTGTGTTCTCGCTGTTTGTAGGGGATAACGTCGGCGCGGGCGCGCGCTGGGGGATCTTCCTGCTGATCGTTGTTGAGACGTTCGCCTGGTTTACCGTTGTGGCAAGCCTGTTTGCCTTACCGGCGATGCGTCGCGGCTACCAGCGCATCGCGAAGTGGATCGACGGCTTTGCCGGCGCGCTGTTCGCCGGCTTCGGCATTCATCTCATCATTTCTCGCTAAGCATGACGCGCTGACGCAAGCAGCGCGCCAACCAGCATAAACAGCGAACCAAAGACTTTGTTCAGGGCCTTCATCTGTTTAGGCCCTTTGATCCACGCCGCAATTCGCTGCGCCAGCGTCGCGTAACCAATCATCACAATGATATCGACAATAATGGTGGTCGCGCCCAGCACCACGTACTGCATCACCTGTGGCTGATGCGGCACGATAAACTGCGGGAACAGGGCGGCGAGGAACACGATGCTTTTCGGGTTGGTCAGGTTAACGAACACCGCGCGTTGAAACAGGTGGCCGCGCGTTTGCGTCCGGGAGAGCGTATGCAGATCAATCGAGCCTGCGGCGCGCCACTGCTGAATACCCAGCCAGATAAGATACGCTGCGCCAGCCCATTTCAGCACCTCGAAGGCCAGCACCGAACGGGAGAACAGCGTGCCCAGACCAATCCCCACCAGCACAATATGAATGCCAAGCCCGGTCTGTAAACCGGCGATTGACGCCGCCGCGCCGCGATAGCCGTGATTAATGGAGGTGGTCATGGTGTTGATTGCGCCCGAGCCAGGTGAAAGGCTGAGGATGATGGATGTCAGCAGGTAGGCGAACCACCATTCGAAGGTCATTTGAAACTCCCGGATCGTCTGTTTTTATGCCACAATACGCTATTGTTGAGTCATTTTGTGACCGGTGACGAAAAAAACGATATTCCCTGAATTACGGGGGGTGGAAACCCAATGTTTCAGCAGAAAAAGGACTGGGAAACACGAGAAAACGCATTTGCTGCTTTCTCCATGGGGCCGCTGACCGATTTCTGGCGCCAGCGTGAGGAAGATGAGTTTATGGGCGTCGGGGAAATCCCGGTACGCTTCGTTCGTTTCCGTGATGAAAAAAATGACCGGGTGATTGTGGTCTGCCCCGGGCGCATCGAAAGCTATATCAAATATGCCGAGCTGGCGTATGACCTGTTCCATCTGGGCTTTGATGTGTTAATTATCGACCATCGCGGGCAGGGGCTTTCTGGCAGGATGTTGCCGGATACCCATCGCGGCCACGTGGATAACTTCAGCGATTACGTCGACGATCTGGCCGCGTTCTGGCAGCAGGAAGTGCAGCCCGGACCGTGGCGCAAGCGTTATATTCTTGCCCACTCCATGGGGGGGGCGATCTCGACGTTGTTTTTGCAGCGCCATAAGCACCAGTGTGACGCCATTGCGCTGACCGCGCCGATGTACGGCATTGTGATACGTTTTCCTGACTGGATGGTGCGCCATCTTCTCGACTGGGCTGAGGGCCATCAGCGCATTCGAGAAGGCTATGCCATCGGAACAGGACGCTGGCGGGCATTGCCATTTGCCATCAACGTGTTAACCCACAGCCGGCAGCGTTATCGCCGCAACCTGCGTTTTTATGCCGATGAACCGCGTCTGCGGGTCGGCGGCCCCACCTGGCACTGGGTGCGGGAAGGTATTCATGCCGGTGAGCAGGTGCTGGCGGGCGTAGGCGATGATGACACGCCGACGCTCCTGATCCAGGCGGAAGAAGAGCGTGTGGTGGATAACCGCATGCATGACCGCTATTGTGAACTTCGCGCCGCTGCGGGCCATCCCTGTGAAGGGGGTAAACCGCTGGTCATCAACGGTGCGTACCATGAGATCCTTTTTGAAAAGGACGCTATGCGCTCAGTCGCGCTCAACGCCATTGTTGAATTTTTCAACAGGCATAACTGATTATTGTTTTCCACCAGAGGTTGAAATCCCTATGTACCAGGTTGTTGCATCTGATTTAGATGGCACGCTGCTTTCCCCCGACCACACCCTGTCGCCTTATGCGAAAGAGACCCTAAAACTCCTGACTGCCCGTGGCGTGAACTTTGTGTTCGCCACCGGTCGCCACCACGTGGACGTGGGACAGATCCGCGATAACCTGGAGATCAAGTCGTACATGATCACCTCTAACGGTGCGCGCGTACATGACACGGACGGCAACCTGATTTTTACCCATAATCTCGATCGTGACATCGCCACCGATTTGTTCGGCATTGTGCATAACAACCCGGATATCGTGACTAACGTTTACCGCGACGACGAGTGGTTTATGAACCGCCATCGCCCGGAAGAGATGCGCTTCTTCAAGGAAGCCGTATTCCAGTACTCACTGTACGAGCCGGGTCTGCTGGAGCCGGAAGGGATCAGCAAGGTATTCTTCACCTGTGTAAATCATGAGGAGTTACTGCCGCTGGAGCAGGCGATCAACGCCCGCTGGGGCGACCGCGTGAACGTGAGCTTCTCCACGCTGACCTGTCTGGAAGTGATGGCGGGCGGGGTGTCCAAAGGTCACGCGCTGGAAGCGGTAGCGAAACGGCTGGGCTTTGATCTGAAAGACTGTATCGCCTTTGGCGATGGCATGAACGATGCCGAGATGCTCTCCATGGCGGGTAAAGGCTGCATCATGCAGAACGCGCACCAGCGCCTGAAAGATCTGCACCCGGAGCTGGAAGTGATCGGCACCAACGGCGATAACGCCGTGCCTAAGTATCTGCGCAAACTGTTCCTTGAATAATCTTCAATTGATTGTTTATTGTTCAGATGTCAACTAAAGAGTTCGCTACAATGCCTCTCCTTCTTTCTGAGAGACAAGCATTGTGGCGCTACTCATTATCACCACTATCCTGTGGGCCTTCTCCTTTAGTCTGATTGGCGAATACCTTGCCGGATCGGTCGACAGCTACTTCTCGGTACTGATGCGCGTGGGGCTGGCGGCGCTGGTGTTCCTGCCGTTCCTGCGTACCCGCGGGCAGTCGCTAAAAACGATACTGCTGTACATGCTGGTAGGCGCGATGCAGCTCGGCATCATGTACCTGTTCAGCTTCCGGGCCTACGTTTACCTGTCCGTCTCGGAATTTCTGCTCTTCACCGTGCTGACGCCGCTCTACATCACGCTGATTTATGACTTGCTCAGCAGGCGCCGTTTGCGCTGGGGATATCTGCTGAGCGCTGCGCTGGCAGTCATTGGCGCGGCGATTATTCGCTATGACAAGGTAAGCGATCACTTCTGGACCGGGCTGATGTTCGTCCAGCTCGCTAATATCAGCTTTGCCATCGGGATGGTGGGTTACAAACGTCTGATGGAGACCCGCCCGATGCCGCAGCATAACGCGTTTGCGTGGTTCTATATGGGCGCGGCGATTGTCGCGGTAGCGGCGTGGTTTCTGCTCGGCAATCCGCAAAAGCTGCCGACTACCTCCGTGCAGTGGAGCGTTCTGGTCTGGCTGGGCGTGGTGGCGTCGGGGCTGGGCTATTTTATGTGGAACTACGGCGCTACGCAGGTAGACGCCGGGACGCTGGGGATCATGAACAATGTGCACGTGCCGGCGGGGCTACTGGTGAACCTCGCCATCTGGCAGGAGCAGCCGCACTGGCCGAGTTTCCTTATTGGGGGAACGGTGATCCTGGCTTCGCTGTGGGTACATCGCCGCTGGGTCGCTCCGCGCTCCGCACAAACGGAAGATGGTCGCACGCGTGGTTCCGCGCTGAGCGAATAAACGCTTCCGTAATCGGCTGACGCTGCTCGCCGTCGCGCACGGCGGCGTACAGCCGGCTCCACAGTCCTTCACCCAGGGTTTTGGTGACCACCAGACCCTGGCGTTCAACCGTCTCGACCACCCAGTGCGGCAGCGCCGCAATCCCCATTCTGGCCGCCACCATCTGAATTAACAGCAGCGTGTTATCCACGCTTTTCAGCTGTGGGCTGATGCCCGCGGGTTGCAGGAAATGGCGCCAGATATCCAGACGACTGCGCTGTACCGGGTAAATCAGCAGCGTCTCCGTTGCCAGATCTTCCGGCGTGATACGCGTTTTAGCGGCCAGCGGATGGTCCGGGGCCAGCACCAGACGCACCTCAAAATCAAACATTGGCGAATAGTGCAGACCGCTGCGCGGTAGAATATCTGAGGTCATCACCAGATCCAGCTCACCCTGCTGAAGCGACGGCTGCGGATCAAACGTGACGCCGGATTTGAAGTCCATCTCCACCTGCGGCCACTTCTGGCGGAAGTTCTCAAGCGCGGGGGTCAGCCACTGAATACAGCTGTGACACTCAATGGCGATGCGCAGGGTGGTCTGCTGCGGCTCGTTGCAGGACTGCAACGCGCTGGCAATCTGCGGCAGCACCTGGTTCGCCAGCTGAAGCAAAATTTCGCCCTGCGGCGTAAAGCGCAAAGGCTGGCTCTTACGCACAAAAAGACGAAAGCCGAGGCGTTGTTCCAGATCGCTGAACTGGTGAGAAAGGGCAGACTGAGTCTGGTGCAGCGTGGCCGCTGCCGCCGCAAGAGAACCGCAGTTCCGCAACGCTTGTAGCGTTTTCAGGTGTTTAATCTCGATCATGAAAGTCCTTCACTTCGCCATGAACATTTTGCGCTTGAGGAATATACAGTACCTGCCAATTATAGAAGTGTAAACATCTGGACGTCTAAATAACGAATTTCTACAAGGGGTATGCCATGACAATCCGCACTCACACTCTCGGTTTCCCTCGCGTTGGCCTGCGTCGCGAGCTGAAAAAAGCGCAAGAAAGCTACTGGGCGGGTAACGCCACCCGCGAAGAACTGCTGGCGGTGGGGCGCGAGCTGCGCGCGCGTCACTGGGATCAGCAAAAACAGGCGGGCGTAGACCTGCTGCCGGTGGGCGATTTCGCCTGGTACGACCATGTTCTGACCACCAGCCTGCTGCTTGGCAACGTGCCGGCTCGTCATCAGAACAACGATGGATCGGTGGATATCGATACCCTGTTCCGCATCGGCCGTGGCCGCGCGCCAACGGGTGAGCCAGCGGCAGCGGCGGAAATGACCAAGTGGTTTAACACTAACTATCACTATATGGTGCCGGAGTTCGTTAAGGGCCAGCAGTTCAAACTGACCTGGACCCAGCTTCTGGATGAAGTGGACGAAGCGCTGGCGCTGGGTCACCAGGTGAAACCCGTGCTGCTGGGGCCGGTCACCTACCTGTGGCTGGGCAAAGTGAAAGGCGAGCAGTTCGACCGCCTCAGCCTGCTGAACGATATTCTGCCGGTTTATAAGCAGGTGCTGATTGAGCTGGGCAAACGCGGTATTCAGTGGGTGCAAATCGATGAACCGGCGCTGGTGCTTGAGCTGCCGCAGGCGTGGCTGGATGCCTTCAAACCGGCGTATGACGCGCTCACGGGCCAGGTGAAGCTGCTGCTGACCACCTATTTCGAGGGCGTAACGCCGAACCTCGACACCATTACCGCGCTGCCGGTTCAGGGTCTGCACGTTGATCTCGTTCACGGCAAAGACGATGTGGCAGAGCTGCACAAGCGTCTGCCTGCGGAGTGGCTGCTCTCTGCCGGTCTGGTGAATGGTCGTAACGTCTGGCGTGCCGATCTCACCGGGAAATATGTACAAATCAAGGAGATTGTCGGTAAACGTGAATTGTGGGTAGCCTCTTCCTGTTCCCTGCTGCACAGCCCGATCGACCTGAGCGTGGAGACCCGACTCGACCCTGAGGTGAAAAGCTGGTTTGCCTTTGCCCTGCAAAAGTGTGAGGAGCTGGCTCTGCTGCGCGACGCGTTGAACAGCGGCGACACGGCAGCGATTACCGACTGGAGCGCGCCGATCCAGGCGCGCCGTCACTCGACGCGCGTGCATAACCCGGCGGTGGAAAAACGTCTGGCGGCCATCACTGCCCGGGACAGCCAGCGCCAGAGCCCGTATGAAGTGCGCGCCGAAGCCCAGCGTGCGCGCTTTAACCTGCCCGCGTGGCCGACCACAACCATCGGCTCCTTCCCGCAGACTACCGAGATCCGCGGCCTGCGCCTGGACTTCAAAAAGGGCAATCTGGATGCGAATCACTACCGCACCGGCATTGCGGAGCACATCAAACAGGCGATCGTCGAGCAGGAACGTCTGGGTCTGGACGTGCTGGTGCACGGCGAGGCCGAGCGTAACGATATGGTGGAATACTTCGGTGAACACCTGGACGGCTTTGTCTTTACCCAGAACGGCTGGGTGCAAAGCTACGGCTCCCGCTGCGTGAAGCCGCCGGTGGTGATCGGTGACGTCAGCCGCCCGGAAGCGATCACCGTGGAGTGGGCGAAGTATGCCCAGTCTCTGACCGACAAACCGGTAAAAGGCATGCTTACGGGGCCGGTGACCATTCTCTGCTGGTCGTTCCCGCGTGAAGATGTATCCCGGGAAACCATCGCCAAACAGATCGCCCTGGCGCTGCGTGATGAAGTGGCGGATCTGGAAGCGGCGGGGATTGGCATCATTCAGATCGACGAACCGGCGCTGCGTGAAGGCTTGCCGCTGCGTCGCAGCGACTGGGATGCTTATCTGACGTGGGGCGTTGAGGCGTTCCGCCTCAACGCGGCCGTCGCGAAGGACGACACGCAGATCCACACTCACATGTGTTACTGCGAATTTAACGACATCATGGACTCCATTGCCGCGCTCGACGCCGATGTGATCACCATCGAGACCTCGCGTTCAGACATGGAGCTGCTGGAGTCGTTCGAAGAGTTCGACTACCCGAACGAAATCGGGCCGGGCGTGTATGACATTCACTCCCCTAACGTGCCGAGCGTGGAGTGGATTGAAACGCTGCTGCAAAAAGCCGCCCGGCGCATTCCGGCGGAACGCCTGTGGGTAAACCCGGACTGCGGCCTGAAAACCCGCGGCTGGCCTGAAACCCGCGCGGCGCTGGCGAACATGGTGCAGGCGGCGCAGAATTTGCGTCAGGCGTAGTGGGGCTGGATTGCCCGGTTGGCGCAGCCGCCACCGGGCTTTTTGTATTACGCTTTCTTCCCGCCGTACTGGCTGAACCACGCCAGCATTCTCTGCCAGCCATCTTTCGCCGATTCTGCGTGATAGCTCGGACGATAATCGGCATTAAACGCGTGTCCCGCATCCGGGTACACCACGATTTCGGCCTTCGCGTTTGCCGCCCGCAGCGCGTGGCGCATGGTCTCGACGGTATCAAGCGGAATGCCGGTATCCTGGCCGCCATACAGCCCTAGCACCGGGGCATTTAAATCGGTGGCGATATCAACTGGATGTTTCGGCGAGTTCAGGGTCTTTTCACCCACCAGTTTACCGTACCAGGCCACAGCGGCTTTCAGCTGCGGATTGTGCGCGGCATACAGCCAGCTAATGCGTCCGCCCCAGCAGAAGCCGGTCACCATCAGACGGTGCGGGTCGCCACCGTTGCGCGCCGCCCAGCTGGCAACGTGGTCGAGATCGGCCAGCACCTGCGCGTCCGGCACTTTGCTGACCAGGTTGCTGAACAGCGTCGGGATGTCGCTGTAATCATTCGGATCGCCCTGACGGAAGTAGAGTTCCGGCGCAACGGCCAGGTAACCTTCCAGCGCCAGACGGCGGCAGAGGTCGCGAATATGTTCATGAACGCCAAATATTTCCTGCACCACGATCACGATGGGCAGCGGGCCATCGGCGGATTTTGGCCGCGCGTGGTACGCTGGCATGTTCTCTCCCTGGGAGGGAATGGAGGTCTCGCCTGCGGTAATGGCCTCTTCAGGGGTTGAGACGATGGTTGAAGCATGCGGGGCCGCAGCAGGTGCAAAACCGGTTTTTTCAGTCATGGCATTCTCCGTACCAATGAATGGATTAGCGCAAAGATAAATATAGACACCAGGTTAACAATCCACAGTGCCTTATAGCGTCTATCTTTTGTGCAGCACCAGGCGATATAACTTGTTAATGTGATGTGAATCACTATTTTATGGAAATTAACTGCAATCATTTTCATTCATGGTGAGGTGTGTCACGAAATAATGCACATTGCTTCTGTAAAGTACCGTTTTACTTCTTCTGACAAACCGACCCACAGAGGAGTCACCTATGTCTAAGTCTGATGTTTTTCATCTCGGCCTCACTAAAAACGATTTACAAGGGGCTACGCTTGCTATCGTCCCTGGCGATCCTGAGCGTGTGGAAAAGATCGCCGCGCTGATGGATAAGCCGGTTAAGCTGGCAGCGCATCGCGAATTCACCACCTGGCGCGCAGAGCTGGACGGTAAAGCGGTGATCGTGTGCTCTACCGGTATTGGTGGCCCGTCTACCTCTATCGCCGTTGAAGAGCTGGCGCAGCTGGGCATTCGTACTTTCCTGCGCATCGGCACCACAGGCGCCATTCAGCCGCACATCAACGTGGGCGACGTGCTGGTTACCACCGCATCCGTGCGTCTGGACGGGGCAAGCCTGCACTTTGCACCGATGGAATTCCCGGCAGTGGCCGATTTCGAATGCACCACCGCGCTGGTTGAAGCCGCGAAGTCCGTGGGCGCCACCACCCACGTGGGCGTAACTGCCTCTTCCGACACCTTCTACCCGGGCCAGGAGCGTTACGACACCTTCTCTGGTCGCGTGGTGAGCCGTTTTAAAGGCTCCATGGAAGAGTGGCAGTCGATGGGCGTCATGAACTACGAAATGGAATCTGCGACGCTGCTGACCATGTGCGCAAGCCAGGGTCTGCGTGCCGGTATGGTGGCGGGCGTAATCGTCAACCGGACTCAGCAGGAGATCCCGAACGCTGAAACCATGAAGCAGACTGAAAGCCATGCGGTGAAAATCGTGGTTGAAGCGGCGCGCCGCCTGATCTAATTCTCTCTTCAGTGCTAAAAGGCCGACATGCTCGGCCTTTTCTTTTTGCGTAACGCCTCGCAGGAAAACCCTTTCAAACTGGACGTTCATACAGCACAATTCTATTTTGTGCGGGTTAGACGTGGATGCAGGGGGCATTGTGGATATCTCAATCCTGGTTTATGCGGTAGTTGCGCTGGTGAGCGTGGGGATTGGCTGGCTCATTTCCGGCTACCAGCATGCGCAGCAGAAAGCCGAACAGCTGGCAGAGCGCGAAGAGATCGTCGCTGAACTTAGCGCGACGAAACAACAGCTTGCGCTGAGTGACCACTGGCGCGACGAATGCGAACTGCTCAATAACGAACTGCGCAATCTGCGTGATATCAATACCTCGCTGGAGGCCGATCTCCGTGAAGTGACCACCCGTCTTGAGTCCACCCAACTGCACGCCGAAGACAAAATCCGTCAGATGATCAACAGCGAGCAGCGTCTTAGCGAGCAGTTTGAGAACCTCGCGAACCGCATTTTTGAGCACAGCAATCGCCGCGTGGATGAGCAGAACCGCCAGAGCCTGAACAGCCTGCTGACGCCGCTGCGTGAACAGCTGGATGGCTTTCGCCGTCAGGTACAGGACAGCTTTGGTCAGGAAGCCCGCGAACGCCACACGCTGGCGCATGAAATTCGTAATCTCCAGCAGCTGAATGCGCAGATGGCGCAGGAGGCGGTTAACCTGACGCGCGCACTGAAAGGTGATAACAAAGCGCAGGGAAACTGGGGCGAAGTGGTCATGACGCGTGTGCTGGAGGCCTCTGGCCTGCGCGAAGGATACGAATACGAAACGCAGGTCAGCATTGAGAACGATGCGCGCTCGCGGATGCAGCCGGATGTCATTGTTCGTCTGCCACAGGGCAAAGATGTGGTTATCGACGCCAAAATGACGCTGGTGGCCTATGAGCGCTACTTCAACGCTGAGGATGACTACACCCGCGAAACAGCGTTGCAGGAGCACATCGCCTCCGTGCGTAACCATATCCGTCTGTTGGGCAGAAAAGATTATCAGCAGCTGCCGGGGCTGCGATCGCTGGATTATGTGCTCATGTTCATTCCGGTCGAGCCTGCGTTCCTGCTGGCGCTCGACAGACAGCCCGAACTGATCACCGAAGCGCTGAAAAATAACATTATGCTGGTCAGCCCCACCACGCTACTGGTGGCGTTACGTACCATTGCCAACCTGTGGCGCTATGAGCACCAAAGCCGTAACGCGCAGCAGATTGCCGATCGCGCCAGCAAGCTGTACGACAAAATGCGGCTGTTTGTGGACGATATGTCCTCGGTGGGGCAAAGCCTGGATCGCGCGCAGGATAACTACCGCCAGGCGATGAAAAAACTCTCCTCCGGGCGTGGCAATTTGCTGGCGCAGGCGGAGGCGTTTCGCAGCCTGGGGGTGGAAGTTAAACGCGAGATTAATCCGGAACTGGTGGAGCAGGCTACCGCTCAGGACGAAGAGTTTCGTCTGCGTGAAGGCGACGGTGAGCAAAATAGCCGCAATGAAGACAACGATTTAGCGGCGAGTTTATCCCCCGAAGCGCAGCCGGCGCGTTTCTTTCACGGTGGTTGAAACGTAGGGCAAATGCGCCCAATCTGTTACACTTCACGAACATTTGACTGATTAGCAGGCTCTGAGATGGTTGACGATTCACAAGACACAACGCACTTTGGCTTTCAGACTGTCGCCAAAGCGCAGAAAGCTGACATGGTGGCCCACGTATTTCATTCCGTGGCGGCGAAGTACGATGTGATGAATGATTTGATGTCATTCGGCATTCATCGCTTGTGGAAGCGCTTCACTATTGATTGCAGCGGCGTGCGCCGTGGACAAACGGTGCTGGATTTAGCCGGAGGCACAGGGGATCTGACCGCTAAGTTCTCCCGTCTGGTTGGCGAAACCGGCCGCGTGGTGCTGGCGGATATCAACGACTCAATGCTGAAAATGGGACGCGAAAAGCTGCGTAATATCGGCGTGGTAGGCAACGTTGAATATGTTCAGGCCAACGCCGAAGCGCTGCCGTTCCCGGATAATACGTTCGACTGCATCACCATCTCTTTCGGTCTGCGTAACGTGACCGATAAAGATAAAGCGCTGCGCTCCATGTACCGCGTGCTTAAGCCGGGCGGTCGACTGCTGGTACTCGAGTTTTCTAAACCGATTATCGACCCGCTGAGCAAAGCTTACGATGCCTATTCCTTCCACGTTCTGCCGCGCATCGGCGAGCTGGTGGCAAACGATGCAGAAAGTTACCGTTATCTGGCCGAGTCCATCCGAATGCACCCGGATCAGGACACGCTGAAAGCGATGATGCAGGATGCGGAGTTTGAAAACGTGGAATACTTCAATATGACGGCGGGTGTCGTCGCGCTGCATCGTGGTTACAAGTTCTGAGTGGAGGTTTCCCGTGCCCATTAAACCCTTAGTCACCGCTGGCATCGAGAATGTGCTGAATGCCTTTCTGTATCGCGCTCCGGCGCTGAAAACCGCACGTCAGCGGCTTAACGGAAAGGTGCTGCGCATCGTTTTAAAGGAGTTCTCGACGCCGCTTGTGTTGGTCTTCAGCGAACGCCAGCTTGACGTTCTGGGTGAGTGGGAAGGCGAGGCTGACTGCTCGGTGATTACGCACATGAGCGTATTGCCAAAACTGCGTGACCGTCAGCAGATGACGGCGCTTATTCGCAGCGGTGAGCTGGAGGTCGAAGGCGATATTCAGGTGGTACAGAACTTCGTTGCACTCAGCGATCAGGCTGAATTCGACCCGGCGGAACTGATGGCGCCCTATATCGGCGACATCGCGGCTGAAGGTATAAGCAAAACGCTGCGCACGGGTTCCGCTTTCCTTCGTAAAGGTCTGCTCCGTCAACAGCGCTACGCTGCCGAGGTGCTGACCGAAGAGTGGCGTATGGCGCCGGGGCCTTTAGAAGTCGCCTGGTTTGCAGAAGAGACCGCGGCAGTTGAGCGCGCAGTTGATGCGTTAACCAAACGGCTGGAAAAACTGGAGGGCAAATGACGCCTGGTGAAATTCGGCGCCTCTATTTTATCGTTCGCACCTTTTTGAGCTACGGGCTCGACGAGCTTATCCCCAGAATGCGTATCACCCTGCCGCTTCGGCTTTGGCGTCGCACGCTGTTCTGGATGCCGAATCGCCATAAGGATCAGGAGCTGGGCGCACGCCTGCGTCTTGCGTTACAGGAGCTGGGCCCGGTCTGGATCAAGTTTGGGCAGATGCTCTCAACACGTCGCGACCTTTTCCCACCGCAGATTGCCGATCAGCTCGCGCTATTGCAGGACCGCGTTGCTCCGTTTGACGGAGAGAGAGCGAAGAAACAAATCGAAGAAGCGATGGGCAATATCCCCATCGAGACCTGGTTTGATGATTTCGATATTCAGCCCCTGGCCTCTGCCTCTATTGCGCAGGTTCACACCGCGCGCCTGAAGGAAAATGGCAAAGAGGTGGTCATCAAAGTGATTCGTCCGGATATCCTGCCGGTTATCAAAGCAGACATGAAGCTGATTTATCGCCTGGCTCGCTGGGTGCCGCGTCTGTTGCCGGATGGTCGCCGTCTGCGTCCGCTGGAAGTGGTACGGGAATACGAAAAAACGCTGATTGACGAGCTTAACCTGCTGCGTGAATCGGCGAACGCCATTCAGCTGCGTCGAAACTTTGAAGACAGCCCGATGCTGTATGTTCCTGAAGTCTATTCTGACTATTGCAGTCAGAACATGATGGTGATGGAACGTATCTACGGTATTCCGGTCTCGGACGTGGCGGCGCTGGAAAAACAGGGCACCAACATGAAGCTGCTGGCCGAGCGTGGCGTGCAGGTCTTCTTTACTCAGGTTTTCCGCGACAGCTTCTTCCATGCAGACATGCATCCGGGCAACATCTTCGTCAGCTATGAGCACCCGGAAGATCCGAAATACATCGGCATCGACTGCGGTATTGTCGGCTCGCTGAATAAAGAGGATAAGCGTTATCTCGCCGAGAACTTTATCGCTTTCTTCAATCGCGACTACCGTAAGGTGGCCGAGCTGCACGTGGATTCAGGCTGGGTTCCGCCAGATACCAACGTGGAAGAGTTTGAATTTGCGATCCGCACCGTCTGTGAGCCGATTTTTGAAAAGCCGCTCTCGGAGATCTCTTTCGGACACGTCCTGCTCAACCTGTTCAACACCGCACGCCGATTCAATATGGAAGTGCAGCCGCAATTAGTTTTACTTCAGAAAACATTACTTTACGTTGAGGGCGTAGGCCGCCAGCTCTATCCTCAGTTAGACTTGTGGAAAACCGCGAAACCGTTCCTCGAATCCTGGATTAAGGATCAGGTCGGAATTCCAGCTCTGATTCGCTCGCTTAAAGAGAAAGGCCCGTTCTGGATTGAAAAAATGCCTGAAATTCCTGAACTGGTTTACGACAGTTTGCGTCAGAGCAAGAACCTTCAGCACAGCATGGATAAAATCGCGCACGAGCTTCAATCCAGTCGCGTGCGTCAGGGGCAGTCCCGCTATCTCTTCGGAATTGGCGCGACGCTGCTGATAAGCGGCACGTTGCTGTTGATCAATCGTCCGGACTGGGAAATGATGCCAGCCTGGATTATGGCTGCCGGTGTGGTTGTCTGGCTTGCTGGCTGGAGAAAAACGCGCTGAATTAGCGTCGCTATCGAGAGATTGCATACGTATAATGCGATCTGACTAATTAATCATCTATCACTGGGGAACACGCATGGGTGGTATCAGTATCTGGCAGTTAGTGATCATTGCCGTCATCGTTGTGCTGCTGTTTGGCACGAAAAAACTCGGATCGATTGGTTCCGACCTGGGCGCGTCAATCAAAGGCTTCAAGAAAGCCATGAGCGATGATGAGAATAAGCAGGAAAAAACCAGTCAGGATGCTGATTTTACCGCTAAATCCATCGCCGATAAGCAGGACGAAGCCAAAAAGGAAGAGGCTAAACGTCACGATAAAGAGCAGGTGTAATTCGTGTTCGACATTGGTTTTGGTGAGTTACTGCTGGTCTTTGTGATTGGTCTGATTGTGTTGGGGCCGCAGCGTTTACCCGTTGCGGTGAAAACCGTCGTGGGCTGGGTGCGGGCGCTTCGCTCGCTGGCAACTACCGTGCAGAACGAGCTGGCGCAGGAGCTGAAGCTTCAGGAATTTCAGGACAGCCTGAAAAAGGTTGAAAAGGCGAGCATGGACAACCTGACGCCGGAGCTGAAAGCATCAATGGATGAGTTGCGCGAAGCGGCGGAATCCATGAAGCGTTCTTACAGCATTAACGATCCTGAGAAGGCGAGCGATGAAGCAAACACCATCCACAATCCGGTGGTGAAGGGTAGCGAAGAGCAGCGCGAGGGTGTAACGCCTTCCAGCGCGGAGCATCAGGCTGCTTCGCCAGAGCAATCGCCGCAGGAGCCCGAAGTGAAAAAGCAGGTGCCGCCGGAAGAGCCCGTGGTCAAAACGGCTGAGGTAAAACCCGCCGCGCCCGTTTCCGAATCATCCCCCTCGTCGAGTGATAAAGCGTAAACATGGCAGTAGATGATACTCAACCGCTTATTACGCACCTCATTGAGCTGCGTAAGCGCCTGTTAAACTGCATTATTGCGGTTTTCCTCATTTTTTTATGTCTGGTCTATTTTGCCAACGATATCTATCAGGTGGTTTCCGCGCCGCTGATTAAACAGATGCCTCTGGGCGCGACGATGATTGCAACAGACGTTGCTTCACCGTTCTTTACCCCGATCAAACTGACCTTCTGGGTGTCGTTGATTGCCTCTGCGCCGGTCATTTTGTATCAGGTCTGGGCATTTGTGGCGCCCGCGCTGTACAAGCATGAACGCAAGCTGGTTATTCCGCTGCTGGTGTCCAGTTCGCTGCTGTTTTATATCGGCATGGCGTTCGCCTACTTCGTTGTCTTCCCGCTGGCCTTCGGCTTCCTGACGCATACCGCACCGGAAGGGGTACAGGTGTCGACGGACATCGCCAGCTACCTCAGCTTCGTGATGGCGCTGTTTATGGCCTTTGGTGTCGCCTTCGAGGTGCCCGTAGCAATTGTCCTGCTCTGCTGGGTGGGGGTGACCACGCCTGACGATCTGCGTAAGAAGCGCCCGTACATCCTGGTGGGGGCATTTGTCGTAGGTATGCTGTTAACGCCACCGGACGTCTTCTCGCAAACCTTACTGGCGATACCTATGTACTGCCTGTTTGAAGTCGGCGTGTTCTTCGCTCGTTTCTACGTCGGAAAGGGGCGTACCCGGGACGAAGAAGACGAGCCGTCTGAAGAGACTACTAAAGAATAAAACCAACCGCCCGTCAGGGCGGTTGTCATATGGGGATACGTATGTTTGATATCGGGCTTAACCTCACCAGCGCCCAGTTTGCGAAAGACCACGATGAGGTGGTGGCGCGCGCCTTTGCCGCCGGCGTGGGTGGGCTGCTACTGACGGGAACGAATCTGCATGAGAGTGAGCAGGCACGGCAGCTGGCGCAACGCTATCAACACTGCTGGTCCACCGCAGGCGTGCATCCTCATGACAGCAGCCAGTGGACGCATGAAAGCGCTGAGGCGCTTCATCGTCTGGCACAAACGCCAGAAGTGGTTGCCATTGGCGAATGCGGGCTTGATTTCAACCGTAACTTCTCGACGCCTGAAGAGCAGGAGAAGGCATTTACCGCCCAGCTCGCGCTGGCAGCAGAGCTGGAGATGCCGGTGTTTATGCACTGTCGCGATGCGCATGAACGTTTTATGGCGCTACTGGAACCCTGGCTGGAGAAACTGCCGGGCGCGGTGTTGCACTGCTTTACGGGCTCCCGTCAGGAAGCGCTGGATTGCCTGAACCGCGGGCTGTATTTGGGTATCACGGGCTGGGTCTGCGATGAGCGTCGTGGGCTGGAACTGCGTGAGCTGTTACCCGTTATCCCGGCCGATCGTTTGCTGCTGGAAACGGATGCGCCGTATCTGTTGCCCCGGGATATGCAGCCCAAACCGCCATCACGACGTAATGAACCGGCCTACCTGGGGCATATTGCTGAGCGAGTGGCGCACTGGCGCGGAGAAGATGTCCAGTGGCTGGCAGCACAAACCGATGATAACGTGCGTCGTCTGTTCGGCGTGCAGTTCTAAACTTTGCGGAAATCGGTGTTTTTAACGCTCTGCAACACCTCTTTGTTCAGCAGGTTGAGCAGCAGCATGGAGCGCGCTTCACCGTCCGGCTCAGCGAAGATGGCCTGTAACCCTTCAAAGGCGCCTTCGGTGATCACCACGCTGTCGCCGGCATAAGGGGTTTCCGGATCGGTAATATCTTCAGGCTGCTGGTAGACAGAAAGCTGATGAATAACCGATGACGGTACTCTTGCCGGATGGGCGCCAAAACGCACAAAATGGCTGACGCCGCGCGTGGCGCTGATCGTCGTGGTGTGGATCACTTCGGGGTCGAACTCGACGAACAGATAGTTCGGGAACAGAGGCTCACTGACGGTCGTGCGTCTTCCACGCTGCATTTTTTCAAGCGTGATCACGGGTGTCAGGCAGTTAACAGACTGACGTTCAAGATGTTCCTGCGCGCGCTGAAGTTGCCCGCGTTTGCAATACAGTAAATACCAGGCCTGCATAATCACTCTTCCCATTGTTCGGGGCGCAAGCATACCAAAACCCTGGCGGGATCGCTAAGGTGATTATAATGGCGAAAAAGAGAGTAAGTCGTGGAAGTTCACGCTAATTTAACAAAATTACAGCATCACGCGGTCTTACGCCGTATAATGAAGCGCTTACAGAGAGGCCATGATTAACTGCATGAAATACCACGATCTACGCGACTTCCTGGCGCTGCTGGAAAAGCAGGGCGAACTCAAACGCATTACGCTTCCTGTTGATCCGTATCTGGAAATGACAGAAATCGCTGACCGCACCCTGCGCGCGGGCGGCCCGGCGTTGCTGTTTGAAAACCCAAAAGGCTACGCCATGCCGGTACTGTGCAACCTGTTTGGCACACCTCGCCGCGTGGCGCTGGGGATGGGACAGGAAGATGTCACGGCGTTACGTGAAGTGGGCAAACTGCTGGCCTTTCTTAAAGAGCCGGAGCCGCCAAAAGGGTTCCGCGACCTGTTCGACAAGCTGCCGCAGTTTAAGCAGGTGCTGAACATGCCCACCAAACGCCTGCGCGGTGCGCCGTGCCAGCAAAAAGTGCTGGAAGGCGATGCGGTGGATCTGACCAAAATTCCCATCATGCAGTGCTGGCCTGACGATGCCGCACCGCTGATCACCTGGGGCCTCACCGTGACGCGTGGGCCGCATAAAGAGCGTCAAAACCTCGGCATTTATCGCCAGCAGCTGATTGGCAAAAACAAGCTCATCATGCGCTGGTTGTCCCATCGCGGCGGGGCGCTGGATTTCCAGGAGTGGTGCGCGGCCCATCCGGGCGAACGCTTCCCGGTTTCCGTCGCGCTGGGTGCCGATCCGGCAACCATTCTGGGCGCGGTGACGCCTGTTCCTGATACGCTGTCTGAATATGCCTTTGCAGGGCTGCTGCGCGGCACCAAAACCGAAGTGGTGAAGTGCATCTCCAGTGACCTGGAAGTGCCGGCCAGCGCAGAGATTGTGCTGGAAGGTTACATTGAACAGGGCGAGCTGGCGCCCGAAGGGCCGTACGGCGACCACACCGGCTATTACAACGAAGTGGATAACTTCCCGGTGTTCACCGTCACCCACATTACCCAGCGTGAAGATGCCATCTATCACTCCACCTATACCGGCCGTCCACCGGATGAACCGGCGGTGCTTGGCGTGGCGCTGAACGAAGTGTTCGTGCCGATCCTGCAAAAGCAGTTCCCGGAAATTGTTGATTTTTATCTGCCGCCGGAAGGGTGTTCGTATCGCCTGGCGGTGGTGACGATGAAGAAGCAGTATGCCGGTCACGCTAAGCGCGTGATGATGGGCGTATGGTCGTTCCTGCGCCAGTTTATGTATACCAAGTTTGTGATTGTCTGCGATGATGACGTCAATGCCCGCGACTGGAATGACGTCATCTGGGCCATCACCACGCGTATGGATCCGGCGCGTGATACGGTGTTAGTGGAAAACACGCCGATTGATTACCTGGACTTTGCCTCGCCGGTTTCCGGCCTTGGCTCAAAAATGGGACTGGATGCCACGAACAAATGGCCTGGCGAAACCGACCGTGAATGGGGTCGCCCGATCAAAAAAGATCCTGCCGTGACCGCGCGAATTGACGCGATCTGGGACGAGCTGGCCATAATGAATAACGGTAAGGCAGAATAAGACCGTTTAGCCCTATAGACTTCCCGACAGAGAGAGCGAATGACAACCTTAAGCTGTAAAGTGACGTCGGTAGATGCTATTACCGACACCGTATATCGCGTCCGTTTGGTTCCTGAAGCGGCCTTCTCATTCCGTGCCGGTCAGTACCTGATGGTCGTGATGGACGAGCGTGATAAGCGTCCTTTCTCTATGGCCTCAACGCCAGCAGAGAAGGAATTTATTGAGCTGCATATTGGTGCGTCTGAGCTTAACCTGTACGCGATGGCCGTGATGGACCGCATCCTGAAAGAGCGTGAAATCGTGGTCGATATTCCTCACGGCGAGGCCTGGCTGCGTGAAGACGAAGACCGTCCGCTGATCCTGATTGCCGGTGGCACGGGCTTCTCATATGTCCGCTCTATTCTGCTGACCGCGCTGGCGCGCAACCCGAATCGCGATATCACCATCTACTGGGGCGGCCGTGAAGAGAAGCATCTTTACGATCTGTCTGAGCTGGAAGCGCTGAGCGTAAATCATCCAAACCTGCGCATCGAGCCGGTTGTCGAGCAGCCTGAAGAGGGCTGGCGCGGGCGCAGCGGTACGGTGCTGACTGCGGTATTGCAGGATCATGGGACGCTGGCCGGGCACGATATCTATATTGCCGGTCGCTTTGAAATGGCAAAAATTGCCCGCGACCTGTTCTGCAACGAGCGTGACGCGCGGGAAGATCGTCTGTTTGGCGATGCGTTTGCGTTTATCTGATTGAGAGACCCGCTTCGGCGGGTTTTTTACGCTCGGGCATTAGCCTGGTGAAAATTTAACCTTGAAATGGGCGGCGCATTGCCGTTATTCTTGTTCCCGTTAAATTTCGCCCTCAGGAGCGCCCCCCAAAAATGAACAAACACGACTGATGAATTTCGATCCTTGCTCAACGCACCGCGTCGGCAGGGGATGTTTTGATTTCATTCAGGAGTGCTTATGGCTCATTTTGCGCAGTCCCCCTCTTTTATTTTGCATCAGGTCACCTGTCAGTTTGCGACGGGCGATATCCTTTTTGGTCCGCTGAATCTTTCTCTGGATGCGTCAGTGTGCGCGCTGGTTGGCCGCAACGGCAGCGGTAAAACACGTCTTCTGCGGCTGCTGGCAGGGGTTGATGAACCCGCCAGCGGTCATATTGATCGCTTTGGTACACACGTCTATGTGGCGCAGCAGCAGGATATTTCTGCGGATACGACTCTTGCCGGACTGCTTGGTTACGACGCGATCTTTGCGGCGCGCACGCGCATCGACAGCGGTCATTATGAACCCGACGATCTCGACACGCTCGATGGTTACTGGGATCTGGCTGAACGGCTGAGCCAGGCTTTTATCGCTGCAAAACTTCCCCCTTTTGACCCGAATAAACGCGCGGCAGAGCTGAGCGGCGGCGAGCGCATTCGTGCCTTGCTGTGCGGCGCATTCGCCGCAGATGCTGATTACCTGCTGCTGGACGAACCGACCAACCACCTCGACAGGCAAGGCCGCGTGTGGTTCTACGGGCAGCTTTCCCGGTATCAGGGCGGGGTGCTGGTGGCCTCCCACGACCGTGAGTTGCTGGCGCAGGTATCGCGTATCCTTGAACTGAACGCATTGGGCTTGCGCAGCTACGGTGGGAATTATGCTGGCTATCGAACCCAGCGTGATGCTGAGCAACTGGCTGCCCGCGCCGCGCTGGGGCATGCTGCCACCGAACGCAAGCGTACCCGCGCCCGTATGCATAAAGAGCATGACGACAGCCTGCGGCGTTCAGCCAAAACGCTTCGCACGGTCGACAGCCTTAACATCGCCTCGTTTGAACGGGTCAAATACAAAGGGGCGGCGAAAGAGCGTATTGGTTCCTGGAAAAAACAGCATAGCGATCAAAATCATGCTCTGAACGCTGCGGTCAACCAGGCACGCGAGCGGGTTGAAGAGGATAACGCGGTGATGTTTACCCTGCCGGGCAGTGAAATCCCGGAAGGAAAACAGGTGCTGGTGCTGG
The DNA here is from genome assembly GCF_049237125.1 of Enterobacter cloacae complex sp. GYL001. NCBI lineage: Bacteria > Pseudomonadati > Pseudomonadota > Gammaproteobacteria > Enterobacterales > Enterobacteriaceae > Enterobacter > Enterobacter cloacae complex sp. GYL001. Next base: position 25,242 of record NZ_JBMKGW010000011.1, on the reverse strand, counting down.
AAGAACTGGTGCTTCCGCACGTGCCTGTCTCCCCGATAAACTGGCGAATGGATGGCCCGATGCGCGTGGCGCTACGCGGGCCGAACGGCTGTGGAAAATCCACGCTGTTGAAAGTGATGTTGGGCGAAACCGCCCCTGTCACGGGAACCTGTAAGGTCTCCGTCAGGTGTGCTTATCTCGATCAGCATCTTTCCCGGCTGGATCTGTCGCAGTCGGTGATGACTCACCTTAGCCTCGGCAATACGCCGCTCGAAGAAGGGGCGCTGCGTACCCGTTTAGCGCAGCTTCAGCTGGGCGCAGAGAAAGTAACACTACCACTGGCCGAACTGAGTGGCGGCGAGCGCCTGAAGGCCGCGCTGGCCTGCGTATTGTGGCGTGAAGCGGCAACGCAGCTGTTGCTTCTGGATGAGCCGACCAACCATCTTGATCTGGCCTCTGTTCAGGCTATAGAAGCGGCCTTAGCCGATTACCCCGGCGCGCTGCTGGTGGTGTCGCATGATGAAGCCTTTCTGGCAGGGCTGAAGTTGACGCATGAACTGGTGTGGGAAGAGACGGGATGGCGATGTGAAAGCCTGTAAACACAAGCCCCCGCAAGGGCGGGGGCAAACAAACTTTATCAGGCTAACTGCTTGCGAAGGTCAGGGTTTGCCTGGATCAGGCGCATCAGCTTTAGCTCGGCTGGGGTTGGTTTTTCACGTTTTGACTCCCACTCCAGCACCATCGCTACGCTGACACCCATCGCTCTTGCGAATTCATCTGTTTTCAGGCCCGATCCTTTGCGTAAACGCTCAAATTCACTAAAAGGATTGGACTTTTGATTCAGGGTAACCGTCGGCGGTACATCTTTAAAAATAATCTGTTCCAGGCTGCTCAGCAGCTCAAACTCAGGATCTTTTAATTCCATTGAGAACTCCTCATAAATCACACATCGGGATCATGAACATCAGAGAGCCTGTTAAGAATAGTCCCTAAACCAGACACAGGATCGTCACGGCTGTGATTAATTGTGCGATAACGATCGCTTTACGCGTTTCAGCTATATGGATAGTTATGCTAATTACCTGATTAGTCATATGTAGGGATGCACAGGTATTTTTTTGTAAATAGTCAGTACAAAAACGGGAATACCCGTTTTGCATGAAAACTCTATCTTGCAAGGCTGACCTGGACTATCCTTGTCAGCGTTGGGCACGCGTGTGCCGGTGTGCGCTTTTTGGGTGAAAGGAGTAATAAAATGGCGACAGGAAAGTCCTGCTCTCGCTGGTTTGCGCCTATTGCGGCGTTGTTGATGGTTGTTAGCCTGAGTGGGTGTTTCGATAAAGAAGGCGATCAGCGCAAAGCGTTTATCGATTTTCTACAGAATACAGTGATGCGTAGCGGCGAGCGTTTACCAACGCTGACTGCGGATCAGAAAAAACAGTTTGGTCCATTCGTGTCGGATTACGCCATTCTGTATGGCTATTCACAGCAGGTAAGCCAGGCGATGGATTCCGGTATTCGCCCGGTAGTGGATAGCGTGAATGCCATCCGCGTTCCACAGGATTATATGACCCAGCGCGAACCGCTGCGCCAGTCAAATGGCGCACTTGGGGTACTGAGCCAGCAGCTGCAAAATGCCAAAATGCAGGCTGATGCGTCGCGTTCCGCGTTGAAGCAGGGCGAGGATCTCAAACCGGTCTATGACCAGGTGTATGAGAAAGTCGTGACCAAGCCGTCAAACGCCTTGCAACCGCTGATCCCGGCGGCGCAGGTCTTTACTCAGCAGCTGGTTCAGGTGGGTGACTTTATTAGTGAACAAGGTACGCAGGTGAGCTTCGTCTCTAACGGTATCCAGTTCCCGACCTCCCAGCAGGCGAGCCAGTACAACGCGCTGATCGGGCCGCTCGCGTCCCAGCATCAGGCCTTTAGCCAGGCATGGAGCGCAGCGGTCGCTGCTACGGAATAAGAAAAACCCCCGCTTCGGCGGGGTTTTTTTTATGCTTGATGAAAATAACGCTTGTCATTCATCTACCACATCGGTATAACTATGTTCGTCGGTTTGTTACACAGACCTAAAGCAGTTTAGTAAAGCAGTCCAGATTGTTATCCATAGATACCCTTCGTAGTGACCCTTCCTTCATCGCTTAAAAATCTGTAACGCAATCCATCAAGCCGGAAGGCACAATATATTTGTTAATAAGGTAATTTCTATGTCTGCTAAAATGACTGGTCTGGTAAAATGGTTCAACGCTGATAAAGGTTTCGGCTTCATCACTCCTGACGATGGCTCTAAAGACGTGTTCGTACACTTCTCTGCTATCCAGAACGATGGCTACAAATCTCTGGATGAAGGTCAGAAAGTTTCCTTCACCATCGAAAGCGGCGCTAAAGGCCCAGCAGCTGGTAACGTTGTAAGCCTGTAAGCTTCCAACCCAGTAGCACAAAATTCAAAAACCCGCCTTCTGGCGGGTTTTTTCGTTTCTACTGTTGTATCTGTGGGTTAACGCAGTTCTTATCCACTTTACCGCCGAGCGCGGCAATCAGGTTATCCACGGCGGTCGCCGCCATATTGTAGCGTGTTTCATGAGTGGCAGAGCCGATGTGGGGCAGGGCGACGACGTTCGGCATGGTCAGTAGCGGAGAATCTACCGGCAGCGGCTCCTGTTCAAACACGTCCAGACCAGCGGCGTGGATCTCACCGTTTTGCAGTGCCTCAATCAGCGCCTTCTCATCGACCACCGGACCACGACCCGCGTTGATGAAAATGGCCGATTTCTTCATCTTTTCAAACGCCGCTTTGCCGATGAGATGACGCGTTTCATCCGTCAGCGGCAGGATCAGGCAGACAAAGTCGGCTTCCCGCAACAGCGTATCAAGCTCGCAGTAGCGGGCATTGAAACGTTCTTCAGCTTCAGTGTGGTGACGGCGTGCGTTATACAGGATGGGCATGTTGAAGCCGAAATGCGCGCGCTGTGCCAGTGCCAGACCGATGCGCCCCATCCCAACAATCCCCAGCGTTTTGCCATGAACGTCCACGCCGAACCAGTCCGGGCCAATGCTTTTCGTCCATTCGCCCGCTTTCACGCGCTCGGCCACTTCCACCACGCGACGCGCGGTACTGAGCACCAGCGCCATCAGCGTGTCGGCGACGGTCTCCGTCAGGGCATGCGGCGTGTGCATCAGCAGGATGTTGCGCGCGTTTAGCGCATCCACGTCGAAATTGTCGTATCCCACCGAAACGGTTGAGGTAGCACGAAGCTTCGGCATTTTCTCCAGCAGCGCTGCATCCACCTTTTCGCTCGAACCCAGCAGGCCCTCGGCGCTGGCAAACGCGTCGGCGTGCTGTGCCACGGTTTCCGGGCTGAGGTTCTTGACCCGGGTAACGGTAAAGTGTTCCTCCAGGCGTTTTTGCAGGTCTTCAGGCAGTGCTTTGTACAAAATGACGGACGGCTTCATGCTAATCTCCGTTGATTTTAAAAAGATTCAGGCGTGGCGTGCGCCGACGGGTAGCTGTTGATTATTAGCAGGCTTAACAATCAGAGTAAGCCATACCGAGGCAAAAAGCGCCACCCCCATAAAGATGTAAGAGGCCGATGGGCTGCCGGTGGCGCCGTTCAGATAGCCCACAAACCACGAGCCAAAGAACGAACCCAGCGCGCCCATGCTGTTAATCAGCGCCATCGCGCCCCCAGCGACGTTACGCGGCAGCATTTCCGGGATGATGGCAAAGAACGGACCATACGGGGCATACATGGCCGCACCCGCAATCACCAGCAGCGTATACGAAGCCCAGAAGTGGTTCGCGCCTACGGCCCAGGAGCCAATAAAGGCAAAAGCAGCGATCAGCAGCAGTGGCCAGACGAACAGCTTACGGTTTTGCAGCTTGTCCGATGCCCAGGAGACGATAATCATCGCGATGGTCGCAGCCAGGTAAGGCACCGATGACAGCCAGCCCACTTCCACCATGCCAAGGTTTTCACCGCCGCTGCGGATAATCGACGGCAGCCACAGCACAAAGCCGTACACGCCAATACTCCAGGTAAAATACTGTGCGCACAGCAGAATAACGTTCCGGGAGCGGAAGGCTTCACCGTAGTTACGCACCGCTTTCAGCCCCTGCTGCTCTTTATCCAGCTGCGCCTGGAGTGCGGCTTTTTCGTCCTCTGAAAGCCATTTTGCCTGGGCTGGCTTATCTTTCACCAGCACCCACCAGCAGAAGGCCCAGATAATCGCGGGAACCCCTTCGATGATGAACATCTCGCGCCAGCCGAAGGACTGGATCAGGTAGCCGGAAACCACCGACATCCACAGCACGGTGACCGGGTTACCGAGTATCAGGAACGTATTAGCACGTGAACGCTCAGATTTTGTGAACCAGTTGCTGATGTAAATCAGCATTGCTGGCATGACGGCCGCCTCAACCACGCCGAGAATAAAGCGAATGGCCGCCAGAGCAGGTATGTTATTCACCACGCCAGTAAGCGACGCACAGGCACCCCATAAGATCAGGCAGATGAAAATGAGCTTTCGCACGCTGCGGCGTTCAGCGTAAATCGCGCCGGGGATCTGGAAGAAGAAATAACCCAGGAAGAAGAGGGCACCCAGCAGGGAGGAGACCCCTTTGGTGATCCCAAGGTCTTCGTTGATCCCGGCGGCGGATGCGAAACTGAAGTTGGCACGATCCAGGTACGCCAGGCTGTACGTGATAAACACGATTGGCATGATGTACCACCAGCGTTTTACTGCATTGGTCGAACTGTTCATAGGCTTGCCTCTGTTGTTGAGGTTGTTGCCGCCGTTGTCTGTAGGGTACACGGTGGCTTAATTATCTGGTGCGGATTGCTGCCCTCACCCTGGTCCTCTCCCACAGGGAGAGGGAATTTAGACGCCGAGCTCTGCTCGTGTTGGTAATCCTTCGCTGTCGCCCTGCACCTGAATCGCCAGCGAACCAATTTTGTTGCCTCGCGCCACGGCCTGCGACAGTGGTTTGCCCTCCAGCAGGGCGCTGATGACTCCGACGGCAAACCCATCGCCCGCGCCCACGGTATCGACCACGTTGTCGACTTTTACCGCAGCGACAGCGCCTTGCTCACCGTCGGCAGTTTTGAACCATGCGCCGTCGGCACCGGTTTTCAGCACCACGGCTTTTACCCCTCTTTTGAGGTAAAAATCAGCAATGCCTTCGGGCGTGCTTTCGCCAGTGAGGATCATTCCCTCTTTTATGCCCGGCAGAACCCAGTCCGCCTGAAACGCCAGTCGGTTTAGTTTCTCAGCCATCTCCGCTTCGCTTTTCCACAGCACCGGGCGCAGGTTAGGATCGAAAGAGATCGTTTTGCCCTGTGCTTTCATTGCCGAAGCCGCGTGATCCAGTAAATCGTACGAGCTGGTCGAGAGCGCCGCCGCCACGCCGCTCAGGTGCAGGTGGCGCGCGGAGGAGAAATACGCGGCGTGATAATCATCCACGGAGAGATGGCTTGCCGCTGAGCCTTTGCGGAAATACTCCACGATGGGATCGGTTCCATTTTCAACTTTAGATTTCAGCTGAAAGCCCGTCGCAAAGCGTCCGTCGAGGGTCACGCCTGCGGCATCAATGCCCTCTTTTTTCAGTGAGTCGAGAACAAAATGGCCAAAGCTGTCATTTCCCATGCGGCTTACCCAGCCGACATTCAGCCCCAGCCGCGCAAGGCCGGTAGCAACATTCAGCTCGGCACCTGCCACGCGTTTAATGAAGTACTCCACTGCGCTCAGCTCGCCCGTTTCGGTGGCGACAAACATCGCCATGGCCTCGCCAATGGTGATGACATCCAGCGTCTTGTGCATGGTTTACTCCTCGCGCAGCAGGTTGACGTAATGGCGGGTGACGGCGGTGAGATCCGTCCCTTCCAGCGGAAATTCGATACCGCGTGGCGCATCGGCAGGGAGTTGATTGAGCAGATCCCGCCAGCGAGAATCGGTCTGATCCGGCGCGACGGCGCGGAACTGCGCCTTATGCGGGACTGCGGACTTGACATGAATATAGCTCACGGCGGGAGCCAGCTGACGTGCAGCCTCTTCCGGGGAGTCGCCAACCCACAGCCAGTTGCCCATATCGAACGTCAGTGTGACCGGTAGCGCCATTACCCGGCAGGCGGCTTTGAAGCGCTGCATCGGCGCGAGCTGCCCGCAGTCGGTCTGGTCGTTTTCCACCACCAGCGTCATGCCGCTTTCATCCAGCAGTGCGCGCAGGGCTTCAAGCGGCTGTTTGTCGCTGAAATGACCCAGCGAGACTTTAAGCCACAGCGCGTTCAGGGCGCTGGCTTCGCTAAGGTAGCGCGGGAGATCTGTGTTGAGGGTGCCATCGGGCATAAACAGGGGGGCCGGGGCGGAGTAGCACGCCAGTAAACCCAGCAGTTCAATGGACTCGCCGAGCGCAGGCAGGGCCATTAACTCGTCGTTGCTGAAGAGCTCGCGGCGGATTTCAACGCCATCAGCCCCTGCGCCGGCAATAACGGGAAGCATCGCCCGTTGACCGCCTGCCTGTCGCACCTGTTCCGCACCATACGCGGCGGTGACCACCATAATTTTCCTGCTCATTTCCTGACTCCAGAGCGTAATCGATAGTATTACGCTAGATGGAACCGGTTCCAAAGAAAAGATCGGGATGCTGAATTTATGATCGCTGTCACGAAGGGGGAATTAACGGGCAGTAGAGCCGCGAACGATCAGCTCGCCGGAAAAAACCTGCTCGCGTACGGCGTCGCGGGCGCCTTCAATGCGGCGAACCACTTGTTCAACCGCGGCATAGCCGATCTGCCAGGTGGGCTGTTTGAGGGTGGTGATGCCTACGCCAGCAAGTTCTGCCCACTCCAGTTCATCAAAGCCGAGTAAGCCGATGTCGCTGCCCCAGTGCAGGCCAATGCGTTTAAGCGAGCGGGCAACCTGAAGCGTCAGCGCCCCGTTCGCGGAGATCACCGCCTTGCGCATACCCCGATGGCGGGTATGGAACTGGCGCAGGGTATTATCCAGCTGCCCGGCTTCATGCAGGGGGATTTCGGCATTCTCGGCGATCACGCCGGGATATCGCGCCAGCGTGGCACGAAATGCAGCCAGGCGGTCGCGGCGGGTGTTAACCATGCCCAGCGGTTCGCTCAGGAATAAAATGGCTTCGAAGCCCTGTTCAATCAGGTGCTCGGTGGCGGTGGTAGCCGCCTGGGTGTTATCCAGCCCGACCACATCGCAGGCAAATTCCGGGATTTTTCGGTCAATAAGCACCATTGGCAGAGAGGATTGTTGCAGGCGATTTAGCCCCTCTTCTCGCATCCCGACGGCATTCACCACAATCCCTTCCACCTGATAGCTGCGCAGCAGATCGAGGTAATGCAGCTCCTGATCAACCTCGTTATTGGTGTTACAGACCAGCGGGGTAAAGCCTTTCTCACGGCACGCCGCTTCGATGCCGCTGAGGACGTTTACGGAGTAGGGGTTGGTGATATCGGCGATGATGAGGCCAATCAGACGGGTGCGTCCCCGCTTGAGGCCGCGCGCCATCAGGCTGGGACGGTAGTCGAGATCGGCAATGGCCTGTTCGATTCGCGCCAGCAGCGCATCGGAAAGCAGGTGTTTCTCGCCGTTGAGGTAGCGTGAAATGCTGGTTTTACCGGTTTTGGCGGCTTTCGCCACGTCGCTGATGGTGGCCCGGGTTGGTTTGATCATCGCTGATTTCCCTGAATTTAGTGAGAATACCTTAGCGGGAAAATCTGGCGAATCAAGCAATTTACCGGGTGGCGCTGCGCTTACCGGAGGTTGCGGTCTGATGTCCTCACCCCAACCCTCTCCCACGGGAGAGGGCGCAAACACTAAAAACGGCAACGGGGTTGCCGTTTTGCTTTTAACTACTGCACCGGGCTTAACGTAATCTCAACGCGGCGGTTCTGCGCTTTGCCTTCCGCCGTGCTGTTGCTGGCGATCGGGTTAGCCGGACCCATGCCGCTGGTGCGGATGCGGTTCGCTTCTACGCCCTGGGCGATCAGCGAGCTGGCCACGGAATCGGCGCGCTGCTGGGACAGACGCATGTTCAGATCCTGGCTGCCGGTGCTGTCGGTGTAGCCAATCACGTTCACGGCAGTTTTATTGTACTCTTTCAGCACTGCGGCCACGCCGGTCAGGGTGTTCGCGCCTGCGGGTTTCAGCGTCGCGCTGCTGCTGTCAAAGGTCACGTTGTTTGGCATGTTCAGGATGATGTTGTCACCGCTGCGCGTCACGCTCACGCCCGTACCTTTCATTTTGTCACGCAGTTTTGCTTCCTGCACGTCCATGTAATAACCCACGCCGCCGCCCAGGGCTGCGCCTGCCGCTGCGCCAATCAGTGCACCTTTGCCGCGATCTTTCTTGGAGGAGGAGAGTGCGCCAACGCCAGCGCCCACCAGGGAACCAATACCCGCGCCAATGCCGGATTTGCCCGCTTCGCGTTCACCGGTGTAAGGGTTGGTTGTGCAGCCAGAAACAGCCAGTGCGCCGCTCACCAGAGCGGCAATAACGAGTACGCGTTTTTTCATCTTATTTCCTTAATCCTTTTTATTCTTTGCCACGATGGACGTGGCAGTGGATTATGACGTCCGGATACGGAGAAAATTCAGTGTATAACTCTGAAATTTGTCACAAACGATAAACTGCCTCAATGAAAGGCCGAAACACCTGCACGCAACCAGGAGCGCACGCTTTGAGCACCTCAACAAAAACCATTCTGACCGCCGCCCACTGGGGGCCGATGCTGGTCGAAACCGATGGCGACACTGTGCTGTCGTCTCGCGGGGCTTTGCCTTCGCGCCATCTCAACTCTTTACAGACCGTCGTTCGCGATCAGGTACACAGTAAAACCCGCGTCCGCTGGCCGATGGTGCGTAAAGGCTTTCTGGCGTCACCGGATAAGCCGCAGGGTATTCGTGGGCAGGATGAGTTCGTACGCGTGAGCTGGGACGACGCGCTGGCGCTGATCCATACCCAGCATAAACGCATTCGCGACAGCTATGGCCCGTCGTCCATTTTTGCCGGCTCCTATGGCTGGCGCTCGAACGGCGTGCTGCATAAGGCCGCAACCCTGCTGCAACGCTATATGAGCCTGGCCGGAGGATACACCGGCCATCTGGGCGATTACTCGACCGGCGCGGCGCAGGCAATCATGCCGTATGTCGTGGGCGGGAATGAGGTTTATCAGCAGCAGACCAGCTGGCCGCTGGTGCTGGAGCATGCGGAGGTGGTGGTGCTCTGGAGCGCCAACCCGCTCAATACCCTGAAAATTGCCTGGAATGCGTCCGACGAGCAGGGCGTTTCCTACTTTGATGCGCTGCGCAAAAGCGGCAAGCGCATCATCTGTATCGATCCGATGCGTTCTGAAACGCTGGATTTCTTCGGCGACAGCGCCGAGTGGATCGCGCCGCATATGGGCACCGACGTGGCGATGATGCTGGGCATCGCCCACACCCTGGTGGAGAACGGCTGGCACGATACGGAATTTCTGGCGCGCTGCACCACGGGCTTCGATAAATTTGCCGACTACCTGACGGGACAAACCGACGGTATCGCCAAAACCGCAGAGTGGGCTGCGGCGATTTGCGGCGTTGATGCCGTTAAAATCCGCGAACTGGCGACGTTATTCCATAGCCGTGTCACGATGCTCATGTCCGGCTGGGGGATGCAGCGCCAGCAGTTTGGCGAGCAGAAGCACTGGATGCTGGTGACGCTCGCCGCGATGCTCGGGCAGATTGGCACACCCGGCGGCGGTTTTGGGCTTTCCTATCACTTTGCTAACGGCGGCAACCCGACGCGAAAAGCCGCGGTGCTGGCCTCCATGCAGGGCTCGGTGCAGGGTGGCGTGGACGCGGTAGATAAAATTCCGGTGGCACGCATTGTTGAAGCCCTGGAGAACCCAGGCGGGTTTTATCAGCACAACGGCCAGGATCGGCATTTCCCGGATATTAAGTTTGTCTGGTGGGCGGGTGGGGCCAACTTCACCCATCACCAGGATACTAACCGCCTGATCCGCGCCTGGCAGAAACCGGAGCTGGTGGTGATCTCGGAGTGCTTCTGGACCGCGTCAGCGAAACATGCCGATATCGTTTTGCCCGCCACGACCTCGTTCGAGCGTAACGATCTCACCATGACGGGGGATTACAGCAATCAGCATATGGTGCCGATGAAGCGCGTCGTGGCTCCCCGGGATGAAGCGCGGGATGATTTTGATGTCTTTGCCGACCTGAGTGAAATGTGGGAAGCGGGCAGTCGGGAGCGTTTCACCGAGGGCAAAACCGATCTGCAATGGCTGGAAACGTTTTACCAGATTGCCAGCCAGCGCGGGGCTGCGCAGGGCGTGACGCTGCCGCCATTCGCTGAGTTCTGGGAGGCGAATCAACTCTTCGAAATGCCGGAAAGCGAGCAGAATGCGCGGTTTGTGCGCTTTGCTGACTTCCGTCGCGATCCGGAGAATCACCCGCTAAAAACCGAAAGCGGGAAGATTGTGATCTACAGCGAACGCATCGCCAGCTTTGGCTACGCGGACTGTCCGCCACATCCGGCGTGGCTGGAGCCGGACGAATGGCATGGCAATGCGCAGCCGGGGCAGCTTCAGCTGCTGTCTGCCCATCCCGCCCATCGTCTGCACAGCCAGCTCAACTATTCGGCTTTGCGCGAGCAGTATGCGGTGGCGGGTCGTGAGCCGATTGCGCTGAACAGCGATGACGCAAAGGCGCGGGGGATTAACCACGGCGACCTCGTTCGGGTCTGGAACGCGCGCGGGCAGGTGCTGGCAGGCGCCGTGGTGAGTGACGGGATCCGCCCTGGCGTTTTCTGCATTCATCAGGGCGCATGGCCGGATCTGGCGCTGGACGAGGGCGGTATTTGTAAGAACGGCGCCGTAAACGTGCTGACCAAAGATCTCCCCAGCTCGAAGCTGGGGAATGGCTGCGCGGGGAATACGGCGCTGGCATGGGTGGAGAAATATGAGGGGCCGGCGCTTACCCTTACGGCGTTTGATCCGCCTGCCAGCTCATGATCCACGTCGGGTGTTGGGTATCATCCTGCCAGGCGCTGTCTTCGATGCGAAAACCCTGAGCATGATAGAAATTCACCGCCCGCACGTTTTTCTGATACACCTCCAGACTTAAATACGGATAGTGCTGCTGAACGTGGTTCAGCAGCGCACGCCCGATCCCCTTTCCGATGAACGCCGGGGCGATAAACAACGCCCCCACGAACTGGAACTGCATGACGCTGATAAAACCGCACAGGGTACCGTTTTCTTCCCAGACCCAGGTCTCGGCGGCGGGAAGGTATTCATCCCGCACTACCGCTTCATTCGCTTGCCAGTAACTTGCGTCGATAAACGGATGCGCCTCGGTGGTGCTCTCCAGCCACAGACTCAAAAGCGGAGCGGTGTCCTCACTTTGCCATTTGCGGATCATGGTGGCCCTCCGGATGGCAGAAGCAGCCCGTAATGTGGTCATTGACCAGCCCGCAGGCCTGCATAAAGGAGTAACAGATGGTGGTGCCCACAAACTTAAAGCCGCGTTTTTTCAGCGCTTTCGACAGGGCATCTGAGGCGGGGGTCGACGTTGGGATCTCTGCAAGCGTGGCGGCCTGCGTCACCTTCGGCTCGTTATCCACAAACGACCAGACGAATGCTGAGAAGGGTTCGCCGTTTTGCTCCATCGCCAGATAAGCACGCGCGTTACCAATAATGGCCTGAATTTTACCGCGATGGCGGATGATACCGGTATCCAGAACCAGCCTTTCCACGTCGTCGTCGGTCATGGCGGCAACCGCAGCCGGATCGAACTGGTGGAAGGCTTTGCGATAGTTCTCACGCTTTTTCAGAACGGTGATCCACGACAGTCCGGCCTGCTGGCCTTCAAGGCAAATCATTTCAAACAGTTTTTTACCGTCGGTTTCCGGTACGCCCCATTCCTTGTCGTGATAATCGATATAAAGCTGATCCTGGCTTACCCAGCCGCAACGTTGCATAGGTCATCTCCCTTCCTGATACGGTAAACGCAAAAATTTCAATCTGCCCGGCTTGACGTGTCTGCTAAAGAGACAATAGTTAATACAGGGCTATACGCCCTAATACCTCTTCGAACAATGACATATATCGCCGAACTCGGCTCTTTCTGGAGTCGCTTTGATGATGATAAAAAAAATCAGTGGTCGCCATGCTGCTTCTGGCCTGGTGGGTGTTTCAGTCTGCCTGCTTTTTTGTAACACCGCTTTTGCGTGGCAACAGGAATATATCGTTTCAGATGCTCAAAGTAATACGATGGAACGCTATACATGGGACGCCGATCACCAACCTCGTTATGAAGATATTCTCGCGGAGCGTATTAACCGCACGCAGAATGCTGCGGGGTTTACCCTGAACGACCCATCCGGTTCAGATGCGGAAACCGTTCTGAGCGTTGGCTGGAATTTTCCCGTGGCGGGACATTTCACCACCGGGCCCGTAATGGCGTGGCGCACTGATGGCGCTCCCTCCGCACCAGTGAATGCGTTTGAGGATACAACCACCACGCAGTCGCTTACCGATCCACTCTGGCATGCCAGCGTGAACTCATTGGGGTGGCGTGTCGATACGCAGTATGGTGATTTACACCCCTGGGCGAAGATCAGCTATAACCAGCAAACTGAAGAAGAATATTTATATACGCTGGGATTGAGCGCCAAATTTTAAAGGGTTGTCACTTTTTTAAACGCTGCGGTAACATATTTAATACAATAACGGCAGGGACTGTAGCGATAGTGATCGCTCACCTTTGAGCTTTTTCTTCTCCGGCAAGGTCATTCATTCCCGCTTCCAGGCATTTCATTCCGTTTCTCCTGCATTTCATGCCGTTTTACCCCTGGTGTTATGGGGTTTTGTTTATCGTGTCCTCAGCGAATTTCCTTAATTTATCTTGCAGGACACTGCCATGAACACATCAACTTATAACCGCACGCGTTGGCTGACGCTATTCGGCACCATCGTTACCCAGTTCGCACTGGGATCGGTCTATACCTGGAGCCTGTTTAACAGCGCCCTGTCTGATAAGATCGGCGCGCCGATAAGCCAGGTGGCGTTCTCCTTCGGCTTGCTGAGTCTTGGGTTAGCAATTTCCTCTTCCGTGGCGGGCAAACTTCAGGAGCGCTTCGGCGTGAAGCGTGTAACCATGGCCTCCGGGATCTTGCTGGGCGTGGGCTTCTTCCTGACGGCATATTCCGACAACCTGATGATGCTGTGGCTGAGCGCCGGGGTGCTGGTGGGGCTGGCGGACGGCGCAGGTTACCTGCTGACGCTGTCTAACTGCGTGAAGTGGTTCCCGGAGCGTAAAGGGCTTATCTCCGCGTTTGCCATTGGTTCATATGGCCTGGGCAGCCTTGGCTTCAAATTCATCGATGCGCATCTGCTGACCTCGGTGGGGCTTGAGAAAACCTTTATGATCTGGGGCGTGATTGTGCTGGTGATGATCCTCTTCGGCGCAACGCTGATGAAAGACGCGCCGCAGCAGGAAGTGAAAACCGTTAACGGTGTGGTGGAGAATGATTTCACCCTTGCACAGTCCATGCGTAAACCGCAGTACTGGATGCTGGCGGTGATGTTCCTGACGGCCTGCATGAGCGGTCTGTATGTCATCGGCGTGGCGAAAGATATCGCGCAGGGAATGGTGAAACTGGACGCGGCGACGGCGGCGAACGCGGTAACGGTCATCTCCATCGCTAACCTCTCGGGTCGTCTGGTACTGGGTATCCTGTCTGACAAAATCGCCCGCATCCGCGTGATTACGCTGGGGCAGGTCATCTCTCTGGTGGGCATGGCGGCGCTGCTGTTTGCACCGCTGAACGAAGCGACATTCTTTGCGGCGATAGCCTGCGTAGCCTTTAACTTTGGCGGTACCATTACCGTCTTCCCGTCGCTGGTGAGCGAGTTCTTCGGGCTGAACAATCTGGCGAAAAACTACGGTGTGATTTATCTCGGCTTCGGTATCGGCAGTATTTGCGGATCGCTGATTGCCTCGCTGTTTGGTGGCTTCTACGTGACATTCTGCGTGATATTTGCCTTGCTGATTATTTCACTGGCGCTGTCCACCACGATTCGTCAGCCGCAGCGCGAGGTCTATAAAGAAGCGCATGCATGATTCGATAAAAAGGGGCCGCAGGGCCTCTTTTTTTATCGCAATATCACTTCCGGACTTGTTATTTTGTAAAAATTTTCATCGATTCACATTCTCTGCTGCCACTTTTCTTCCTCGCTGTGGTCTACTTATCGCGCTTGTAGACGTTTCTGATAACGGTTTATCTCGCATCTACTTACTCTGTCTGCTTTCTCAATGAGATTCGGCGGGTCTTTATACCCCTTCCCCCAGGGTTGTTTGCATGAAATATATCAGGTCTCTTACCCAGCAAAGATTGTGTCTGATGCTGGCTGTCTATATCGGTTTGTTTCTGAATGGCGCGGTGCTGTTCAGAAGAGTGGAAGGTTATTTTGAACACCTCACCGTAAGAAACGGGATTTTCGCCGCGATTGAAGTGTTTGGCTCAATTCTGGCAACCTTCTTCCTGCTACGTCTGCTCTCGCTTTTTGGCAGACTTACATGGCAGGTTCTGGCCTCGCTGGTGGTGATTATCTCTGCCGCCGCAAGCTATTACATGACATTCATGAATGTGGTCATTGGCTACGGTATTGTGGCCTCGGTGATGACCACGGACATCGACCTCTCGAAAGAGGTGGTGGGGCAAGGGTTCATCATGTGGACGATTTTGACCTGCCTGATCCCGCTCTTCTTTATCTGGAGTAATACCTGTCGCTATACCCTGTTACGCCAGCTGCGTACCCGTGGGCAACGCATCCGCAACGTCGCCGTCGTTCTTCTGGCGGGTCTGCTGGTATGGGCGCCTATTCGCCTGATGGAAAAACAGCAAAAGCGGATCGAAAAAGCGACAGGCGTAGATATGCCAAGCTACGGCGGCGTGGTGGCTAACTCGTATCTGCCGTCTAACTGGCTGTCGGCGTTAGGTCTCTATGCCTGGGCTCAGGCGGACGAATCCAGCGATGTGAAATCGCTGATTAACCCGACCAAAAAGTTCACCTACCAGGCTCCGGCTGACGGACTGGATGATACTTACGTGGTCTTCGTTATCGGAGAAACGACGCGCTGGGATCATATGGGTATTCTCGGTTATGACCGCGATACCACCCCGAAACTGGCGCAGGAAAAGAACCTGGTGGCATACCGCGGCTACTCCTGCGATACCGCCACGAAGCTTTCGTTGCGCTGTATGTTTGTTCGTGAGGGCGGTGCGAGTGATAATCCTCAGCGCACTCTCAAAGAGCAAAACGTGTTTGCTGTTCTGAAGCAGCTTGGATTTAGCTCCGATCTGTTCGCCATGCAAAGTGAGATGTGGTTCTACACCAACACCATGGCGGATAACATCGCCTACCGCGAGCAGATTGGCGCCGAGCCGCGTAACCGCGGAAAGAACGTTGATGATATGCTGCTGCTCTCTGAGATGGAACAGTCGCTGAAAAACCATCCGCAGGGTAAGCACCTTATTGTTCTGCATACCAAAGGTTCACACTACAGCTACTATCAGCGTTACACGCGCGATTTCGCCAAATGGACGCCTGAGTGCGTCGGCATTAACAAGAACTGTAGCAAGCAGGAGCTGATCAATGCCTATGATAACTCGATTCTGTATGTGGATACCTTCCTCAGCCGGGTGATCGACCAGCTTCGCGATAAGAAAGCGATTGTGATTTACGCGGCCGACCACGGCGAGTCCATCAACGAGAAAGAGCATTTACACGGCACGCCGCGTAAGCTGGCCCCGCCTGAGCAGTTCCGCGTGCCGATGATCATGTGGATGTCGGATAAGTACCTGGAAAACCCGGACAAAGCCAAAATGTTTGCCCATCTGAAACAGCAGGCAGAGATCAAGGTACCGCGCCGTCACGTTGAGCTGTACGACACCATTATGGGTTGTCTCGGCTATACCTCACCGAACGGTGGGATTAACGAAAACAACAACTGGTGTAAACTCCCTGATAACACCACAAAAGCCGCGCAGTAGCTGGTCTGGCGAGAATATCGCCAGTTGAATGGCTTTTTGAAAATAAGGGATTGACGGGGGCGCACCTCAGCAGTAAGATGCGCTCCGCATTCGGCGAGTAGCGCAGCTTGGTAGCGCAACTGGTTTGGGACCAGTGGGTCGGAGGTTCGAATCCTCTCTCGCCGACCACATTCTAAAAAGGGCTAACCGCAAGGTTAGCCCTTTTTGCATTAACGCGTTACCCCGCACGAGTCCTCAAAATACCCCTTAGCCCTGCTTCCCCCTGCCTGCTTGCGGTTTTGTGACATAATCCATTGTATTTTTTTATATATAGTTTGATCTTTTTTCGCGTTGCTTATGGATAACCTCAGCATTTTTCGCTGTGCGTTTTAACGTTCGCGGTATTTAGTGCTCAGATAATCACCATTCTGTAAGAAAATTCACCCATTCTGAATAAAACTTAATCACTGAGTGTTGCGAAATATGAAGATAATTGTGCTGCATCATGGCGAGTAGCATAAATTTCTCTGCTGAAAACTCACGGTCAGGGTTTTTTTAATCTTTGTTTGCGGTTTCTCACACTCCACGTAAATCCCCGCCACCTGTATTGACGTTTTCACATTCTGTTGACAGATTGTAGGGCACGAGGGGCATTTCAGGGAGGATCTGCGCTGCAACTCAAACGCTCTTCTGAAAGGATTCTCTATCCCTTTTAACGCCTTCGGGCATCACCGACCGGACCGGGTAAAAAATAAATAAAGGTCAGGCGGCGTAACACAACAAAGCAAAACATCACATTGGAGCACAATAATGAGTATTTCCTTGAAGAAGTCAGGGATGCTGAAGCTTGGTCTGAGCCTGGTGGCCATGACCGTTGCAGCAAGCGTACAGGCAAAAACCCTGGTTTACTGTTCTGAAGGCTCTCCGGAAGGCTTTAACCCACAGCTCTTTACCTCTGGTACGACTTACGACGCAAGCTCTGTACCGATCTATAACCGTCTGGTTGAATTTAAAACCGGCACCACGGAAGTAATTCCTGGCCTGGCTGAAAAGTGGGATGTCAGCGAAGACGGTAAAACCTATACCTTCCACCTGCGCCAGGGCGTGAAGTGGCAGGACAGCAAAGAATTTAAACCTACGCGCGACTTTAACGCCGACGACGTTGTGTTCTCCTTCGACCGTCAGAAAAATGCCCAGAACCCGTACCATAAAGTGTCTGGCGGCAGCTATGAATACTTCGAAGGGATGGGTCTGCCAGACCTGATCGCTGAAGTGAAAAAAGTGGACGATAAAACCGTTCAATTTGTGCTGACGCGTCCGGAAGCGCCATTCCTGGCTGACCTGGCGATGGACTTCGCCTCGATTCTCTCTAAAGAGTACGCGGACAACATGCTGAAAGCCGGCACGCCGGAAAAAGTGGACCTGAACCCAATCGGTACCGGCCCGTTCCAGCTGCTTCAGTACCAGAAAGATTCCCGTATTCTGTATAAAGCCTTCCCGGGCTACTGGGGCACCAAGCCGCAGATCGACCGTCTGGTCTTCTCCATCACGCCTGACGCATCCGTGCGTTACGCAAAATTGCAGAAAAACGAATGTCAGGTGATGCCGTATCCAAACCCGGCTGACATCGCGCGCATGAAGCAGGACAAAAATATCAACCTGCTGGAGCAGGCGGGCCTGAACGTGGGTTATCTCTCCTTCAACACCGAGAAGAAACCGTTCGATGACGTGAAAGTGCGTCAGGCGCTGACTTACGCGGTGAACAAAGAAGCGATCATCAAAGCCGTTTACCAGGGCGCGGGCGTTGCGGCCAAGAACCTGATCCCACCAACCATGTGGGGTTATAACGACGACATTAAGGACTACACCTACGATCCTGAGAAAGCGAAAGCGCTGCTGAAAGAAGCGGGCCAGGACAAAGGCTTCACCGTCGAGCTGTGGGCGATGCCGGTACAGCGTCCTTACAACCCGAACGCACGTCGTATGGCGGAAATGGTTCAGGCTGACTGGGCGAAGATTGGCGTACAGGCCAAAATTGTAACCTACGAGTGGGGCGAGTACCTGAAGCGCGCTAAAGCGGGCGAACACCAGGCGGTCATGATGGGCTGGACCGGCGACAACGGGGATCCGGACAACTTCTTCGCGACCCTGTTCAGCTGTGCGGCAGCGAAAGACGGTTCCAACTACTCTCGCTGGTGCTACAAGCCGTTTGAAGATCTGATCCAGCCGGCGCGTGCGACCGACGATCACAACAAACGTATCGAACTGTACAAGCAAGCTCAGGTTGTCATGCACGATCAGGCTCCGGCGCTGATTGTTGCTCACTCCACCGTGTACGAGCCAGTGCGTAAAGAAGTGAAGGGCTACGTGGTTGATCCACTGGGCAAACACCACTTCGAAAACGTGTCTGTTGAATAATTAAAAGCAACGCCAGGCGGCGCTGCGCTTGCACTGGCCTACGGTATGTAGGCCGGGTAAGCGTAGCGCCACCCGGCAGCAGTGCTTTATTCCCTCTCTAAAAGGGGAGGGAATAAGATTTGTGAGCAATACAGACGTCACGCCACTGGGCGTGCGTCATCAGAGAGAATCCGGGTTATGTTGCAGTTCATCCTCCGACGTCTGGGACTGGTTATCCCGACGTTTATCGGTATCACCCTTCTCACTTTTGCCTTCGTCCATATGATCCCGGGTGACCCGGTAATGATTATGGCAGGTGAGCGTGGTATCTCCCCTGAACGTCATGCGCAACTGCTGGCTGAACTCGGCCTTGATAAGCCGATGTGGCAGCAGTATCTCCACTATATCTGGGGTGTGTTGCACGGCGATTTAGGGATTTCACTGAAAAGCCGTCTTCCGGTGTGGGACGAGTTCGTACCGCGCTTTAAAGCGACGCTGGAACTCGGTATCTGCGCCATGATCTTCGCGACCGCGGTAGGGATCCCCGTTGGCGTACTGGCTGCCGTTAAGCGTGGCTCTATTTTCGACCACACCGCTGTTGGCCTGGCACTGACCGGCTACTCCATGCCTATCTTCTGGTGGGGCATGATGCTGATCATGCTGGTCTCGGTGCAGTGGAACCTGACGCCGGTCTCCGGACGCGTCAGCGACATGGTTTTCCTTGACGACACCAACCCGTTAACCGGCTTTATGCTGATTGATACGGCGATCTGGGGCGAAGAGGGCAACTTCATTGATGCGGTTGCGCACATGATCCTGCCTGCAATGGTGCTGGGCACCATCCCTCTGGCGGTGATCGTGCGTATGACCCGTTCCTCCATGCTGGAAGTGCTGGGCGAGGATTATATTCGTACTGCCCGCGCTAAAGGCCTGACCCGTATGCGCGTCATCATCATTCATGCCCTGCGTAACGCTATGCTGCCGGTGGTGACCGTTATCGGTTTGCAGGTCGGTACGCTGCTGGCGGGGGCGATCCTGACCGAAACCATCTTCTCCTGGCCGGGTCTTGGACGCTGGCTGATTGATGCGCTGCAACGCCGTGACTATCCGGTTGTGCAGGGCGGTGTACTGCTGGTCGCGACGATGATTATCCTCGTCAACCTGCTGGTCGATTTGCTGTACGGCGTGGTGAACCCGCGTATTCGTCATAAGAAGTAAGGGGCCATCATGTCACAAGTTACTCAAAATAAAGTGGTCACCGCACCGGTGCCAATGACGCCGATGCAGGAGTTCTGGCACTACTTCAAGCGCAACAAAGGCGCGGTCGTCGGGCTGGTGTATGTTTCCATCATGATCCTGATTGCGGTGTTTGCGAACGTCCTTGCGCCGTATAACCCGGCTGATCAGTTCCGCGATGCGCTGCTGGCGCCTCCTGCATGGCAGGACGGCGGAAGCCTGACGCACCTGCTGGGCACCGACGATGTGGGCCGCGATGTGCTGTCGCGCCTGATGTACGGCGCACGCCTGTCGCTGCTGGTTGGCTGCCTCGTTGTCGTACTGTCGCTGATCATGGGGATCGTACTCGGCCTCGTGGCGGGCTATTTCGGCGGCATCGTTGATAACATCATCATGCGCGTCGTCGACATTATGCTGGCATTGCCAAGCCTGCTGCTGGCGCTGGTGCTGGTGGCGATCTTTGGTCCGTCGATTGGTAACGCCGCGCTTGCGCTGACGTTTGTTGCGCTACCGCATTACGTGCGTCTGACCCGTGCGGCGGTGCTGGTGGAAGTGAACCGCGACTACGTTACCGCCTCTCGCGTGGCGGGTGCCGGTGCGATGCGTCAGATGTTTATCAATATCTTCCCAAACTGCCTTGCGCCGCTGATTGTTCAGGCGTCGCTCGGTTTCTCTAACGCCATTCTTGATATGGCCGCTCTTGGCTTCCTTGGCATGGGTGCGCAGCCGCCAACACCGGAGTGGGGCACCATGCTCTCCGACGTGTTGCAGTTCGCGCAAAGCGCCTGGTGGGTCGTCACCTTCCCAGGTCTGGCGATTCTGCTGACGGTGCTGGCATTTAACCTGATGGGTGACGGTCTGCGTGATGCACTTGATCCCAAACTGAAGCAGTAAGAGGCACGAGATGGCGTTATTAAATGTAGATAAATTATCCGTGCACTTTGGCGACGAAGGCACACCGTTTCGCGCCGTGGACCGCATCAGCTACAGCGTTAATCAGGGCGAAGTGGTCGGGATTGTAGGAGAGTCGGGCTCCGGTAAGTCAGTGAGTTCGCTGGCGATTATGGGGCTGATTGACTACCCCGGCCGCGTGATGGCGGAAAATCTGGAGTTCAACGGTCAGGATCTGAAGCGCATTTCCGAAAAACAGCGCCGCCAGCTGGTGGGCGCGGAAGTGGCGATGATCTTCCAGGACCCCATGACCAGCCTGAACCCATGCTACACCGTCGGTTTCCAGATTATGGAAGCCATTAAGGTGCATCAGGGCGGCAACAAGAAAACCCGTCGCCAGCGTGCTATCGATCTGCTGAACCTGGTGGGGATACCTGACCCGGCATCGCGTCTGGACGTTTACCCGCATCAGCTTTCCGGCGGCATGAGCCAGCGCGTGATGATCGCCATGGCGATTGCCTGTCGACCAAAACTGCTGATTGCGGATGAACCAACTACCGCGCTGGACGTAACCATCCAGGCGCAAATCATCGAGCTGCTGCTGGAGTTGCAGCAGAAAGAGAATATGGCGCTGGTGCTGATTACGCACGACCTGGCGCTGGTGGCGGAAGCGGCACACAAAATCATCGTGATGTACGCGGGTCAGGTGGTGGAGACCGGAAGTTCGCACGATATCTTCCGCGCTCCGCGTCACCCGTATACGCAGGCGTTACTGCGCGCGCTGCCGGAGTTTGCCCAGGACAAAGCGCGTCTGGCGTCACTGCCGGGTGTGGTTCCGGGTAAATATGACCGTCCGCAGGGCTGCCTGCTGAATCCGCGCTGCCCGTATGCGACAGATAAATGTCGCGCCGAGGAGCCAGAGCTGAATCTGCTGGCCGATGGTCGGCAGTCAAAATGCCACTACCCACTCGATGATGCCGGGAGGCCAACACTATGAGTACGCACGAGGCTACCACGCAACAGCCGCTGTTGCAGGCTATCGACCTGAAAAAACATTACCCGGTGAAGAAGGGGATTTTTGCCCCTGAGCGCCTGGTAAAAGCGCTGGACGGCGTCTCCTTCAGCCTTGAACGCGGTAAAACGCTGGCGGTCGTCGGGGAGTCGGGCTGTGGAAAATCCACGCTGGGCCGTCTGCTGACGATGATCGAAACGCCAACCGGCGGCGAGCTTTACTATCAGGGCCAGGATCTTCTCAAGCACGATCCGCAGGCGCAGAAGCTGCGTCGCCAGAAAATCCAGATTGTGTTCCAGAACCCGTACGGTTCTTTAAACCCGCGTAAAAAAGTGGGGCAGATTCTGGAAGAGCCGCTGCTGATTAACAGCAATCTGAGCAAAGAGCAGCGTCGTGAAAAAGCGCTGGCGATGATGGCGAAGGTGGGGCTTAAAACCGAGCATTACGATCGCTACCCGCATATGTTCTCTGGCGGTCAGCGTCAGCGTATTGCCATCGCCCGTGGGCTGATGCTTGACCCGGACGTGGTGATTGCCGATGAGCCGGTCTCAGCGCTTGACGTGTCCGTTCGCGCGCAGGTGCTTAACCTGATGATGGATTTACAGCAGGATCTGGGACTGTCGTACGTCTTCATCTCCCATGACCTGTCCGTGGTTGAGCACATTGCCGATGAGGTGATGGTGATGTATCTGGGACGCTGCGTGGAGAAGGGGACGAAAGATCAGATCTTTACTAACCCGCGTCATCCGTATACGCAGGCGTTGCTGTCTGCAACGCCGAGACTGAACCCGGATGACCGCCGGGAGCGCATTAAGCTGACCGGCGAGTTGCCAAGCCCGCTTAACCCGCCGCCGGGATGTGCGTTCAACGCCCGCTGCCGTCGCCGCTTCGGCCCGTGCACGCAGTTGCAGCCACAACTGAAGGATTATGGCGGACAGCTGGTGGCCTGCTTCGCGGTCGATCAGGATGAAAACGGCGAAAAGCCGCAGGCATAAAGAAAAAAACCGGCGATAAGCCGGTTTTTTTACGTCTGAGGTCTACTTCCGTAAACGAATCTGGTCAACGGCGTGTTTCTCACTCTTGGTGAGGATCAGGCTTGCGCGTTCGCGCGTCGGCAGGATGTTCTCTTTGAGGTTGACGTAGTTGATCTCATTCCACAGCCCGGTCGCCACGCTGATAGCCTCTTCTTCAGAGAGCTGGGCGTAGTTGTGGAAGTAGGAATCCGGGTCGGTGAACGCGCCTTCGCGGAACTTCAGGAAGCGGTTGATATACCAGCGTTGCAGCAGATCTTCCGGCGCATCGACATAAATTGAGAAATCGACAAAGTCAGAGACAAACACATGATGCGGATCGTGAGGATAATCCATCCCACTTTGCAGGACGTTTAAGCCTTCCAGAATCAGGATGTCGGGCTGCACAACCGTTTTGTCGCCATCCGGGATGCGGTCGTAGATCAGATGCGAGTAAACCGGCGCGGTAACGTGAGGTACGCCCGATTTTAGATCTGAAACAAACTTTACCAGGCGGTGCATATCATAAGAGAGCGGGAAGCCCTTCTTTTTCATCAGGCCGCGTTCTTTCAACACCTCGTTGGGATGCAGGAAGCCGTCGGTGGTGATCAGCTCCACGCTGCGGTGTTCCGGCCAGCGGCTCAGCAGCGCCTGTAGCACGCGCGCGGTGGTACTTTTACCCACTGCCACGCTGCCCGCAATACTGATGATATAAGGAATACGTTGACCGTTCGTGCCGAGGAACTGTTCCAGTACGGCCTGACGACGCAAATTGGAGCTGATATAGAAGTTAAGCAAGCGAGAAAGGGGGAGATAGATTTCTGCCACCTCTTCCAGGGAGAGATCTTCGTTTATCCCTTTTAGCCGTGCGATTTCACCTTCCGTCAGTGTCATAGGGACGGAGTCACGCAGGGCTGCCCACTGGCTACGGTTAAACTGAAGATAGGGCGTCATTAACGTTTGCTCTTTTTTGCTCATAAGCATGCTTCTGTGAACCATCACGAAACGGCGGGTGCGGGCTCATCACATAGTTAATTTTGGACAATGGGCAGGAGGTTAACATCAGATGAGAGGAATAATAAGAAAAAATATGGGAAAGCGATGCTTAACCGGGCAGGCATCACCTGGGGCTATAGCGTGCCGAAATCAGGCGTTCATGTTGAATTTTTAACCGTGAGCGGATGAATTTACAGCGGTTAGCCCTGGTTTCGAATAAAATGTGAGCGAAAGAACGTTTTATGCAATTTTTTAGTTGCATGACTGCGCAGGTCTCCATAGAATGCGCGCTACTTGATGCCGACTTAGCTCAGTAGGTAGAGCAACTGACTTGTAATCAGTAGGTCACCAGTTCGATTCCGGTAGTCGGCACCATCAAGTCCGGTGGGGTTCCCGAGCGGCCAAAGGGAGCAGACTGTAAATCTGCCGTCACAGACTTCGAAGGTTCGAATCCTTCCCCCACCACCACTTTCTGGCAGCGTCAACGCCGCCGGAGCTGGTTAGAAAAATTGACCAGCTCGAACAGAAAAGAGAGAAATCTCTTTTTTTGTTACAGAAAGAACTGGGTAGCCGAGTTTCAGGATGCGGGCATCGTATAATGGCTATTACCTCAGCCTTCCAAGCTGATGATGCGGGTTCGATTCCCGCTGCCCGCTCCAATACGTGCTGATATGGCTCAGTTGGTAGAGCGCACCCTTGGTAAGGGTGAGGTCCCCAGTTCGACTCTGGGTATCAGCACCACTTCACTTCTCCCTCCCTTTCTCTCTGTTTCAATGTAAATGTATTCAACAGTTCAGGCATTTTCGCCTGGTTGATGTGGTGATATCACCGATTTATCCGTGTCTTAGAGGGACAATCGATGTCTAAAGAAAAGTTTGAACGTACAAAACCGCACGTTAACGTCGGTACTATCGGCCACGTTGACCATGGTAAAACAACGCTGACCGCTGCAATCACTACCGTACTGGCTAAAACCTACGGCGGTGCTGCTCGTGCTTTCGACCAGATCGATAACGCACCAGAAGAAAAAGCTCGTGGTATCACCATCAACACCTCTCACGTTGAGTATGACACCCCGACTCGCCACTACGCACACGTAGACTGCCCAGGCCACGCCGACTATGTTAAAAACATGATCACCGGTGCTGCGCAGATGGACGGCGCGATCCTGGTTGTTGCTGCGACTGACGGCCCTATGCCTCAGACTCGTGAGCACATCCTGCTGGGTCGTCAGGTAGGCGTTCCTTACATCATCGTGTTCCTGAACAAATGCGACATGGTTGATGACGAAGAGCTGCTGGAACTGGTAGAGATGGAAGTTCGTGAACTGCTGTCTCAGTACGATTTCCCAGGCGACGACACTCCAATCGTTCGTGGTTCCGCGCTGAAAGCGCTGGAAGGCGACGCAGAGTGGGAAGCGAAAATCATCGAACTGGCTGGCTTCCTGGATTCTTACATCCCAGAACCAGAGCGTGCGATTGACAAGCCATTCCTGCTGCCAATCGAAGACGTATTCTCCATCTCTGGTCGTGGTACCGTTGTTACCGGTCGTGTAGAGCGCGGTATCATCAAAGTGGGTGAAGAAGTTGAAATCGTTGGTATCAAAGAGACTGCGAAGTCTACCTGTACTGGCGTTGAAATGTTCCGCAAACTGCTGGACGAAGGCCGTGC
>NZ_JBMKGW010000010.1:0-186474 GCF_049237125.1 Enterobacter cloacae complex sp. GYL001 | reverse complement strand
AGCGATGCGTTGAGCTAACCGATACTAATGAACCGTGAGGCTTAACCTTACAACGCCGAAGGTGTTTTGGCGAAGAGACAGACACGATTTTCAGCCTGATACAGATTAACAGAATTTGCCTGGCGGCTTTAGCGCGGTGGTCCCACCTGACCCCATGCCGAACTCAGAAGTGAAACGCCGTAGCGCCGATGGTAGTGTGGGGTCTCCCCATGTGAGAGTAGGGAACTGCCAGGCATCAAACAAGTGAAGAGGCCATCCGGAAGGATGGCCTTTTTGCGTTTGTACGTCGAAAAACGGCAGGCCGGGCAAGGCGAAGCCGCCACCCGGCAACTCAGAGCGTACTATCCCTGACAAACATTCAAACGAAGCAATTGCCGCTGATGGAAACGCCCAAGGATCAGCACCGTCGTTAACGCACCAAGCAGCGCGCAAAACATATCTGACTGGGTATCCCATGGATCGCCCTGCGTCCCCAGAAAATCATCCGCACCCTGTCCCATTGCCAAAGCTGCCCACCACTCAATGAGTTCATAGGTGGCGCTAATGGCCAGAGCAACACAGCACACCAGAAATCCCGTCATCTTATGTCCACGAACATACCCACCGCGCAGCAGAATTTCTCGCGCTGCCAGTGCGGGAACCAGCCCCTGGAAGAAGTGACCGAGCTTGTCATACGGATTTCGGCTAAGCCCGAGCATCTCCTGAACCTCAAAACCAACCGGAACCTTTGCATAGGTGTACATACCACCAACCATCAGAATGATGGCGTGGAAGAAAATCAAGGTATAGAGAAGGGGAGTCAGGGGGTATCGCCGGTGCGTGGCAAGCAGAAGTGGGATGATGATAATGACGGGCGTCACCTCCATCAGCCAGGTGATGCGATCGCTCGTGAACAGGCCGGTATAAAACAGGATCAACAGCAGGAGCAGTGACCCGACTTTTAAAGCAGATAAGGTCATATCATTTTCATTGTCAGGGGAAAAAATCACTATTACCTGACAGAAGGGAAAATTCAATGCGTAGCGGATACAGAAAAGCAAAAACCCAGCCGTAGGCTGGGTTCTTTAAATAGTGGTGCCCGGACTCGGAATCGAACCAAGGACACGGGGATTTTCAATCCCCTGCTCTACCGACTGAGCTATCCGGGCAACGGAGCGCATTAAACCGCAATCGCGCGCGATCGTCAACATTATTTCGGGAAAAGCTGTTCAACTGCTTAAGTTTGCGGCAATCTGTCCGTTTGTGCCCTGGAATTGCACAAATCTTCCAGACAGTTCAGGCAAGATGTGACAATGCTGACGGTAAGAGGAGGGCAGTATGGCAAACGACTGGCTTGAGCTGCGTCAGCATGCAGAAACAGGTATTGAGACAATTAAGGCGCATTTCGAAGGACATGCCTTTGATCCCCACTGGCATGATAGCTATCTGGTCGGAATAACCCTTTCCGGCACCCAGCAGTTCCACTGTCGCCGTGAACGCCACCGTAGCCAGCCGGGCGATGCTTTTTTACTTGAGCCCGGGGAGATCCATGACGGTGATGCGCCGATAGAGGGGGGCTTTACTTATCTGACCTTTTATCTGGATGAACACTGGCTCACCCGTACGCTTCAAGGGCTGTACGACTCTACTCCCGGGAGCTACACCCTCCACTTTGCCCAAACGCTGACGCGAGAGCCTCAGTTGGTGCGCGCTATCGGTGATACATTTGCCTCGTTGCATAACGATGAAATGAAGATCGTCCAACAGAGCACAATGGATAACCTGCTCTCTCAGATCACTGCCCACTGCCACTGGCGTAAGAAACTCCCGTCTCAGTTACAAAGCTCCGCCGTGGCGCATCGTGCCCGCGACTATCTCTATGCGCATATCGGCGAGAACGTGGGGCTGTCAGACCTTGCCCGTGAGACGGGTACGGACCGCTTTACGCTCACCCGCTGTTTTAAGCGCGAATTTCACCTGGCACCGCACGCCTGGCTTATCCAGCTGCGCCTGGCAAAGGCCCGACAGATGCTGGCGTGTGGGGAACTGCCTGTTGATGTTGCGGCGGTAGTGGGTTTTGCCGATCAAAGCCATCTTGGTCGCTGGTTCCAGCGGGCATACCGTATTTCTCCGGCACACTACCGTCGGTTGTGCACAAACCTTCCAGACGTTTCCAGAAAATAACGGCACATTCGTGGCTCTAATAAAAAAGGAGTCACCTGTGAATTTATTACCCTTCCTGCTGTTTGCATTTGTCGCCTCGATTACACCGGGGCCAACCAATATTCTGGTACTGGCTAACAGTCAGCACTTTGGCGTAAAAAATACGGTTCCTGCGATCCTGGGCGGGTGTATTGCCGCCAGCGCTATTGTTCTGGTTTCAGGTGCTGGGGCAGGAGAAGTGTTACGCCAGTATCCGCTGATACGTCAGGTAATGAGCTGGGCGGGCGTGCTGTGGCTTTCCTGGATGAGCTGGCAGCTGTTTAGCGCCCCGGCCGCGAGTCTCTCCTCCAGACGACATGTCCGGTTTACCGCGCGGGCGGCGGCGTTATTACAGGTTGTAAACCCAAAAACGTGGATGATGGCGCTGGCAGTTGTCAGCCTGTTTGCTCCGGCAAGCGACCATGCATTTCGGGATGTTGCGCTGATGGCGCTATGGTTTCTGGCGATCTCCGTGGCTTGTTTGTTGTGCTGGGCGTGGCTGGGGAAGGCGGTGAACCGGATTTTCCGCACCACCGTGGCGATGGTGCGATTTCAGCGCGCGATGGCGCTGTGTTTGTTTATTTCCGCCTGGACGGGAATGCTGGCTTAGGTCAGTGCACCACCCATACGACACTGCGCGAACCGCAAAATATCTTCCGCCAGACGGTGCGCCGTATCCACATCCGCCTGGCTACGGTTCACCAGCATGCGGCTCAGGCAACCTTCCAGCACCAGCTCCATCTGCTTCGCGACCATTGCCGGGTCATCCACTTCAAGTGTGGTCAGCAGCTCGTGTGTGAACTCGTGCGCGGCACGTTTTTGCTGATCTGCCAGTTGATGGATGGGATGCCCGGGATCCGGATAGTAGGTGCAGGCGGCGATAAACAGACAGCCTGGGTAACGGTTGTTGGTAACACACTCCGTCAGTGCGGTATAGCGCGCCAGCAGCTTTTGCTCGGTGGTCAGCTCTTCATTCAGCATCAGCTGCCTGCGCCAGATATCCACCTGCTGGCTGAGATAGCGCAGGGCATCATACAGCAGCGCCTCTTTATCCGGCCAGAAGCGCTTAAGTTCATCCAGAGGGTAATCGATACGGTCGGCGACCATCTCAAGCGTGGTGCTGGCGATCCCTTGAATCTCAAGCAATTGCAGGGCTTGTCCCAGTACGTCTTCGCGTTGCACGGTTATCTCCTCCGCTATTCCCAACGGTTTGTCCCGTCTAAAGTGTTGTTTACGGTTGGCGATTGCGCAAATGCGCGTTGAATGCCGTCGCGTCCATAAACCCGGTTACACGCTGCGTCAGCTGTTCTTCCCCCTGTTCATTGAAGAACAGGATGGTAGGCAGCCCGAGCACATTAAGTTGCTTCAGTAGAGCCTTATCCTGCGCGCTGTTGGCGGTAACGTTCGCCTGGAGCAGAACGGTATCGCTCAGCGCATGTTGTACCTGCGGATCGCTGAAGGTGTATTTTTCAAACTCTTTGCAGGCCACGCACCAGTCGGCGTAGAGATCGAGCATGACCGGTTTGCCTTTCGCCTGCGCCAGGGCGCGGTTAAGGTCATCCACGTTCTTAATCTGTATAAAATTCAGATGAGCCTGCGTTTGACCTGCCGGGGTGCCAAACGCCCAGTCCTGTAGTGGACGGACGCTCACCAGCGCGGCCGCCAGCAGAAGGATCTGTAGCAGGCGCATCCACGGTTTCTTCGCCCCCAGACTCACGATAAACGCCCAGCTGAAGAAGGCCACGCCGAGCATCGCCCAAAGACGCGTACCCCACACATCACCGATGATGCGCTCCAGCAGAAATACCGGCAGCGCCAGAATGACAAAACCAAACGCGGTTTTCACCGTCTCCATCCACGGGCCGCTCTTCGGCAGCAGACGATTGCCAAACACCGTCATCAGGATCAGCGGCAGGCCCATGCCGAGCGCGTAGAGGTACAGCGTGCCGCCGCCGAGCCACAGGTTGCCGCTCTGGGCAATGTATAACAGGATGGCGCTCAGCGGCGCGGTGGTGCAGGGGGAGCAAATCAGCCCGGCGATGGCACCCATGGCGAACACGCCGCCCGCAGAGCCACCCTGCTGACGGTTGCTCATCAGCGTCAGACGGGTTTGCAGGGAAGAGGGCAGTTGCAGGGTGAACAGGCCAAACATCGACAGCGCCAGCAGAATAAACACCGCTGACAGTCCGATAAGCACATAAGGGTGCTGAAGGGCGGCCTGGAACTGCAACCCGGCAGCGGCGACCACGAGGCCGAGCGCCGTATAGGTTAACGCCATGCCCTGCACATAGATAAAGGCCAGCAACAGCGCGCGGGCGGTGGAAAGGCGTTGTTTACCGCCCAGCACGATGCCAGAGATAAGCGGGTACATGGGCAGCACGCAGGGCGTAAAGGCGATGCCGATACCAATCAATAACGCCCAAAGCGCGGAGAACGGAAGGTCTGAAGCGGCTTTGCCTTCACCCCTCACCCTGGCCCTCTCCCCTGGGGGGAGAGGGGAGGCCGCCGCTTTCACTTCGCTAAGCGGAACGACCTTTGTTTCAGGTGGGTAACAGAATCCGGCGTCGGCGCAGCCCTGATAGGTGACCGTTAATGTGGCGCCTTTACCCGCCTGATTCACCGTGACGGGCACGCTTAAGCGCTGGCGATAAATTTCACTCTTACCGTAGAACTCATCCTCGTGCCACTCGCCAGCGGGCATCTGCAATGCGCCGACGTTCGCCTTTGCCGGCGTGATGCTGACCTGCTTGCGATAGAGGTAGTAACCCTCTTTCACCTGCCAGGTGAGACTGAGATCGTGCTGGTTTTGCTGAAAGTCGAAAACGAACGCCTGGTCGGCAGGAATAAAGTTCGAACGGCCGGGTGCGTCAAACAATCCGGCAAAAGCTGACGTGCTGCACAGCAGCAGGATCAGCGTAATGAAGCGTTGAGCCATGAGAGATAATCGTTATCGCCGTGGACCACTGGCAGAACCAGCAGCTCCGGGGTTTGGTATGGATGATGAGACTTGAGGCAGTCGAGGAGCGCCTGCTGGTTTGTCAGGTTGGTTTTGAGCAACATCTGGACTTCGTACTCTTGCTCCAGCTTACCTTCCCAGTAATAAAGGGAGGTGGCGCCGGGAAGAAGTGTGACACAGGCAGCCAGTTTTTCGGCCAACACTTTGGCGGCCAGATCCTGGGCAGAAGCTTCATCAGGGGCGGTGCACAGTACAACAACAGCATCAGGCGTGTTCACAAGTCGACCTCCTCATCACGAAAGTCTTCACTATATCACGCAAGGCGGTTGGTCATTAATGAAACGGGCCGCAGAGCGGCCCGATTTTAACTATTTTTACAACGGCTAATCGTTTACAGCACAATGCCGCCGATGATAAAGCCGAGGATCACGCAGAGCGTAATCGCCACCACGCCCGGGATCAGGAACGCGTGGTTAAACACGTATTTACCAATACGGGTTGAGCCGGTGTCATCCATCTCAACCGCGGCCAGCAGGGTTGGGTAGGTGGGCAGAACGAACAGGGCGGAAACCGCTGCAAAAGAGGCAATCGCCGTCAGCGGCGTCACGCCCAGCATTAGTGCCGCAGGCATCAGCGCTTTGGTGGTCGCAGCCTGGGAGTACAGCAACGTCGCGGCAAAGAACAGCACTACCGCCAGCAGCCACGGATAGTTGTGCAGCAGGTCGCCTGCAACGGTCTGGATATCGCTAATGTGCGCTTTCACAAAGGTATCACCGAGCCACGCCACGCCCAGCACGCACACGCAGGCGCTCATGCCGGATTTGAAGGTGCTGGCGTTCAGCACTTCGCTGGTGTCGATTTTACAGGTGATGCTGATCAGC
Source organism: Enterobacter cloacae complex sp. GYL001 (assembly GCF_049237125.1). Classification (NCBI taxonomy): domain Bacteria; kingdom Pseudomonadati; phylum Pseudomonadota; class Gammaproteobacteria; order Enterobacterales; family Enterobacteriaceae; genus Enterobacter; species Enterobacter cloacae complex sp. GYL001. Next base: position 180,456 of record NZ_JBMKGW010000010.1, on the reverse strand, counting down.
GTCGCGATGGTCAGCATAAATACCACAATGGCTTCGTTACGCGGCAGAACCGGGTTCTGGATCAGACCTACCGTATCGCTGATGGCGGTCGCGTAGAACATCACGGCGACGATACCAATCAGGAACAGCAGCACGGAGCGTTTTGCATGCGGCTTCAGCTCGAAGACCTGACTACCGCGCAGGCTCACTTCACCTTTTGCCAGACGCTCCTGGTAAACCGGATCGTCTTTCAGCTCGGCGCCGAGGAAGTTACACAGCACGGCAGTGATCATTACCGCAATCAGCGTGACCGGAATACAGATTGCCAGCAGCGTCAGGTAACTTACGCCCATCGGCTCAAGGATACCCGCGAAGAAGACCACCGCCGCGGAAATGGGCGAGGCGGTAATCGCAATCTGGGAGGCGACCACGGCAATAGAAAGAGGGCGAGACGGGCGAATACCCTGTTCTTTCGCCACTTCGGTGATTACCGGCAACGTGGAGAAAGCGGTATGGCCAGTACCGGCGAGAATGGTCATAAACCAGGTCACCAGCGGGGCAAGGAAGGTGATGTATTTCGGATGGCGACGCAGCATTCGCTCCGCCAGGCTCACCAGGTAGTCCATGCCGCCTGCGACCTGCATAGCCGCGATAGCAGCAATAACCGCCATGATGATTTCGATAACGTCAAAAGGGATTGCGCCGGGTTTAATCTGAAAGATCAGGGTAAGTACAAGCACCCCGAGACCGCCGGCAAAACCGATGCCGATACCCCCGAGTCGTGCGCCCAAATAAATCGCCAACAGGACGATGACGAGTTCTGCTCCAAACATAAAGACCTGCCTTGCTCATTAACAAGTTGATATTGAATTGTTGTGTTTTGGTAACGCCCATAAAGAAAAAAGGCACGTCACAAGTGACGTGCCTTTCGGAAGCTTAGCCTGAACGGTTACTGTTCGCTTTCATCGGTATATCGTTTCGCTTTATATGCCGGGTGCATCAGGTTCTGGGCGGAGAAGATATCGTCCAGTTCGGCTTCGGTCAACAATCCTCGCTCGAGAACCACCTCACGCACGCTCTTACCGGTTTCGGCACAAATCTTCCCGACGATATCGCCGTTGTGGTGGCCGATGAACGGGTTGAGGTAGGTGACGATGCCGATGGAGTTATAGACGTAGCCTTCACACACTTCTTTATTCGCGGTGATGCCGTTGATGCATTTTTCCAGCAGGTTGTAGCAGGCGTTGGTCAGAATATGGATAGATTCAAACATTGCCTGGCCAATCACCGGCTCCATCACGTTCAGCTGGAGCTGACCGGCTTCGGAGGCCATGGTGACGGTCGTATCGTTACCAATAACCTTGAAGCAAACCTGGTTCACCACTTCTGGCACCACCGGGTTCACTTTAGCTGGCATGATGGATGAACCCGCCTGCAACTCTGGCAGGTTGATTTCATTCAGGCCAGCGCGCGGACCGGAGGAGAGCAGGCGCAGGTCGTTACAGATTTTGGACAGTTTCACCGCCAGACGTTTCAGTGCGCTGTGCACCATCACGTAGGCGCCGCAGTCTGAGGTAGCTTCAATCAGGTCTTCCGCAGGCACAACCGGCAGGTTGGACACTTCAGCCAGCTTCTGTACCGCCAGCTGCTGATAGCCATCTGGCGTGTTCAGGCGTGTACCGATGGCGGTTGCGCCCAGGTTCACTTCCAGCAGCAGTTCGGACGTGCGCAGCAGGTTTTTCGTCTCTTCGTTCAGCAGCACGTTAAACGCGTGGAATTCCTGTCCGAGGGTCATTGGCACCGCGTCCTGCAACTGGGTACGGCCCATTTTCAGGATGTCCTGGAACTCTACGGCTTTACGCTGGAAGCCATCGCCCAGCTGATTAATCGCGTCGACCAGTTTAACGACAGAGGCATACACCGCGATGCGGAAGCCGGTTGGGTAGGCGTCGTTGGTGGACTGACATTTGTTAACGTGGTCGTTCGGGTTCAGGTACTGGTATTCACCTTTCTGATGACCCATCAGCTCCAGGCCGATGTTTGCCAGCACTTCGTTGGTGTTCATGTTGACGGAGGTGCCCGCGCCGCCCTGATAGACGTCAACCGGGAACTGATCCATGCATTTACCGTTGTTCAGCACCTCATCGCACGCGGCGATAATCGCATTTGCAGCGCTTTTAGGAATGGTTTGCAGCTCTTTGTTCGCCAGAGCCGCGGCTTTTTTTACCATCACCATGCCACGCACAAATTCAGGGATGTCGCTGATTTTGCTGTTGCTGATGTAGAAGTTTTCAATCGCTCTCAGAGTGTGAACACCATAGTAGGCATCCGCTGGAACTTCCCTGGTACCCAACAAATCTTCTTCGATACGAATGTTGTTTAACATGTGAACCTTCTTTTCAAGCTGCCGATGGATTGTACTAAACACACAGTATATATGTGGTTTTGAATATTTTATGACCGACGATTATTCCCTCAATCGGCCAGATGTTCGAGATCATATGCTGATGATAGCGAATTGCCGTAAGCTGGATCACTTATTATCGACCCGATTTCATGATAATTATTAATCTGTGAAATATGTCACCGCTTTAATATTTCCAGAAAAAATATCCGTGCAAACCGATTGAAATTTGGCTAACCGTCACCATCTCTTATCTACGCGCTTCGCGAACACATTCAGTCAGGGGCCAGAAGGCACCTGCCATACAGGAGATGCCAGTGCGCTGGATACCATTTATTGCTTTCTTTCTTTATGTTTACATTGAAATTTCGATTTTCATCCAGGTTGCCCATGTGCTGGGCGTCCTGCTGACGCTGATTCTGGTGATCTTCACCTCCGTCATCGGCATGTCGCTGGTGCGCAATCAGGGTTTCAAAAATTTCCTGTTAATGCAGCAGAAGATGGCCGCAGGCGAAAGCCCGGCCGCCGAGATGATCAAAAGCGTGTCGCTGATTATTGCTGGCCTGCTGCTGATCCTGCCGGGCTTCTTTACCGACTTCCTCGGCCTGCTGTTGCTGTTGCCGCCGGTGCAGAAGCACCTGACCATGAAGCTGCTGCCGCATCTGCGTTTCAGCCGTATGCCAGGCGGTGGTTTCAGCACCGGCCCGGGGGATACCTTTGAAGGGGAATATCAGCGTAAGGATGAGCAGCGCGACCGGTTAGATCATAAAGACGATCGGTGAGTTTGTGGCCCGGTGGCGCTCGCTCACCGGGCCTGCGGCTTTTGCCGCTTCGGTAAAAACACCCACAGCCCCGCCAGCATGACGATGGCGTACACACTCTTCCATCCCACCATCGCCAGCAGCATCAGGCACAGGACACACCCGACAGCCGCCAGCGCCTTAAAGCGTCCTTTCAGTAGCCGACAGCCCGCCAGCATGCACAGCAGGTAGATCATGATGAAAATACCGTTGGCGTAGACAATCAGCGCGTCAAGGTTGATGTCGAGGAGATAAATGGCCAGAGAACTCACCACGCAGCAGCCCAGTACGCTATTCAGCGCATTCACCGGAAGCTGACGCTTTGACAGGCGTGAGAGGGGGCTATCCGGTTTATAAAGTGCCTGAGACCACACCAGCCGGGCGAAGCTCTGAATATAGATGTTGAGGCTGGCAAAGCAGGCGAGATAGCCAATTACGCAGGCTACCCACAGGGCTTTAACGCCAAACAGCTGCACCACGATGCCCGGCAGCGACGCGGCGGCGGCTTTCTCTTCACCGAATGCGTTAAAGTGCAGCACCAGTACGGTACAGGCCCAGTACACGGTACCCGCCAGCAGCAGGCCAATCATCAGGGCGCGGGGAAAATCACGCTCGGGCTGTTTGAACTCGGATGCCAGATGAGCGAACGCCTCCAGACCGACGAAACACCAGAACATGACGGATAGTGCAGCGAAAAGCTGTGCGTGGTCGATGTCGTTAATCGCGGGGAAAGGAATATCCGCCACCGTAATGTCACCCGCAAACCAGATGGCGACGATCAGCGCGACAATTAACACGGCGACCAGCGTTTGCAGATTGGCGCTGGAACTGGCCCCGCGCGAGCCAACCCACCAGACAATGGCCAGCGTACCGAGTTCAGCCAGCAGCAGCTGTTCATCGTGCCAGCCAAACAGCGCCTGTCCGAAGCCGGTTGCGATATGCAGGGCTGCCGGAAGGCCAACGGGTATCACCGACAAAAATAGCCAGCCGGTGACGCGCTCCATCCGCGGCCCAAACGCCATGCCGACAAAATGCGCTACGCCGCCTGCGCTCGGGAAGTGCCGCCCGAGTATGGCAAAGACAATCGCCACCGGAAACACCAGCACGATCAGCACCGGCCATGCCCAAAGACTGTTATTGCCGGCAACCAACGCCGCCAGCGCGGGAACCGCAAATACCCCCGTGCCTAACAAAGACGTTGAGAGTAAGCCAATGCCCTGCGCCAGCCCCAACTCCTGCCTGAGTCCACTCATTTACCTCGTCCCGCCACCATCAAAAGAGAGTGGATGGTAACACTTTCGCAAATTTTTTTTCGATTACCCCTTGAAGGGGTAAAAAGCTATCCCCATCTCTCAGGGCACTAGCCGGAAAACCGCATGCGGACCGGCGTCATCCATAACTGATAATGACTTTCTCAAAGGAGAGCTATCAATGAGTATTCGTCCGTTACATGATCGTGTGATCGTCAAACGTAAAGAAGTTGAAACCAAGTCTGCGGGCGGTATCGTTCTGACCGGTTCAGCAGCAGCAAAATCAACGCGTGGCGAAATCATCGCTGTCGGTAAGGGCCGCATCCTGGAAAACGGAACTGTGCAGCCACTGGACGTTAAAGTTGGTGACATCGTCATTTTCAACGATGGCTACGGCGTGAAATCCGAGAAGATCGACAATGAAGAAGTGTTGATCATGTCCGAGAGCGACATTCTGGCAATTGTTGAAGCGTAATTAACGCACGAAAACTGTACGAATTTGAGGAAATAAGAACATGGCAGCTAAAGACGTAAAATTCGGTAACGACGCTCGTGTAAAAATGCTCCGCGGCGTAAACGTACTGGCAGACGCAGTGAAAGTCACTCTGGGCCCGAAAGGCCGTAACGTAGTGCTGGACAAATCCTTCGGCGCGCCAACCATCACCAAAGATGGTGTTTCTGTTGCACGTGAAATCGAGCTGGAAGACAAGTTCGAAAACATGGGCGCACAGATGGTGAAAGAAGTTGCCTCTAAAGCGAACGACGCTGCCGGTGACGGTACCACCACCGCGACCGTACTGGCGCAGGCGATCATCACCGAAGGCCTGAAAGCCGTTGCTGCGGGCATGAACCCAATGGATCTGAAACGTGGTATCGACAAAGCTGTCGCCTCTGCTGTTGAAGAACTGAAAGCGCTGTCCGTACCGTGCTCTGACTCTAAAGCCATTGCTCAGGTTGGTACTATCTCCGCTAACTCCGACGAAACCGTAGGTAAACTGATCGCTGAAGCGATGGATAAAGTCGGTAAAGAAGGCGTGATCACCGTTGAAGACGGTACTGGTCTGGAAGACGAACTGGACGTGGTTGAAGGTATGCAGTTCGATCGCGGTTACCTGTCTCCATACTTCATCAACAAGCCAGAAACTGGCGCTGTTGAGCTGGAAAGCCCGTTCATCCTGCTGGCTGACAAGAAAATCTCCAACATCCGCGAAATGCTGCCAGTGCTGGAAGCCGTTGCGAAAGCAGGCAAGCCGCTGGTAATCATTGCTGAAGACGTTGAAGGCGAAGCGCTGGCGACTCTGGTGGTTAACACCATGCGTGGCATCGTGAAAGTGGCAGCGGTTAAAGCACCTGGCTTCGGCGATCGTCGTAAAGCGATGCTTCAGGATATCGCTACCCTGACTGGCGGTACCGTGATCTCCGAAGAGATCGGTATGGAGCTGGAAAAAGCGACCCTGGAAGACCTGGGCCAGGCGAAACGCGTTGTGATCAACAAAGACACCACCACCATCATCGACGGTGTGGGTGAAGAAGCTGCTATTCAGGGCCGTGTTGGTCAGATCCGTAAGCAGATCGAAGAAGCAACTTCCGATTACGACCGTGAAAAACTCCAGGAGCGCGTAGCGAAACTGGCAGGCGGCGTAGCGGTAATCAAAGTCGGTGCGGCTACCGAAGTTGAAATGAAAGAGAAGAAAGCACGCGTTGACGATGCTCTGCACGCGACCCGTGCTGCGGTAGAAGAAGGCGTGGTTGCTGGTGGTGGTGTCGCGCTGGTACGTGTAGCCGCTAAACTGGCTGGCCTGACTGCTCAGAACGAAGACCAGAACGTGGGTATCAAAGTTGCGCTGCGCGCGATGGAAGCTCCTCTGCGTCAGATCGTGTCCAACGCCGGTGAAGAGCCGTCTGTGGTTGCGAACAACGTGAAAGCGGGTGAAGGTAACTACGGTTACAACGCGGCAACTGAAGAATACGGCAACATGATCGACTTCGGTATCCTGGATCCAACTAAAGTGACCCGTTCTGCACTGCAATACGCGGCATCTGTAGCTGGTCTGATGATCACGACCGAGTGCATGGTGACCGACCTGCCTAAAGGCGACGCGCCTGACTTAGGTGCTGCTGGTGGTATGGGCGGCATGGGTGGCATGGGCGGCATGATGTAATCATGTTGTTCTGAACCTCTCAGAACGAACCCCGGGCAGCAATGCCCGGGGTTTTTTATTGTCTTCTACTCGAAGGTGCCTTTCACGCACACAACGCCTCCACGCACCATCTGGCGGCCTTTCGCCCAGACCTCACGGATCTTCAGATCATCGGTCAGCACCAGGACGTCGGCATCGCATCCGGGCGCGATCCGCCCTTTATGCTCCAGGCCGAGAAACTCCGCCACGTTACGCGTAAACGGCAGAAGCGCCTCCTCCAGCGGCAGGTGATACCGGCCGACCAGCTGCTGTAGCGTCTCAAGCAGGGACTCAAATCCCGCCACGCCAATGCCAACAAGATTACCATTTGCGTCAAAATTCGGCTGGCTGCCGTTGCCATCCGAGCTGAGCGTGAGCCGGTTAAACGGCACCTGTGCTTCACGGGCCGTCGCGATAGCGGTGGCGGCATCAACAGGCTCGCTGATGCTGGTGGTGATGTCGATGTACCCCCCTTCGCGGGCATAGTCCAGTGCGGCGTGGAACAGTGCCTGGGCGCGGTTGACGTGAGTTGGCAGCAGCTTCGTACGGGGCACGTCGGCGTTATTCAGGATGTTAAGCAGCGGCTCCAGAAGTTTCGGGCTGTTGCCGAGGTGAAACACGGATATCCCCGCTTTGGCGCCCAGCAGCCCGCCGACTCGCGACTGGGCGGCTATATTCGCGAGCTGGTCATCTGCCGGAGCGGAAGAGCGATGGTCGGAAATCGCGCATTTCACGCCAATGATTTTATCAATCAGCGCCACATCCTTTTCGATACTGCCGGTAATCGTCGGAGAAGGCAGGCCATACGCGCCTGTCAGCATCCACGCGCTGATCCCTTCATGCTCAAGCGCCCGCGTTTTCGCCAGCAGCGACTCGGGATGGCGGGTCACGCCGTCGGTGCCCAGCAGGCCAACAACGGAGGTGATGCCAGCCGCCACCAGCGCAGACAATCGCACCTCTGGCGTCCGGGTGTGGGGACCGGCTTCACCGCCGCCGCCAATCAGGTGTACATGCTGATCGATAAACCCCGGACAAACCACCGCTCCGGCGAGATCGCTTTCAGGACAGTCTGGCCTCGTTGTGGCGTGGCCCGCTTTTTCGACTGCGACGATTTTTCCTCCGGCAATCAGCAGATCGCAATGCCCAAGCTCCTCGGGAGCGTAAAGCTGCGCATTGCGGAAAAGGTGCGGTTCCAGCACTGAAAAATCCATTTTTATCTCCTCAGAAGAGTAGCTGCATCACCCACATTGAGAGCAGGGCGTTAATGACGCAGATAGTGATGATGTGCGGATAATACTTCGGGTTGACGCCTGCGGTGCCAAGGCAACGGCCCGTGTTTTGCACCGGATTACCCATCAGATAGATGGCGGGCAGCAGGATGGTGGCATCGTGACCGTTGAGCGTGCCGGCAGCGACCAGACTGGCGCAGACCCCCACACCGCCGCCCATGCTCATTACCGAGGCCAGAAGAACCGTTGCCGCCGCACCCGGAAGCCCCCACAGGGCCATGATGGGCTCGCATACCCTGCCGACAATATCCAGCAGGCCGGTTACCTTGAGCGCCTGAATGATGACAAACGCCATGACCACGTTCGGCAGCAGGCTGGTGGTGGCGATGGTAAAGCCGCGGCGGGCGCCATCGATAAACAGGTCCATGATATTTTTACGCGGCTGGGCGATCATCTTTCCTCCTGAACGCGGCGAACTTCCATGTGGGCGATCCACAGTCGCAGGAAGTTCGCGCCAACAAATTTGAACACCAGAATGACGGCAAGCGGCGTGATCACCGGGACGGTAATAAAGGTAAAGAGTGCGGCACCAGAAGAAAAATAGTTGGTAATAATGGCGCTACCGCTGGTCTGGAAGGTGGCGAAAATGGCGCGTTCATGGTCAGTAATCGCCCCTTCGTCAGTCAACTCTTTGGTCATCCCTGCGGCTGCATCGGTATTTTGCAGGTTGGCGATAAGCGCCAGAGAGCAGATGCCCGGCACGCCGAGCAGCGGGCGCAGAATGGGCGTCATGAGCTGTTGTGCGGCGCGCAGCCCGCCCAGCCCCTCGGTAACGGCAATGATCCCGAGCGATAAAATGACCGAGGGCGCCAGTTCAAGGGCAAATAAAAAACCGTCTTTCGCTCCTGTGCCGCCCTCACCGCGAAACGTTAGCGCGCCGTTCACCGGTCCAAAGCTGCCGTTCAGCACGGTGAAATCCAGCACGCGCCACCATTCGGTACTTTTGGCGAAAAAACCTGAGAAAAATACGATGGTGAGCACGAACGCCAGATAGCCCACCCAGGTTACTTTTTCCTCTCCTGAGGATGATGCACTCATGAAACCCCCTTTTTTGAGTCGCGTACAAAAGTTGTACGTCGCATCACTAAAAACGATCGGGGGCTAAAACACGATATCCCAAAGGTTATTATCAGAATTCATTTAAGATGTCGGAGGAGTGCCAGCGGAATCTGGCTCGCAGAAATGCTCAGCATTTTTCTTTTGGTCATCTTTTTAGTATAAGGTTTACACGCGGACAACTACTGTCCAGCTTATTGAAAACGAGGAATAACATGCGCATAAAAGTCTGTGCAGGGATTGTAGGTGCAGCATTGCTGCTGGCGGGTTGTAGCACCAGCAATGAGCTGACGGCAGCGGGCCAGAGCGTTCGCTTTGTGGAAGATAAGCCGGGCAGCGAATGCCAGCTGTTAGGCACCGCCACTGGCGAGCAAAGCAACTGGATGTCGGGGCAGCACGGCGAAGAGGGCGGCTCTATGCGCGGTGCGGCCAATGCCCTGCGTAATAAGGCTGCGGCAATGGGCGGCAATGTGATTTACGGGGTGAGCAGCCCGACGCAGGGGATGCTGTCCAGCTTTGTGCCAACCGCCAGCCAGATGAACGGCCAGGTCTATAAGTGCCCGAACTGATATAACTTTTTGATGGCGCTGCCGCTTTATCTCCAGGGCAGGTAAGCGTAGCGCTACCTGCCTTTTTACTGCTGCCGCAGCTGCAAATCCAGCGGCGTCTTACTCGGCTCTCCGCCAATCTCACGTGCCAGTTTCGGCACCATATAACCCGAAACCAGCGTTAACAGCTCGCGCATAATCTTCCGGGCCTCTTCATCTGTCACCATGAAGTGCGCCGCGCCCTGGACGCGATCCAGAACATGCAGGTAATAGGGCATTACGCTCGCATCAAATAAGGCATTGCTGAGATCGGCCAGCACGCGGGCGCTGTCGTTCACGCCGCGCAGTAATACGCTCTGGTTGAGCAGCGTCACGCCTGCCTTTCGCATACGCGCCATCGCCGCACGAAAGTCCGCGTCAATTTCATTCGCGTGGTTGATATGGTTCACCAGCAGCACCTGCAAACGGGACTGCTCCAGGCGCGTGACCAGGGCGTCGGTGATACGCGCCGGGATGACGATCGGTAAACGGCTGTGAATGCGCAGACGCTTAATGTGCGGGATGGTCTCAAGCTGAGTCAGCAGCCAGTCCAGCTCATGATCTTTTGCCATCAGCGGGTCGCCGCCGGAAAAGATGATTTCATCCAGCTCCGGGTGCGCCGCGATGTAGTCCAGTGCCACCTGCCAGTTGCGTTTATTGCCCTGATTTTCGGCGTACGGGAAGTGGCGACGGAAGCAATAGCGGCAATTTACCGCGCAACCACCCTTAACCAGCAGCAGGGCGCGATTACGGTATTTATGCAGCAAACCCGGTACGACACTGTTTTGCTCTTCCAGCGGATCGGTGCTGTATCCGGGGGCGGTAATAAACTCATCCTGAGAGGTAAGGGTTTGTTTTAATAATGGATCATCAGGGTTACCCTTTTCCATTCGGGCAACAAACGCGCGGGGAACGCGCAGGGCGAAAAGGCGCTTCGCCTCACGACCTGCACGCAACGCTTCGTGCTGTTCGAGGTCTAAAAGACGCAGCAATTCATCAGGACTGGTGATTACATCGGCAAGTTGCGATAACCAATCTTCTCTGGACGGGGTGTTTAGGGTTACAATATGCGCCATTTTGTGGCTTAGCTACCAGTTAACAAATTTAGAGGGCCTTATGGCAACGTACTATAGCAACGATTTTCGTGCTGGTCTTAAAATCATGATGGACGGCGAACCGTACGCGGTTGAAGCCAGCGAATTCGTTAAACCAGGTAAAGGCCAGGCATTCGCACGCGTTAAGCTGCGCCGCCTGCTGACCGGTACCCGTGTTGAGAAAACCTTCAAATCTACTGACTCCGCTGAAGGCGCTGATGTTGTCGATATGAACCTGACTTACCTGTACAACGACGGTGAGTTCTGGCACTTCATGAACAACGAAACCTTCGAGCAGCTGTCTGCGGACGCGAAAGCGATTGGCGACAACGCCAAGTGGCTGCTGGATCAGGCTGAGTGCATCGTTACCCTGTGGAACGGTCAGCCTATCGCGGTTACGCCTCCGAACTTCGTTGAGCTGGAAATCGTTGAAACCGATCCAGGTCTGAAAGGTGATACCGCAGGTACTGGCGGCAAGCCTGCCACCCTGTCTACCGGCGCGGTGGTTAAAGTGCCACTGTTCGTACAGATCGGTGAAGTGATCAAAGTGGATACCCGCTCCGGCGAATATGTATCCCGCGTGAAGTAATTTACGTCATGATTAAAGGCGCAGCGCCCGCTGCGCCTGATTTTGCAGGCAGGGAAGATGAAACGTACCGTTAAAATTCTGCTTCTGTTAGCGTTCTCCAGCGCAATTCTCTCCGGTTGCAACACCGCGCGTGGCGTGGGCGAAGATATTCAGGATCTCGGCCATATCATTTCCCATGCGGCCAGCTAATTCCGTCTAATTTTCCTAAAAATTCTTCCTTTTCCGTCAAACGACAAGATCTTGTCTATTCTTAAGTTGCTATACACAAAATAACTTTGGCTATAAAAGGAAGATATTATGGTTAAGAAAACAATTGCAGCGATCTTTTCTGTTCTGGTGCTTTCTTCGGTACTGACTGCATGTAACACCACCCGTGGCGTAGGGGAAGATATCTCCGACGGTGGTAACGCGATTTCTGGCGCAGCAACTAAAGCTCAGAACTAATGAAAGCGACGGTACGGCAGCTAACTTCACCGTACCGTCAATTCTCCACTTCCTGTAGCGATAAAAACGGGGAGTAACGCGTGTCCATATGAAGCTTCATGCGGATATTGCGTTTGTACGTATACACCGTTTTTCCGTTAATGCGCAGATTGCTGGCAATTTTCTGGTTGCTCGCACCATCCATCCACAGGGTCAATACTCTCTCTTCCTGACGCGTCAGTAACGGTGCCGCCATTTCCGGAAGCTCCGCGCTTGCGCATGTCGTTAGCGCGTCGTTTATCACCGCCGCCAGCCCTTCCAGATCGGTATTTTTGGAGAGTGAAGACCATATCGGGAACTGCGCAAGATAATCTGTCATCTCCTGCTCCTGCCCCGATTGCAGCATAATAAAAGGCAATGTTTCGCTGGCAATAAGCAGGGAAGATAGCTGCTGAAAATGGTGTAAATCCTGCCGGAAGCCCGATAAATCAGCGATGACCAGCGCAGGTTTCCATTGCAGGATATGCTCTCTGGCGAGGAAAAGATTATTTACCCCGGTTACGACGAAATGACCCGAAAACAGGTCTGAATGATTGAGCCAGGCTTCAAATCCCGTGCGGGTGAAGTGACAACGGTCAATCAAAAGAATTTTGAACATATAATTTTCGCAGTCGGCTAGTGGTTTGGCTTCCTGCCATCAGAAAGCCTATCATCATAGAGAAGTCGGATGAGTCATAAATGCCTGAACTCCGTGCCTTACTGAGGCTATTTCTTGCCTTAACGTGTTCAGCAGAAAAAGTTTGAAAAAAAATTCCATGCTAACCAAAATATAAGGCGCAACCTCAGCCTTGCGGGACGACCCGTAAGCGCTTCATTCATCGGGGACGGCCCCAACTTGTCGTTAAGTTAAGGAGCCTGATATGTCCTGGATCGTTCTTGTTATTGCCGGTTTGCTCGAAGTGGTATGGGCAATTGGCCTGAAATATACCCACGGTTTTACCCGCCTGACGCCCAGCGTCATCACTATCGCCGCAATGATTGTCAGTATCGTTATGCTGTCATGGGCGATGCGAACCTTGCCAGTCGGAACGGCTTACGCTGTCTGGACTGGAATTGGCGCGGTAGGAGCTGCCATTACCGGCATTCTGCTGCTGGGGGAGTCTGCGAGTCTGGCGCGTATCGCCAGCCTCGCGTTAATCGTCGCGGGTATCATCGGGTTAAAACTCAGTACGCACTAATGCAGCTGTTTTACCCAGATTAATTTCGTCACGTCAAACCCTTGCCGGGTCGCTATGTCCAGCATCTGCTGTTTCATTTCCGTCGAGATCGTTGGCGTGCGGGAGAGGAGCCATAGATAGTTGCGATCCGGCCCACACACCAGCGCATGGCGGTACTCTCTGTCCAGCGCAATGACGTTATACCCGCCGTAGAATGGGCCGATGAAAGAGACTTTCATGGCCGCGCGGTTAGACGCGCCGGTGAAATAGGCCTGACCAACTGACTGCTGCCACATCTGGCGATCCGGGTTATAACCGCGGTTAATGACCCGGATCCCGCCGTCATCCATCGCGCTGTAGCTGACCGTGACTTTTTCTAAGCCCCGTTCGAACTGATGGTCCATTCGGGCGATTTCATACCAGGTGCCGAGGAAGCGCTGTGCGTCGAAATTACTGACTACCGTGACGCCAGGCGGAGGAGTAGGGGAACTGCAAGCAACCACTAAAAACGCGGCTGTTACTGCGGCAATAACAGGCAGAATGCGCATAGGAGTTTCCTTACTGTTTTTTGTTAAGTGTAGATGACAGCAGGGAAAATGCGGGAGATTGTGCAGGATGTTTTGCCGGGTAAGCGCAGCGCCACCCGGCAATGTTTTACTGTAGCGCCTCGAGGATATGGTATGCCGCCTCAACGCGTGCCGGGTTCGGATAGCTTGTATTCGCGAGCATCACAATACCGATCTGCTTTTCAGGAATAAAGGCCACGTAGCTGCCAAACCCGCCAGTAGAGCCCGTTTTATGGACCCAGGACGCTTTGACCGGGGGAGCCGGTGGATTCACTTCTGCCACGGGCAACGGCGCCAGTGCTACCTTACTGTCGCTGCCCTCGACCACCGTGTTGGCCTCCACGGGCCAGTTGAGCATCTCCCAGCCCAGACCCTGATACATTGACCCGATACGCCAGTAGCGCGACTGCGCCAGCGCGATGCCCTGCTTAAGTGAGGCATCAGCAACGTTCTCCGGCGCCATGTTTGCCATGACCCAGTTCGCCATATCCTGCACGTTGGTTTTCACGCCATAGGCTTGTGCATCCAGCATACCCGGCGAAACGCGCACCGCTTTACCGTCACGATAGCCCCAGGCGTAATGCGCCTCTTCCGCTTTCGGCACGTTAATCCAGGTATGGTCCAGCTTGAGCGGCTTAAGGACCCGCGTCGTCATGGCCTGCTCATAGGGCATGCCAGAAGGTTTGACCGCCAGCGCACCAAAAAGACCGATGCTGGCGTTGGCGTAAAGACGCGTTGTGCCAGGCTTCCACTGCGGCTGCCAGTTTTGATAAAAGCGCAGCAGGGAGGCGTTATCCGTGACCTCATCCGGTACCTGTAGCGGCAGGCCGCCAGCGGTGTAGGTGGCGAGATCCAGCATACGAATACCCTGCCACTGCTTGCCCGTCAGCTGTGGCCAGTATCTGGTCACCGGATCGTCCAGCGAAATTTCACCGCGAGCAATGGCATCCCCACCTAAAACGGCGGTGAAGGTTTTACTTATAGAACCCAGCTCGAACAGGGTCTGAGGCGTAACGGGTTTATTCGCCGCGATATCGGCCTTGCCAAACGTGTAATAGTGCGGTTTTCCCTGATAAATAACGGCCACCGCCATGCCTGGAACAGACTGGGCTTTCATCAGCGGGGTAACCGTATTCGCGACCACCTCCGCCAGCTGTTTTTCTGACACTGGCGTGGCGAGAGCAGAGCAAGAGATGCCGAGCAGCAGGGCGCAGCAAAGGGATTTTTTCATCATCAGTAATCTTCCGTAATAGCGAGTCAAGGGGATGTCCGGGCCCGTCAGACAGGCGTAGTCTGTTGGATTTGACAGTGCCTGACAAACGGTTAAATTTAGCATTAGCTGTTAATTTTTCTAACGGAAGCGACCATGACGCGAAGCTATCTACCCCTCAATTCGCTTCGGGCTTTTGAGGCCGCCGCAAGACATCTCAGCTTTACGCATGCGGCCATTGAACTGAACGTGACGCATTCGGCTATTAGCCAGCATGTGAAAACGCTGGAGCAGCACCTGAACTGTCAGCTGTTCGTTCGCGTGTCGCGCGGGCTGATGTTGACTACCGAGGGCGAAAATTTACTGCCGGTGCTGAATGATTCGTTCGATCGTATAGCCGGAATGCTGGATCGCTTCGCTAACCATCGTGCGCAGGAGAAGCTGAAAATCGGCGTGGTGGGTACGTTTGCCACCGGGGTCTTATTCTCGGAGCTGGAGGATTTTCGCCGTGGCTATCCACACATCGATCTTCAGCTTTCCACCCATAACAACCGCGTTGATCCGGCTGCCGAAGGGCTTGACTATACGATCCGCTACGGTGGCGGGGCGTGGCACGGTACCGAGGCTGAATTTCTTTGTCATGCGCCGCTCGCGCCGCTGTGTACGCCTGATATCGCCGCCAGTCTGCACAGTCCGGCCGACATCCTCAGGTTTACGCTGCTGCGCTCCTACCGACGCGACGAGTGGACCGCGTGGATGCAGGCGGCCGGCGAGCATCCCCCTTCGCCAACGCACCGCGTGATGGTATTTGATTCGTCCGTGACCATGCTGGAGGCCGCTCAGGCAGGGGTGGGTATTGCTATTGCGCCTGTCGATATGTTTACCCATCTGTTAGCCAGCGAGCGCATTGTGCAGCCCTTTGCGACGCAGATTGAGCTCGGCAGTTACTGGCTGACCCGATTGCAGTCCAGGGCAGAAACGCCAGCCATGCGCGAATTTTCCCGGTGGCTGGTGGAGAAGATGAAAAAGTAAAAAGCCCGCCGGATGGCGGGCCTGTTCAGTCAGATGGTGACCACGGCAATCAACGTGACGACCGTCAGAATGGTCGCCAGACCGTAGAAGACCCATTTACCGCTTGGCACATGGATTTTCAGATCGTGCATCGCATGGTGGATACGGTGCAGACCACACCACAGCGGCAGGACGATCATCAGGAAGATGAACACGCGGCCAATAAAGCTGCTCGCAAAGGCCAGTACGCGCTCATAGCTCAGCGCATCGCCCGGGAACAGCCCCAGCGGCAGCATGATCCCGACCAGCAGGATAATGACCGGGGCAATAATGGCGCTCCACATGCCGCCTGCGCCAAACAGCCCCCAGAAGACCGGCTCGTCTGAACGTTTTGGATTTGGATTGATCACAGTAGTCTCCTTACCAGAACAGTGCGACAAACAGAATGACCACAGAGACAACTGCCGTCACTGCCCAGAGCCCTTTAATGACCGGCTCTGGCCCCATTTTTTCGCCTTTTACAATGATGTTCGCTGCTTTTGGCGCCAGTTCAAACCAGGTTTTGGTATGAAGCAGCGCGGCGGCGAGCACAATCAGGTTCAGCACAACGATGATTGGGTTTTGCAGGAAGCCCACAAAACTGGCCCAGGCTTCCGGGCCGTGCTTGAGGGCATAAACCCCGTACAGCAGTTCGAGGCTGAACCAGACCGCGGGAACAGCCGTGCCTTCACGCAGCATATAGAAGCGATAAAACGGCAGTTTTTTCCACCAGGTGGACGGCATTGGCCGCACGTAGGCTTTGCGTTTAGTCGTCATCATGCACTCCTTAGCGTGGTTTCAGGGTAGCGATAAGAAAGTCTTTCGAGCTTTCCACTTTCCCCTGCTGAATAGCGGCGGCCGGGTCGACGTGCTTCGGACACACTTCGGAGCAGTAGCCCACGAATGTGCAGCTCCAGACGCCGTTCTGGCTGTTAAGCTGCGCCATACGTTCTTTTTTACCGTGGTCCCGGCTGTCTTCGTTATAGCGGTGCGCCAGGGTAATGGCGGCCGGGCCGATGAACTCAGGGTTCAGGCCAAACTGCGGACAGGCGGCATAGCACAGGCCGCAGTTGATGCAGCCGGAGAACTGATGGTATTTCGCCATCTGCGCGGGCGTCTGGGTGTTTGGCCCCTGATCCGGCGTGCGCGGGTTGCCGATGATGTACGGCTTAATCGCTTCGAGGCTTTCGATAAAGTGGGTCATGTCGACCACCAGATCGCGCTCAATCGGGAAGTTGCCCAGCGCTTCAACCTTGATACCTTTGGTGTAATCACGCAGGAAGGTTTTACACGCCAGCTTTGGCACCTTGTTGACCATCATGCCGCAGGAGCCGCAAATTGCCATGCGGCAGGACCAGCGGTAGCTCAGGTCTGGGGCCAGGTTATCTTTGATATAGCCGAGCGCATCCAGCAGGGAGGTTTGCTCGTCGTAAGGGACTTCATAGAAAGCGCTGTGCGGCGCGGCGTCCACTTCCGGATTGTAGCGCACCACTTCAATTTTCAGTTTTTGCATCTCAGCCATTCGCCTTCTCCTTCTTATCGGCGGCTTCTGCTTCTGCACCGTACACGCGTTTCGCCGGTGGCAGCGTGGTGATTTTCACGTCGCTGTAGTCCAGTCGCGTAGTGCCATCCGCATCGCGCCAGGCGAGAGTGTGTTTAAGGAAATTGACGTCGTCACGTTCGGTGCAGCCCTCATCCAGGCGCTGGTGCGCGCCGCGGGACTCTTTACGCGCCAGGGCGGAATGGGCCATACATTCTGCGACGTTCAGGCCGTGGCCCAGTTCAATGGTATAAAGCAGATCGGTATTGAAGACGCTGGAGGTGTCGGTGATGCGCACGCGTTTGAAGCGCTCCTGCAACTCGGCCAGCTTGTCGACGGTTTTCTGCATCAGCTCTGGCGTACGGTAGATCCCGCAGCCTTCTTCCATCGACAGCCCCATTTCGTCGCGGATCTTCGACCAGTTTTCGTTACCTTCCTGGTTCACCAGGTCTTTCAGGCGTTTTTCGACATCTGCAACCTGCGCATCCAGCGCCGCGCTGTTAGCTTCACCTGCCGTTGCGGCACGCTCCATCGCACGTTCGCCCGCCATGCGACCAAAGACCACCAGCTCAGCCAGCGAGTTCGAGCCCAGACGGTTTGCGCCGTGCAGACCGACGGAGGAACACTCGCCCACCGCAAACAGCCCTTTGATGCGGGTTTCGCACTGCTGGTCGGTTTCGATACCGCCCATGGTGTAGTGCGCGGTTGGACGCACCGGGATCGGCTCTTTCACCGGATCGACGCCCACATAGGCTTTCGCCAGCTCGCAGATAAACGGCAGACGCTCCAGCAGTTTCTTCTCGCCGAGATGACGCAGGTCGAGATGCACCACGTCGCCGCGCGGCGTTGAGATGGTGTTGCCTTTGCGCCACTCGTGCCAGAAAGCCTGAGAAACTTTGTCGCGTGGGCCGAGTTCCATGTATTTGTTTTTCGGCTCGCCAAGCGGGGTTTCCGGACCCATGCCGTAATCCTGCAAATAGCGATAGCCGTTTTTGTTGACCAGAATACCGCCTTCACCGCGGCAGCCTTCCGTCATCAGTATGCCGGAGCCCGGCAGGCCGGTTGGGTGATACTGGACGAACTCCATATCACGCAGCGGGACGCCGTGGCTGAGCGCCATGCCCATACCGTCACCGGTGACGATGCCGCCGTTGGTGTTGTAGCGGTATACGCGACCCGCACCGCCCGTTGCCATCACCACCGCATTCGCGCGGATCTGGACAAGCGTGCCTTCCATCATGTTCATCGCCACCAGTCCGCGCGCATGACCGTCGTCGACCAGAATGTCGAGAACGAAATGTTCGTCAAAGCGCTGGATTTGTGGGAACTGGAGGGAGGTCTGGAACAGGGTGTGCAGCATGTGGAAGCCGGTCTTATCGGCGGCAAACCAGGTGCGTTCGATCTTCATGCCACCGAAGCGGCGGACGTTGACGCTCCCGTCCGGACGGCGGCTCCACGGGCATCCCCACTGTTCCAGCTGGGTCATTTCCGTTGGGCAATGGTGCACGAAGTAATCAACGACATCCTGTTCGCAAAGCCAGTCGCCCCCTGCAACCGTGTCGTGGAAATGGTATTCGAAGCTGTCATGATCCTGCGCGACGGCGGCGGATCCTCCTTCTGCGGCTACCGTGTGGCTGCGCATCGGATAGACTTTTGAAATCAATGCGATTTTAGCGTTCGGATTGGCTTGTGCCGCAGCAATTGCAGCGCGTAATCCAGCCCCGCCAGCGCCTATTACGGCAAGATCGGCTTGAAAAGTTTGCACGACATTCCTCCAGATTTTTGTTTTCCCGCAACGAGATGAACTAAAGGACGTTCACCTGCCCGAACGGGCGATTGCGGAAGCGATTCCACTGCTCCTTTATGGGTAAAACAGTATAACCGCGTAGAAGTGAGGGAAATTTGACGTGTTCGATTTTTTTGCTGTTCTGTGCGGTGATTTATCATCGTGATTAATGAATGGCGTCACAGTATTTCTCTGTGCAATGAAAAAGGACTTTTACTGTGCAAAATTTGTCTCTGCCCCGGCTTACGAGTAGACTTCGTGCCCTTGTCTGAAAACGGAGAAATAACTCATGAGCGAAACGGCCACCTGGCAGCCGAGCGCATCCATTCCAAACCTGCTAAAGCGCGCAGCAATTATGGCGGAGATCCGCCGTTTCTTTGCCGATCGCGGCGTCCTGGAGGTGGAAACGCCGTGCATGAGTCAGGCGACGGTCACGGATATTCATCTGGTCCCGTTTGAAACCCGTTTTGTTGGCCCAGGCCACTCTCAGGGCATGAATCTGTATCTGATGACCAGCCCGGAATACCATATGAAGCGTCTGCTGGCGGCCGGGTGTGGTCCGGTCTATCAGCTGTGCCGTAGCTTCCGTAATGAAGAGATGGGCCGACACCATAATCCGGAATTCACCATGCTGGAGTGGTACCGCCCGCACTACGACATGTATCGTCTGATGAACGAAGTCGACGATCTGCTGCAACAGGTGCTGGATTGCGCGGAAGCTGAAACGCTCTCCTATCAGCAGGCCTTCCAGCGCCATCTGGAAATCGATCCGCTGTCGGCTGATAAAACACAGCTGCGTGAAGTGGCGGCAAAACTGGATCTGAGCAACGTGGCGGATACCGAAGAGGATCGCGACACGCTGCTGCAACTGCTGTTCACCTTTGGTGTTGAACCGCAGATTGGCAAAGATCGTCCGACGTTTGTCTATCACTTCCCGGCCAGCCAGGCCTCACTGGCGCAGATCAGCACCGAAGATCACCGCGTGGCGGAGCGTTTTGAGGTGTATTTCAAAGGCATCGAGCTGGCGAACGGTTTCCACGAGCTGACCGACGCGCGCGAACAGCAGCAGCGTTTCGAGCAGGATAACCGCAAGCGCAACGCGCGCGGTCTGCCGCAGCAGCCGATTGATACTCATCTGCTGGAAGCGCTTAAAGCCGGTCTGCCGGACTGCTCCGGCGTGGCGCTGGGTGTGGATCGCCTGGTCATGCTGGCGCTGGGTGCCGAGCACCTGGGCGATGTGATTGCCTTTACGGTCGATCGCGCCTGAAAAAATGCCGGGTGGCGCTGCGCTTACCCGGCCTACTCGGTCATTTAACTCTGCCACATTAAAAACTGCTCATTTCTCTCTATACGGGTCTTTTTCTTAATTTGACTCGGATAGCCACATTGTTTGTCTGGTCATCTGCTACCATCCGCGCAGTTTAATTCCGTTTCGGATGGTTATATGTCTCACTCACTCAAAAAAATGACCCTTACCGGGCTCATTCTGATGATTTTTACGTCAGTCTTTGGCTTTGCCAATAGCCCGTCCGCGTTTTATCTGATGGGCTACAGCGCGACGCCGTTTTATATCGTTTCCGCTCTGTTCTTCTTTATCCCGTTTGCGCTGATGATGGCGGAGATGGGCTCGGCGTACAGGAAAGAAGAGGGCGGCATCTATTCGTGGATGAACAACAGCGTCGGTCCGCGTTACGCGTTTATCGGTACGTTCATGTGGTTTTCATCCTACGTCGTCTGGATGGTCAGCACGGCGGCCAAGGTTTGGGTGCCGTTCTCAACGTTTCTCTTCGGTGCGGATAAAACGCAGGTCTGGTCTCTGGCGGGGCTGAGCTCCACGCAGGTGGTCGGTATTCTGGCAGTGTGCTGGATGGTGGTGGTCACCCTGGTGGCCTCGAAAGGCATCAACAAAATTGCCCGTATCACTGCCGTTGGCGGTATTTCCGTGATGTGCCTGAACCTGGTGCTGCTGCTGGTCAGCATCGCTATTCTGTGCCTGAACGGCGGGCATTTCGCACAGGAAGTCAACTTCGTTTCATCGCCTAATCCGGGTTACCAGTCCGGGCTGGCCATGCTCTCCTTTGTGGTGTTTGCCATCTTTGCTTACGGTGGAATTGAAGCCGTGGGCGGGCTGGTCGACAAAACCGAAAATCCGGAAAAGAACTTCGCCAAAGGTATTATCTTTGCCGCCATCGTCATTTCCATTGGCTACTCACTGGCGATTTTCCTCTGGGGCGTCAGCACTAACTGGCAGCAGATGTTAAGTAATAACACCACCAACCTCGGCAATATTACCTACGTGCTGATGAAAAGCCTGGGGGTGACGCTGGGCAACGCCATGGATCTCGCGCCGGAAACGTCGGCCACCCTGGGGATCTGGTTTGCGCGGATTACTGGCTTGTCGATGTTCCTCGCCTATACTGGCGCATTCTTCACGCTGATCTACTCGCCGCTGAAAGCGATTATTCAGGGGACGCCAAAGGCGCTGTGGCCCGCACGTATGACGCAGCTGAACGCTGCCGGTATGCCTGCCAACGCGATGTGGATGCAGTGCCTGCTGGTGTGCGTGTTCATTCTGCTGGTGTCCTTCGGCGGTGATACCGCGTCGGCGTTCTATAACAAGCTGACCCTGATGGCGAACGTATCGATGACGCTTCCGTATCTGTTCCTGACCCTGGCGTTCCCGTTCTTTAAGGCGAAGCGGGATCTGGAGCGGCCGTTTGTGATCTTCAAAACCCGCGCGGCGACGCTGCTGGCGACCACTGTTGTGGTGCTGGTCGTCGCGTTCGCCAACATCTTTACCGTCATTCAGCCCGTGGTTGAGGCAAATGACTGGAACAGCACGCTGTGGATGGTTGGCGGACCGATCTTCTTCTCGCTGCTGGCAATGGGGATTTATGAGCATTACCGTCGTCGCTCGACGGCCTGTGTAGCAGAAGTGGCGTAAAGGATTGACCCCCTCCCGACGGGGAGGGGGAAAGGATTACAAACTTCCCGCCGGGCGCGTACGCGCCGCTGACGTCAACGTTCTTCCCGTCTTACGTCCGTCCAGCGTTTCCAGACGCATCTGGAACGGTGGGAACGGCATATCAATTCCGTGCTCGCGGAAGCCAGCCAGAATCAACTGGTGGATCTCATGGCGCAGCGGCATACGGTGTCCCATCTCGGCGGCGTAGATACGCAGCTCGAAAATCTGGATCCCCTGCTGCAAATCAACCAGGAACACTTCCGGCGGCGGGTTGTCGATTACCAGCGAACAGCGTTCAGCAGCCGTATAGAGGATCTGCGTCACCTCTTCGCTGTTGGCATCCGACGGAGCGGGTACGGTCAGCACCACACGCGTGACGGAGTCGGACAGCGACCAGTTGATAAACTGCTCGGTGATAAACGCCTTGTTCGGGACGATGATCTCTTTACGGTCCCAGTCGCTGATGGTGGTGGCGCGGGTGTTGATCCTGGTGACGCTGCCGGTGAGATCGCGGATGGTCACCGTATCGCCAATTCGAATCGGCTTTTCAAACAGAATGATCAGACCAGAAACGAAGTTGGCAAAAATCTCCTGTAAACCAAAGCCCAGGCCTACGGTCAGGGCGGCAACCAGCCATTGCAGTTTTGACCATTCGATACCAATCATCGAGAAGCCAACCAGCCCACCAAACAGCATGATTAAATACTTGGTGATGGTGGTGATCGCATAGCCCGTGCCGGGGGTTAAATCCAGATGCTGCAACAGCGCCAGCTCCAGCAGGGCAGGGAAGTTACGGATCAGCTGCGTGGTGATGATCAGCACCAGAATCGCAATCAGCACGGCCCCTAAGGTGATGGGCTCCAGACTTTCGACCCCCTGCACCGTGGACGTCACATCCCATAAAGAGATGTTCTCCAGGAAGCCAAACGCGGAGTGGATTTCCGACCACAGGAAGATCACCGACAGCAGGGCAACCAGCATCAGAATTGAGCGTACCAGCCGCAGGGACTGGGTACTGATCGCATCCAGATCCAGTTCGACGTCATCGGCGTCTGTGGTCCCTTCGGTGCTGTTGACGTGGTTCGGCTCTTCTTCACCCCGCGCGCGCTGGGCCAGAATTTCTGCGCGACGGTGTTTGGCACGGTCAAACGCCAGACGACGACGCTGGATCAGCATGCCGCGGCGAATAACATGGTAGACCACCAGCAGCAGGAACCAGATAGCCACCGACGTTTCCAGTCGGGCGAGCAGCGCCTGCGACGTGGCGAGATAACCGACCGCTGCCGCCAGCATCGCCGCCAGCGGCGCGCTGAGCAGCAGGTTCCACAGCAGACGGTTAAACATGTTATCGCCACTGCCGGTCTTGTCGAGATAGAGCGGGATCCCGGCGCGTTTCAGGCTGAGCGTCACTACCGCTAACGCCCCGCAGATCAGCATAAAGCACAGCCGTCCCAGCGAGCCGGAGAACTCCCGGTCATTGAGATTATCGAACATGATCAACGCCATAATCAGCGGCACAATCAGCCCGATACTCATCAGGTAGTAACGCATCGCCCGCGCAACGCGATTACGCGGCCAGCCAAAGTGAGCGATGAACAGACCATTTGGCCGCGCAAACGTGGCGCAAATCATCACCACCCACAGCAGCGGAACGGTGGCGGTCACGCCATCGCCAATCGCGACGGCAAGCGGGTAGGGCCAGGCTTCACGCAGGCCGTATCCGAGCGTCATCCACAGCACCGGCAGCGGAGACGCGACCAGAATTGACCAGAACACCGTACGCAACGTCAGCCAGAAGTGATCCTGGGTTACTTTT
This sequence comes from Enterobacter cloacae complex sp. GYL001, assembly GCF_049237125.1. Taxonomy (NCBI): domain Bacteria; kingdom Pseudomonadati; phylum Pseudomonadota; class Gammaproteobacteria; order Enterobacterales; family Enterobacteriaceae; genus Enterobacter; species Enterobacter cloacae complex sp. GYL001. The sequence goes on along the minus strand of NZ_JBMKGW010000010.1, from coordinate 156,655 downwards.
CCCACTCGGGCGCTGGAGCGCTCAAGGAAACGGGTAAAGTGACGACGGGAATAAATACTGAAGCCCACCAGAATCAGCGCCCCCAGCAGCGGGAAGATGGTCTCCTTGCTGGTTATCATCATTACGCTGGCGAGGCCCAGCTGGCTGAAGGTGTCCAATGAAATGAGGCGGCGCAGATCCTGCACAATCTCAATCGGCCAGGCGAAGGTCATCGGCCGCACGTCGGACGTCCAGAAAAGGTAACGGTGCGTGGCTTCGTTGACCTCTTTCAGCGCATCCTCCAGCTGGCTATTCGAGACTTTCAGCTTAGTCAGCTCAAGGATCAGCGTATCGCCTCCCTGCAACAGGGAATTGAGCAGTTCGCGTTGGGTGCGCAGCTGCGCTTCCAGAATACGACTTTGCTCGCCGGTGAGCGGCTGTCCGTCAGCCTGACGGATCTGGCGGATTTGCGGCTGCTTGTTGAGGAGATCCTCATAATGAAGACGCTGAACGCGCAACTGCGCCATCTCCGTATCAAGCTGCTGCGGTTTTGGCATCTCTGGCAGACGAGCCACCTGCGCGCGTAACGCTTCGCCCAACAGGTTAGACGAGCCAAGCCACTGGGACTGTTCACGCAGCGTGTTGAGCGCCTGACGAACCTGGAGGGTTTGATTGGTGGCCTGACGCTGCTGCGAGGCCACCAAATCCATGCGCTGCGCCTGCTGATTCAGCGCGGCAGAAAGCTCGCGGTTAACCTTAAACTGGGCGACGATGCTGTCGGGCAGGTTAGCACTGTTTTCGGCCAGTAACTCGGTGCTTTCCAGCGCACGTTCAGCTTCACGCTGACGCTGGCTGTTGAGTTGATTTCTCAGCGCCTGGAGATATGCATCCAGCTGCTGGCTCTGCTTCTGCGCCAGCTCGGAACGCATCCGCGACAGCTCCTGGCGGTTGTTAGCGGAAAGCTGCGCCAGCTCCAGTTCATCAACCAGCGCTTTTAGTCTGGCGGATTCCGCCTGTAACCCAAGATTTTGCGCCTGATTCTGCGGTGTGCTGCCTGTCTGCGTCCCGATGCGACGTTCCACCTCATTTAACTGACGGCGGGCATCGGTTTGCTGCTGTGGAAGCTGGCTGAGGGAATCGGCAATTTCACGCGCCCGTTCCTGCTCCTGCTGCGCCAGACGGCTTTTTTCCAGCAGCTGGCTGCTGACTTGCAGGATCTCCTGATTCAGCGCCTCGGACGTCATCCCCGCGGGGACCTGGCGTGGTTCATCGCGCAGGTTGTTTAGCTGCGAGCGCAGGGTCTGAGAGAGTTTGGGGAAGTTGTCGATAACCTGCTGATACTGCTGCGCGCGCTCAAGGGAACCCTTTCGTTCCTCAAGCGCGTTCAGTGCAGACTGGAGTGACTCAACGGTCTCCGGCTGAGCGGGTTTCGCCGCTTTTGCCTGCTCCAGCTCCTGGGTTATCTGTTTGGCGTCGGGGGCCGTCGCTGCGTACGCCCCCATGCTGAGGCACCAGGCCATCAGTAATACGATAATCGGGGGCACGTCAGCGATCCTTCTGTTGTTAGCCTTCGTCTTTTTTGTCGTCAACCAGCGGGCTGGCGTCGTGCTCGGCTTTGATCTCTTCTTCCGGCAACGGGGCAGGCGCAACCTCTGGCGTCACAAAGACCTCCGTCGATACTGCCAGAGGCTGGCCGAGTTTGGTCACGGACAGGCTTTCCAGCTCGTCGACCAGGTTAACTTTGCCCGGTGCGAACAGGTTGATGACCGTTGAGCCCAGCTTGAAGCGGCCCATTTCCTGACCTTTCAGCAGGGCCACAGAACCTTCTTCTTCGCCGGCAGGCCAGGTCCAGCGCTTGATCACGCCTTCGCGCGGCGGCGTAATGGTGCCCGCCCAGACGGTTTCGATGCTGCCTACAATGGTAGCACCCACCAGAATCTGCGCCATTGGGCCAAATTCAGTATCAAACAGGCAGATGACGCGCTCGTTACGGGCAAACAGGTTAGGAACGTTTTGCGCCGTCAGGTGGTTTACGGAGAACAGATCCCCCGGCACGTAGATCATCTCGCGCAGAATACCATTACACGGCATATGCACGCGGTGGTAGTCGCGTGGGGAGAGATAGGTGGTCGCGAAAGTCCCGTTCCGGAACAGATCGGCCATTATGTAGTTACCGGCCAGCAGCGCTTCCAGGCTGTAGTTATGGCCTTTCGCCTGCAAAATTTTGTCGTCTTCAATTTTACCCAGCTGGCTGATCACGCCGTCCGCTGGCATCACCAGCACGTTCGGGTCGGTATTCAGCGGGCGCACTTCGTCGCGCAGCGGACGCACAAAAAATTCGTTGAAGGTGCGGTAGCTTGCCGTATCCGGCTTCTGCGCTTCTTTCATGTCGACCTTGTAGTATTTCACGAACAGGTCGATGACCAGTTTGGTCAGCCAGCCCGCTCGTTTGCTCGCGCCCCAGCCCGCCAGGCGAGTGAGCCACAGTTTCGGCAGAATGTATTGAAGCGAAAGTTTAAATGAGTTTAACAAGGTAGCCTCCAGGCCATTGTTTTGTCGTTCCTGATCCGGCATTACGCTGCCGGAACCTGAAAAAAGGGGACGATTTTAGCGACGCTTAGCTTAGTTGTCAGTTATCAGAATCAGAAAAGTTTTTACGCGTTTTTACCTGGTCCATGCTTTCGAGAATACGGTGGTAATTTTCGAAACGGGTTTCCGCAATTTCTCCGTTCTCTACCGCTTCGCGGATAGCGCAGCCCGGATCGTTGTCATGTTTACAGTCGCGGTATTTGCAAGCGCCTAAATAGTCATGGAATTCGACAAATCCGTTAAAGATTTGTTCCGGCTCGAGGTGCCAGAGACCAAATTCACGCACGCCCGGGGAGTCAATCACATCGCCACCGTGCGGGAAGTGATAGAGACGTGAGGCAGTGGTGGTGTGCTGGCCCAGGCCCGAGACGTCAGACACATCGTTGGTCAGGATCTCCTGCTGAAGGCCGAGCAGGTTGTTAAGTAGGCTCGATTTACCTACGCCGGACTGCCCCGCAAAGATGCTGATGCGGTCGGTCAGCGCATCTTCTAACGGCTTCAGGCCATCTTTGGTGCGGCTGGAAACCATCAACACGCGATAGCCAATGTTGCGGTAAATATCCATCTGCTCATTTACAAAGGCCATGGCCTCGTCATCCAGCAGATCGATTTTATTCAGCACGATGAGCGGCTCAACCTGTAGCGTTTCGCAGGCCACCAGATAACGGTCAATAATATTGAGCGAAAGCTCAGGCAAAATCGCTGAAACGATCACTATCTGGTTGATGTTGGCGGCAATGGGCTTCACGCCGTCGTAGAAATCTGGACGGGTCAAAACCGACGTGCGTTCATGCACGGCTTCAACGATACCTTTAACCGTTACCCCTTCCGCCGCCTCTTTGCCTGGACGCCAGACCACGCGGTCACCGGTCACCAGGGAACGGATGGTGCGACGGATATTGCAACGGTGGATATCCCCGTCGGCGGATTCGACATCGGCGTGCATGCCGAAGCGGCTAATCACAACGCCTTCTGTCGCTTCGCCAAACAGGTTGTCGTCGTAATCGGGCTTCTCCGTAGTGGTTTTAAGACGGCGCTGGTGATTTGCATTCACGCGGCGCTGCTGCCCTTTGGAGAGTTTATTTTTACTCAATCGCGCTGGCTCCTGGTCGCCCGTAGCGGGCAAAACCTCTATGATACACTCTAATTAATACTAGTTAACCTGCTACTGCCGGTTATGCGAGAAGGGTGGAAAATAACATGAGCGCGGACGAAAACAACCTGATTTGGATCGATCTGGAGATGACCGGCCTGGATCCCGAGCGCGATCGCATTATTGAGATCGCCACACTGGTCACCGATGCCAATCTCAATATTCTGGCGGAAGGCCCAACGATTGCCGTGCACCAGTCCGATGACCAGCTTGCGCTGATGGATGAGTGGAACGTGCGTACCCATACCGGCAGCGGGCTGGTGGAACGCGTGAAGGCCAGCACCCTGGGCGACCGCGAAGCGGAGCTGGCGACGCTTGAATTTCTGAAGCAGTGGGTGCCGGCAGGAAAATCGCCTATCTGTGGCAACAGCATCGGTCAGGATCGTCGTTTCCTGTTTAAGTACATGCCGGAGCTGGAGTCCTACTTCCACTACCGCTATCTGGATGTGAGCACCCTGAAAGAGCTGGCCCGCCGCTGGAAACCGGAAATTCTCGACGGCTTTACAAAGCAGGGGACGCACCAGGCGATGGACGACATCCGTGAGTCTGTTGCGGAGCTGGCGTACTATCGCGAAAACTTTATTAAGCTCTGATTTTGCGATCCGGCGCCTTGCGTGGCCGGGTTTTTGTCGCTAAATTGTTCAGCTTGCCGATTAAATAAGCACTTGAACTGAATTTCAAAAAAATCGCTTTGAGGGGGGTTGCAGCTAAACGGATTTCTCGTATAATGCGCCTCCCGTAACGACAGAGAATTACACGTTACGACAGCAACAAAAGCAGTACAGATTTGCGGGAATAGCTCAGTTGGTAGAGCACGACCTTGCCAAGGTCGGGGTCGCGAGTTCGAGTCTCGTTTCCCGCTCCAAAATTTGAAAAGTATCGCAAGATACGCCAGCACCAGAACACCCAAGCGGGAATAGCTCAGTTGGTAGAGCACGACCTTGCCAAGGTCGGGGTCGCGAGTTCGAGTCTCGTTTCCCGCTCCAAAATTTGAAAGTATCGCAAGATACGCATAGCACCAGAACACCCAAGCGGGAATAGCTCAGTTGGTAGAGCACGACCTTGCCAAGGTCGGGGTCGCGAGTTCGAGTCTCGTTTCCCGCTCCAAATTCTTCTTCATCTCCAGATTATCCACAGCGAAGTGCTTCGTTGGGGACGTTTTCTATTATGTCTGAAATACTCTTGTGAACAGAGTTATCCACAGAAACCGTGTTAAAACCAGTCTGTACGAAATGTTAGCAGGGTGAATAATATCTTCGTAATTCCCTGTAATTTATGAAGAAAATTTGATTTCAAAATGTTATTGAGATCACTTGACCTGTTTGCCAGAGCTGATGGCGCCTGAATTCTTATTTTTATTCACAGCCTGTGAATATATCACACATCCCGCGGCAGCCCTTTTTCAATCACCCTGACCAGGCGCTGTTTCTTCGGTAACTGCACTTCAACCACGCCGGCATTTCGCTTCTCAATTTGCTGCGCAATCGCCCATTCTATGTGCTCATCAAGAAGTGGGTGCTCACCTCTGCGGCTTTCGAGCGCCTGAAGATTTGCCTCATCCCACGGGGCATTCCCCAGCGCAACGGCCACATTACGCAGCCAGCGCAGGTGGCCGATACGACGTATGGCGGAACCTTCCGTCACCTTCAGGAACCAGGCTTCGCTCCAGGCGAACAGTTCGATCAACTGCGGGGCATGTAACGCCTTGCGCGGACTGAAGTCTTCTTCGTCCGTCAACTGTGAATAACGGTTCCACGGACAAATCAGCTGACAGTCATCACAGCCGTAGATGCGGTTGCCGATAAGCGGACGAAATTCCTCTGGAATGGCGCCTTCCAGCTCGATAGTGAGATAAGAGATACAGCGGCGCGCATCAACGGTATACGGTTCGACAATAGCACCCGTTGGGCAGATGGTCATACAGGCCACACAGCGACCACAGCCTTCTTCCACCGGACCGTCTACCGGCAGGGGTAAATCAATCAGCAGTTCACCCAGGAAAAAGAATGAGCCCGCGTCGCGGCTTAAGATAAGTGAGTGCTTACCTGTCCAGCCGAGCCCGGCTTTTTCGGCGATCGGGCGCTCAAGAATAGGCGCAGAATCGACAAAGGGTCTAAAATTCAGCGAAACACAGTGCTGCTGAATGGTTTCCCCGAGCTTTTTTAGACGGTTGCGCAGAAGTTTATGGTAGTCACGTCCCAGAGCGTATCGGCTGACGTAACCCAGCGAAGGATTTTTTAGCGTGCGCGCAAAGGCCGCGTTAGCAGGCAGATAGTTCATGCGTACGCTAATAACGCGCAGCGTACCCGGCAACAGCACGTGGGGGCGGGCACGCATCATACCGTGACGCGCCATCCACTCCATCTCGCCGTGGTATTGTTTATCCAGCCATGCCTGGAGCTTAGGCTCGCTGGCAGAGAGGTCGGTGTCAGTAATACCGACCTTCTGGAAGCCCAGTTCAGCACCCCACTGTTTTATTTTTTGCGCTAATTCATTGAGATCGAGGGGCTGTGACATGACGGACCATACTGTGAAGAAAAACCCCGCAAGTATACCACATTCCATCTGGCATGCGGATGACCTCCGTCGGGCCGAGAAAGAGGCCGCAGATAGCCTGGGCATTACCCTTTACGAACTGATGCAGCGCGCGGGCGAGGCGGCGTTTAACGTGGCGCGTACGGCTTATCCGGAGGCTTCGCACTATCTGATCCTGTGCGGACACGGCAATAACGGTGGCGATGGTTATGTGGTGGCTCGTCTTGCGGTGGCGGCGGGGCTGCGCGTCACCCTGCTGGCGCTGGAGAGCGACAAGCCGTTACCGGAAGAAGCGGGCATGGCGAGAGAGGCCTGGCTGAATGCGGGGGGCATTATTCATGCGCCTGATATCGTCTGGCCCGAGGATGTCGACGTGATTGTTGATGGTCTGCTGGGGACGGGACTGATGCGCGCGCCTCGCGATGACGTCGCCGCGCTGATTACGCGCGCTAATGCGCACCCCGCCCCGGTGGTAGCGCTGGATATTCCCTCCGGCCTGATGGCGCAAACCGGCGTGACGCCGGGCGTGTCGATTGAGGCGGCGCGCACCGTGACCTTTATCGCCCTGAAGCCGGGTTTACTGACCGGTAAAGCGCGGGATGTCGTGGGCACGTTACACCACAACGCCCTGGGGCTGGAAAACTGGCTGGCCGGACAGGATACCCACATCACCCGCTTTGATGCCTCCCTGCTTGCACAGTGGCTGCCGCCGCGCCGTCCCACGTCCCATAAGGGCGACCATGGCCGACTGCTGATTATCGGCGGCGATCGCGGCACGGCAGGTGCGATTCGTATGACCGGAGAGGCCGCGTTGCGCAGCGGCGCCGGATTAATACGCGTGCTGACCCGCAGCGAAAACATCCCGCCCATTATTACCGCGCGGCCGGAGCTGATGGTCCACGAGCTTACCCCGCAGGCGATTGAAGAGGGTCTTGAGTGGGCGGACGTGGTGGTCATTGGTCCGGGCCTGGGTCAGCAGGAGTGGGGTAAACAGGCCCTGCAAAAGGCCGAGAATTTTCGTAAACCGATGCTCTGGGATGCCGACGCGCTTAACCTTCTGGCAATAAACCCGGATAAGCGTCACAATCGCATTCTGACGCCGCACCCCGGCGAAGCCGCACGGCTGCTTAACTGTAGCGTGGCAGAAATTGAAAGCGATCGCTTACTTTCAGCCCAACGTCTGGTAAAACGTTACGGAGGTGTTGCCGTTTTGAAAGGGGCGGGGACCGTTATCGCCAGCGATGGTGCGATGGGCATCGTTGATGCCGGTAATGCAGGCATGGCGAGCGGCGGCATGGGCGATGTGCTCTCTGGCATCATTGGCGCATTGCTCGGACAGAAACTTCCCCTTTATGATGCAGCCTGTGCCGGCTGCGTGGCCCACGGTACGGCGGCTGACAGGCTGGCTGCTCGTTACGGAACGCGCGGAATGCTGGCCACCGATCTTTTTTGCACGCTGCGGCGTGTTGTTAACCCGGATGTGATTGACGTAGAAAATGACTAATCGAGCGATTCCTTTACCTGATGAACAAGCCACTTTAGATCTCGGCAAGCGCGTGGCGCAGGCCTGTCAGGGGGCGACCGTCATTTATCTGTATGGTGATTTAGGCGCGGGTAAAACAACCTTCAGCCGTGGCTTTTTGCAGGCGTTAGGCCATAACGGGAACGTAAAAAGCCCGACCTATACGCTGGTAGAACCGTACACGCTTGAAAATATCATGGTGTACCACTTTGATTTATATCGTCTTGCGGATCCTGAGGAGCTGGAATTTATGGGGATCCGCGATTACTTTGCCAACGACGCCATCTGCCTGGTGGAGTGGCCGCAACAAGGTGCGGGTGTGCTGCCTGACCCGGATGTCGAAATTCACTTAGATTACCAGGCACAAGGGCGTGAGGCGCGCATCAGTGCGGTTTCCTCATCAGGCTGTTCCTTACTGGCGCGTTTAGCCGGTTGAGCGTAGGGATAACGGGATGATTAATCGCGTTAAAGGTTGGGTGCTGGCTGCCACGGTCCTGCTGTGCGCGCAGGCCGGGGCGGCCAGCCTCTCGGATATTCAGGTGTCGAATGGCGATAGCCAGGCCCGTATTACGTTCAGCTTTATGGGCGATCCTGAATATGCTTTCTCACAAATCGACAGCCGCAGCGTGGCGCTCGATATTAAACAGACCGGGGTGATCCAGGGGCTGCCGCTCCAGTTCAGCGGCAACAATCTGGTGAAAAGCATCCGTTCGGGGACGCCGAAGGATGCACAGTCTCTGCGTCTGGTGGTCGATCTCACCGAAAAGGGCAAGACGAAGGCGGTTAAGCAGCAAAACGGCGCCAATTATACGGTGGTCTTTACCATTAATGCTGATGTTCCGCCGCCGCCACCGCCTGCACCTGTTGTAGCAAAACGCGTGGAGGCGCCGGTTTATACCCCAAGGCCGTCTGAGCCAGCCCGTAATCCGTTTAAATCACAAAATGACCGACTTACCGCCGTGACCAGCAGCAACACGGTGACGCGTCCGGCGGTCAGCGCGCGGCGTACGCCGGTCAGTGGCGACAAAGTGATTATCGCCATCGACGCCGGACACGGCGGGCAAGATCCTGGCGCGATTGGCCCGGGCGGCACGCGGGAGAAAAACGTCACTATCGCCATTGCCCGTAAGCTGCGTGCGCTTCTGAATGACGATCCGATGTTTAAAGGGGTCATGACCCGCGACGGAGATTACTTTATTTCAGTGATGGGACGCTCGGATGTGGCGCGTAAGCAAAACGCCAACTTCCTGGTGTCGATTCACGCGGATGCTGCGCCGAACCGTAACGCCACCGGCGCGTCGGTATGGGTGCTGTCGAACCGTCGCGCCAACAGTGAAATGGCGAACTGGCTTGAAGAGCACGAGAAGCAGTCTGAACTGTTAGGCGGGGCAGGCGATGTGCTGGCAAACAGCCAGGCCGATCCGTATCTCAGCCAGGCGGTGCTGGATTTACAGTTCGGTCATTCTCAGCGCGTCGGGTATGATGTCGCCACTAACGTACTGAACCAGCTGCAAAGCATTGGATCGCTGCATAAGCGTCGCCCTGAGCATGCAAGCCTCGGTGTCCTGCGTTCGCCGGATATTCCGTCGATTCTGGTAGAGACGGGCTTTATCAGTAACAACGGCGAAGAGCGCCTGTTGGGCAGCGACAGCTATCAGCAGCAAATTGCCGAAGCGATTTATAACGGTCTGCGTAAATACTTTGACGCGCATCCGCTTCAGTCTGCGCCGCAGGGCGGGGCCGCCCAGACGGCAAGCGCCGCGCTGCCGGGTGAGATGACCGCGACTAATTAAGGAGAGTTCATGCCGATTCAGGTTCTACCGCCGCAGCTCGCGAACCAAATCGCCGCCGGTGAGGTGGTGGAACGCCCTGCGTCGGTGGTGAAGGAACTGGTGGAAAACAGCCTCGATGCAGGGGCGACCCGCATTGATATTGATATCGAACGCGGGGGCGCAAAGCTTATCCGCATTCGTGATAACGGCTGTGGCATCAAAAAGGACGAGCTGGCGCTGGCGCTAGCGCGTCATGCCACCAGTAAAATTGCCTCACTTGACGATCTGGAAGCGATTATCAGCCTGGGTTTTCGCGGCGAAGCGCTGGCCAGTATCAGCTCCGTTTCCCGCTTAACGTTGACCTCCCGCACGGCCGACCAGCAGGAAGCCTGGCAGGCCTACGCCGAAGGGCGTGATATGGACGTCACGGTTAAACCTGCGGCGCACCCGGTAGGCACCACGCTTGAAGTGCTGGATCTCTTCTATAACACGCCCGCCCGGCGCAAGTTTATGCGAACCGAGAAGACCGAATTCGGACATATCGACGAGATCATCCGCCGCATCGCGCTGGCGCGCTTTGATGTCACCCTCAACCTCAGCCATAACGGTAAGGTGATGCGCCAGTACCGCGCGGTGGCGGAGGGTGGACAAAAGGAGCGTCGGTTGGGCGCCATCTGCGGCACACCGTTTCTGGAAAAAGCGCTGTCCATTGAGTGGCAGCATGGCGATCTGGCCCTGCGCGGCTGGGTTGCCGATCCGAACGCCAGCAGCGCCGCGTTCGCAGAAATTCAGTATTGCTACGTCAACGGCCGCATGATGCGCGACCGCCTGATTAACCACGCTATTCGACAGGCCTGCGAAGATAAGCTCGGCGCCGATCAACAGCCCGCCTTTGTGCTTTATCTGGAGATCGACCCGCACCAGGTTGACGTTAACGTGCACCCCGCCAAGCACGAGGTGCGTTTCCACCAGTCGCGCCTGGTGCATGATTTCATCTACCAGGGCGTTGCCGCTGTATTGCAGCAGCAGGCAGAGCCAGAGTTGCCGCTGGCAAAAGAAGAGCCCGCGCCGCGCCCACTGCCGGAAAACCGCGTGGCGGCCGGGCGTAACCATTTTGCCGAACCGGCGGTCGCGCGCGAGCCGGCTGCTCCACGTTTATCCCCGGCGGGCAACGCGCCGCGACCAACCGGTGCCAACTATCCCAACGCTCAGCCGGGCTACCACAAACAGCAGGGGGCGCTGTACCGCAAACTGCTGGATACGCCGGCGGTGGAGCATAAAGAGCACATCACGGTTTCAACCCCCTCTCTGGATGGGCATAGCCAGAGTTTTGGTCGGGTATTGACCATTATTGCTCCCGACATGGCGTTGCTTGAACGCGAAGGTAAACTGCTGTTGCTGGCGCTTTCCGTGGCGGAGCGCTGGCTCAAACAGGCGCAGTTAACCCCGGGGGTGAATGCCGCCTGCGCGCAGCCGCTGTTGATCCCCGTTCGCCTGAAAATATCCCCTGAAGAAACAGGGGTTTTGCGGCGCGTGCAGACGCAACTGGCCGAAATGGGGATTGAAATCGTACTGGACGCGCAGCATGTGACAATTCGCGCAGTGCCTTTACCCTTACGCCAACAAAATTTACAAAACTTGATTCCTGAACTGATAGGCTACCTGGCGCAGCAAACGACGTTTGATGCCGCCGATACCGCGCAGTGGATCGCCCGCCATCTGGCCAGCGAGCATGCACCGTGGAGTATGGCGCAGGCGATTACCGTTCTGGCGGAGGTGGAGCGCCTCTGTCCACAGCTGGTGAAAGCGCCTCCAGGTGGTTTGTTACAACCTGTTGATTTACAAACGGCGATGACCGCCCTGAAACATGACTGATGTAAGTAAGGCGAGCCTGCCAAAGGCGATTTTTTTAATGGGGCCAACGGCCTCCGGTAAAACGGCGTTAGCCATTGAGTTACGTAAAGTTTTGCCAGTAGAGTTGATTAGCGTTGATTCAGCCCTCATCTACCGAGGGATGGACATCGGCACGGCGAAGCCCAACGCAGACGAACTGCGTGCGGCACCGCACCGTTTACTGGATATTCTCGACCCGGCACAGGCTTACTCCGCGGCAGATTTTCGCCGCGACGCCTTAGCCGAGATGGCCGAGATTACCGCCGCGGGACGCATACCGCTGTTAGTTGGCGGCACGATGCTCTACTTTAAGGCGCTGCTGGAGGGGTTATCGCCTCTGCCATCGGCCGATCCGGAAGTGAGAGCGAAGATTGAGCGGCAGGCGGCAGAGCAGGGGTGGGACGCTTTGCACAGGCAACTGGAAGAGATTGACCCGGTTGCCGCAGCGCGGATCCACCCAAACGATCCGCAAAGGCTTTCCCGGGCACTGGAAGTTTTTTTCATTTCGGGTAAAACTTTAACGGAACTGACGCAAACGTCAGGAGACGCTCTGCCGTATCAGGTGCATCAGTTCGCCATCGCCCCGGCGAGCCGTGAACTGCTCCATCAACGAATTGAGCAGCGTTTTCATCAGATGTTGGCTTCAGATTTTGAAGCAGAAGTGCGGGCGCTTTTTGCCCGTGGAGATTTGCATACGGACATGCCTTCCATTCGTTGTGTGGGATACCGCCAGATGTGGTCGTATCTTGAAGGTGAGATTTCATACGATGAAATGGTTTATCGAGGTGTTTGCGCCACGAGACAGTTAGCGAAGCGCCAGATCACCTGGTTACGCGGTTGGGAGGGTGTTCACTGGTTAGACAGTGAAAAACCACAACAGGCGTTAAACGAAGTGATTGAGGTTATTGGTGATATCGCTGACTGAATGTGTACAATTAAGCCGTATCGTGCGCAATTTTTCAGAATCGCAAGGTTCTAAGTACAAAACAAGCATATAAGGAAAAGATAGAATGGCTAAGGGGCAATCTTTACAAGATCCGTTCCTGAACGCATTGCGTCGGGAGCGTGTTCCAGTTTCTATTTATTTGGTGAATGGTATTAAGCTGCAAGGTCAGATTGAGTCTTTCGATCAGTTCGTGATCCTGTTGAAAAACACGGTCAGCCAGATGGTCTATAAGCACGCGATTTCTACTGTTGTTCCGTCCCGTCCGGTATCTCATCACAGCAATAACGCTGGCGGCGGCACTGGCAGTAACTACCATCACGGCAGCAACGCGCAGGGTTCTTCAACACCAGCGCAGGACAGCGAAGAAACCGAATAAGGTTTTGGGCTGTTATCCACACGGGGAGCCAGGGATCCTGCGTTCCCCGCTGATCTTTTTAGAGAGGTTTACGCTTGTTTGACCGTTATGACGCCGGTGAGCAGGCGGTGCTGGTACACATCTATTTTTCGCAAGACAAAGATATGGAAGACCTCCAGGAGTTTGAATCTCTGGTCTCTTCCGCCGGTGTCGAAGCAATGCAGGTGATTACCGGTAGCCGTAAAGCGCCGCACCCGAAGTACTTTGTTGGTGAAGGTAAAGCAGTTGAAATTGCGGATGCCGTAAAAGCAACCGGCGCATCCGTTGTGCTGTTTGATCATGCGCTGTCTCCGGCTCAGGAACGTAACCTGGAAGCTCTCTGCGAATGCCGTGTAATCGATCGCACGGGGTTGATCTTAGATATTTTTGCTCAGCGTGCGCGTACCCACGAGGGTAAGTTGCAGGTTGAGCTGGCGCAGTTGCGCCATCTGGCGACGCGTCTGGTGCGTGGCTGGACACACCTTGAAAGACAAAAAGGCGGGATTGGTTTGCGCGGCCCGGGTGAAACCCAGCTCGAAACCGACCGCCGTTTGCTGCGTGGGCGTATAACCCAGATCCTTTCACGTCTGGAACGTGTAGAGAAACAGCGCGAACAGGGGCGTCGGGCGCGAACGAAAGCCGATATCCCAACGGTGTCGCTGGTGGGTTATACCAACGCCGGTAAATCCACCCTGTTTAACCAGATAACCGAGGCCCAGGTGTATGCCGCAGACCAGCTGTTTGCGACCCTGGACCCAACCCTGCGCCGTATTGACGTCGCAGACGTGGGTGAAACGGTGCTGGCGGATACCGTAGGGTTTATCCGCCATCTGCCGCACGATCTGGTCGCGGCGTTTAAAGCGACGTTGCAGGAGACGCGTCAGGCGACCCTGCTGCTGCACGTCATTGATGCGGCGGACGTACGCGTGCAGGAGAACATCGACGCGGTGAACGTGGTGCTCGAAGAGATCGACGCCCACGAAATTCCCACCCTGTTGGTGATGAACAAGATCGATATGCTGGACGATTTCGAACCGCGTATCGACCGAGACGAAGAGAACAAACCGATTCGGGTCTGGCTGTCTGCTCAGGCCGGGATTGGTGTGCCACTGCTTTTCCAGGCTTTGACAGAACGTCTTTCCGGTGAGGTAGCTCAGCACACGCTGCGACTGCCGCCACAGGAAGGCAGGCTGCGCAGCCGGTTTTATCAGCTTCAGGCGATAGAAAAAGAGTGGATGGAGGATGACGGCAGCGTGGGGATGCAGGTGCGTATGCCGATCGTTGACTGGCGTCGCCTCTGTAAACAAGAACCTGCGCTGGCGGACTATATCGTCTGATCAGAAAGGGGAAGCCTGAAAAATTCGCCCTTGCATAACAAATATGGAGCATATACATGGCGTGGAATCAGCCCGGTAATAACGGACAAGACCGCGACCCGTGGGGAAGCAGCAATAATCAAGGCGGCAACTCTGGGGGAAATGGCAACAAAGGTGGTCGCGAGCAGGGGCCGCCGGATCTGGATGATATCTTCCGCAAACTGAGCAAAAAGCTTGGTGGCCTTGGCGGAGGAAAAGGTTCTGGCTCGGGTGGCAATTCCACTCAGAGTCCGCGCCCGCCAATGGGTGGCCGCGTGGTGGGCATTGTCGCCGCTGCGGTGGTAATCATCTGGGCAGCCAGCGGGTTCTACACCATTAAAGAAGCAGAACGCGGCGTGGTCACCCGTTTCGGTAAGTTCAGCCATCTGGTTGAACCGGGCCTGAACTGGAAGCCGACCTTCATTGATGACGTGACCGCGGTTAACGTGGAGTCCGTCCGTGAACTGGCCGCCTCTGGCGTGATGTTGACCTCTGACGAGAACGTGGTGCGCGTTGAGATGAACGTACAGTACCGCGTGACCGATCCGGAACGTTATCTGTTTAGCGTGACCAGCGCCGATGACAGCCTGCGTCAGGCAACCGACAGCGCCCTGCGTGGCGTGATCGGCAAATACACCATGGACCGTATCCTGACCGAAGGTCGTACCGTTATTCGTAGCGATACCCAGCGTGAGCTGGAAGAGACCATCCGTCCGTACAACATGGGTATCACCCTGCTGGACGTCAACTTCCAGGCTGCACGTCCGCCGGAAGAGGTGAAAGCCGCGTTTGACGATGCGATTGCCGCGCGTGAAAACGAACAGCAGTACATCCGTGAAGCGGAAGCGTACACCAACGAAGTTCAGCCGCGTGCAAACGGTCAGGCGCAGCGTATTCTGGAAGAAGCGCGTGCGTATAAGACCCAGACCATCCTGGAAGCACAGGGTGAAGTGGCTCGCTTCGCGAAGATCCTGCCGGAATATAAAGCCGCGCCGGAAATTACCCGTGAGCGTCTCTATATCGAGACCATGGAAAAAGTGCTGAGCCATACGCGTAAAGTGCTGGTTAACGACAACAAAGGCGGAAACCTGATGGTCCTGCCGCTGGATCAGATGCTGAAAGGCGGTTCTGCACCGGCAGCAAAAGACAACAGCGGTGCGAACAACCTGCTGCGTCTGCCACCGGCCTCGTCTGGCAGCGCCAGCGCGAACACAACGCCTTCTTCGAACGATGGTGACATTATGGACCAACGCCGTGCTAACGCGCAGCGTAACGACTACCAGCGTCAGGGGGAATAAGGATGCGTAAGTCAGTTATTGCGATCATCATCATCGTACTGGTCGTGCTCTACACCTCCATCTTTGTGGTGAAAGAGGGCGAGCGTGGGATCAAGTTCCAGTTCAGCAGCGTCGTGCGTGATGGCGACAAGCGTCCGGTGATTTATGAGCCGGGTCTGCACTTTAAGATCCCGTTCATTCAGTCAGTGAAAACGCTCGATGCGCGTATCCAGACCATGGATAACCAGGCCGATCGTTTCGTGACTAAAGAGAAGAAAGACCTGATCGTTGATTCCTATATCAAATGGCGCATCAGCGATTTCAGCCGCTACTTCCTGGCAACCGGGGGTGGCGACGTTTCTCAGGCAGAAGTGCTGCTGAAACGTAAGTTCTCTGACCGTCTGCGTTCTGAAATTGGTCGTCTGGATGTGAAAGACATTGTGACCGACTCCCGTGGCCGTCTGACGCTGGAAGTGCGTGATGCGCTGAACTCCGGCTCTGCGGGCACCGAGGATGAAGTTGAAACCCCGGCGGCAGACGATGCGATTGCCAAAGCGGCTGAACGTGTTCAGGCTGAAACCAACGGTAAAGTGCCGGTGATCAACCCGAACAGTATGGCGGCGCTGGGCATCGAAGTGGTTGATGTGCGCATCAAGCAGATCAACCTGCCAGCGGAAGTGTCCGAGGCAATCTACAACCGTATGCGCGCCGAGCGTGAAGCGGTAGCCCGTCGTCACCGTTCACAGGGTCAGGAAGAAGCGGAAAAACTGCGCGCGGCAGCGGACTATGAAGTCACCAAGACGCTGGCGGAATCTGAGCGCCAGGGTCGTATCCTGCGCGGTGAAGGTGATGCCGAAGCGGCTAAACTGTTTGCTGATGCATTCAGCCAAGATCCAGACTTCTACGCCTTCATCCGTAGCCTTCGCGCTTACGAGAATAGCTTCAAGAGCAACCAGGATGTGATGGTGCTCAGCCCGGACAGCGATTTCTTCCGTTATATGAAGACGCCGACCAACGCAACGCGATAAACTCAGGCTCGTTTGAGTATTCAAACCACCGCTCTTCACGGAGCGGTGGTTTTCTTTTATAAGGATGAAAAATGAACTCCACGATCTGGCTCGCACTGGCCCTGGTTTTGGTGCTGGAAGGCCTCGGCCCGATGCTCTATCCGCGCGCATGGCGCCGTATGATCGCGACAATGAGCCAAGTCCCGGACAATATTTTGCGTCGTTTTGGCGGTGGTCTTGTGGTTGCCGGTATCGTTATCTACTACATGTTGAGGAAAACGATTGGCTGATCAAAAACTAAACGCAATTGGCATATTTTAGGGTCAAAAAGTGCTGTATATCTGAAAAAGCGATGGTAGAATCCATTTTTAAGCAAACGGTGATTTTGAAAAAATGGGTAACAACGTCGTCGTACTGGGCACCCAATGGGGTGACGAAGGTAAAGGGAAGATTGTTGATCTTCTGACTGAACGGGCTAAATATGTTGTACGCTACCAGGGCGGTCACAACGCAGGCCATACTCTCGTAATCAACGGTGAAAAAACCGTCCTCCATCTTATTCCATCAGGCATTCTTCGCGAAAACGTCACCAGCATCATCGGTAACGGCGTTGTGCTGTCTCCCGCTGCGCTGATGAAAGAGATGAAAGGTCTGGAAGACCGTGGTATCCCTGTTCGTGAGCGTCTGCTGCTCTCCGAAGCCTGCCCGCTGATCCTGGATTATCATGTGGCGCTGGACGTGGCGCGTGAAAAAGCGCGTGGCGCGAAAGCGATCGGCACCACCGGTCGTGGTATCGGCCCGGCTTACGAAGATAAAGTGGCTCGTCGCGGTCTGCGCGTGGGTGACCTCTTTGACAAAGCGACCTTCGCTGAAAAACTGAAAGAAGTGATGGAATATCACAACTTCCAGCTGGTGAACTTCTACAAAGCCGAAGCCGTTGACTACCAGAAAGTGCTGGATGACGTCATGGCGATTGCTGATATTCTGACCGGTATGGTTGTTGATGTGTCCGATCTGCTGGACCAGGCGCGCAAGCGTGGCGATTTCGTCATGTTTGAAGGTGCGCAGGGTACGCTGCTGGACATCGACCACGGTACCTATCCGTACGTAACGTCCTCTAACACCACCGCGGGTGGCGTGGCAACCGGCTCCGGTCTGGGCCCGCGTTATGTCGATTACGTTCTGGGCATCATTAAAGCGTACTCCACTCGCGTGGGTGCAGGTCCATTCCCGACCGAACTGTTTGATGAGACCGGCGAGTTCCTCTGCAAGCAGGGTAACGAGTTTGGCGCGACCACCGGTCGTCGTCGTCGTACCGGCTGGCTGGACGCCGTTGCCGTACGTCGCGCAGTGCAGATCAACTCCCTGTCTGGCTTCTGCCTGACCAAGCTGGACGTACTGGACGGCCTGAAAGAAGTAAAAATCTGCGTAGGCTACCGTATGCCTGATGGCCGCGAAGTGACCACCACTCCGCTGGCTGCTGACGACTGGGAAGGCATTGAGCCAATCTACGAAACTATGCCGGGCTGGTCTGAGACCACATTTGGTGTGAAAGAGCGTAGTGGCCTGCCAAAAGCCGCGCTGGACTACATCAAGCGCATTGAAGAACTGACCGAAGTGCCGATCGATATTATTTCTACCGGCCCGGATCGTACTGAAACGATGATCCTGCGCGACCCGTTCGACGCATAATCTTCGTGACTGCTGGCCTGCGGGGAAACCCGTAGGCCGGATAAGCGCAGCGCCATCCGGCGACCGCTCCTGGATCTCCGCTTTTTCGCCCCGTCTGTCAAATAAATTAGCCGCTAACTATCTGGCTGGTTTATCATCATTAATGAATATCTCTGCGGTTTGACCGCGTTTTCCCTTTTTCCTGAGGTTGATGTGCAGTTAACAAGTTTCACCGATTACGGCTTACGCGCGCTGATTTACATGGCGTCGTTACCCGATGGGAAGATGACCAGCATCTCTGAAGTCACAGAGGTGTACGGTGTGTCCCGTAATCATATGGTCAAAATAATCAATCAACTTAGTCGTGCCGGATACGTTGCTGCCGTCCGCGGGAAGAATGGAGGGATCCGTCTCGGTAAACCGGCGCAGAGTATCCGTATTGGCGATGTGGTACGTGAACTGGAGCCGCTCTCTCTGGTGAACTGTAGCAGCGCGTTCTGCCACATTACGCCCGCTTGCCGCCTGAAACAGGCGCTTTCAAAGGCCGTGCAAAGTTTTCTCAAGGAACTGGATAACTACACGCTGGCCGATTTGGTTGAAGAGAATCAACCGCTTTATAAATTATTGCTGGTGGAATGAAGAAAATTTCCACCGGAGCTGACAACGGAGGAACCGACATGTCACAAGATCCTTTCCAGGAACGCGAAGCCGAAAAATACGCGAATCCTATCCCCAGCCGCGAGTTCATCATTGAACACTTAACAAAACGCGAAAAACCCGCCAATCGTGAAGAACTTGCCGTTGAACTGAACATTGAAGGTGAAGAGCAAATTGAAGCCCTTCGCCGCCGCCTGCGCGCCATGGAACGTGACGGGCAACTTGTCTTTACTCGTCGCCAGTGCTACGCGCTGCCAGAACGCCTCGACCTGCTGAAAGGCACCGTTATTGGTCATCGCGATGGCTTCGGCTTCCTGCGCGTGGAAGGCCGTAAAGACGACCTGTACCTCTCATCCGAACAGATGAAGATGTGTATTCACGGCGACCAGATCCTGGCGCAGCCGCTGGGTGCAGACCGTAAAGGCCGCCGCGAAGCGCGCGTGGTCCGCGTGCTGGTGCCGAAAACCAGCCAGATTGTGGGCCGTTACTTTACCGATGCGGGCGTAGGCTTTGTGGTGCCGGATGACAGCCGTCTGAGCTTCGACATTCTCATCCCGCCTGAAGAGGTGATGGGCGCACGCATGGGCTTTGTGGTGGTGGTGGAACTCACCCAGCGCCCAACCCGTCGCACCAAAGCGGTGGGTAAAATCGTCGAAGTGCTGGGCGATAACATGGGCACCGGCATGGCCGTCGATATGGCGCTGCGTACCCATGAAATTCCGTATGTCTGGCCGAAAGCGGTTGAAGATCAGATTGAAAACCTGCGTGAAGAAGTGCCGGAAGAGTCCAAAGCAGGCCGCGTGGATCTGCGCGATCTGCCGCTGGTCACCATTGATGGTGAAGACGCCCGTGACTTCGATGATGCCGTATATTGCGAGAAAAAACGCGGTGGCGGCTGGCGTCTGTGGGTGGCTATCGCGGATGTGAGCTATTACGTGCGTCCGCACACGCCGCTGGATAACGAAGCGCGCAGCCGCGGTACGTCGGTCTACTTCCCGTCGCAGGTTGTACCGATGCTGCCAGAAGTGCTCTCCAACGGCCTGTGTTCCCTCAACCCGCAGGTGGACCGCCTGTGTATGGTCTGCGAAATGACCATCTCCAGCAAGGGACGTCTGACGGGCTATAAGTTCTACGAAGCGGTGATGAGTTCTCATGCGCGCCTGACCTATACCAAGGTCTGGCATATGTTGCAGGGCGATCAGGATCTTCGCGAACAGTACGCGCCGCTGGTCAAACACATCGAAGAGCTGCACAACCTCTACAAAACGCTGGATCAGGCGCGCGAAGAGCGCGGTGGGATCTCGTTTGAGAGTGAAGAGGCGAAGTTTATCTTTAACGCTGAGCGTCGTATCGAGCGTATCGAACAGACTCAGCGTAACGATGCGCACAAGCTGATTGAAGAGTGTATGATCCTGGCGAACATCTCGGCGGCACGTTTCGTTGAGAAAGCCAAAGAGCCTGCGCTGTTCCGTATTCACGACAAGCCAACCACGGAGGCCGTAACCTCGTTCCGCTCCGTGCTGGCTGAACTCGGCCTGGAGCTGCCTGGCGGTAATAAGCCTGAGCCACGCGATTACGCCGAGCTGCTGGAATCCATCAGCGATCGTCCTGACGCGGAAATGCTGCAAACCATGCTGCTGCGCTCCATGAAGCAGGCGATTTACGATCCTGAAAACCGGGGCCACTTTGGTCTGGCGTTACAGTCGTACGCGCACTTTACCTCGCCGATCCGCCGTTATCCGGATCTGTCCCTGCACCGTGCGATCAAGTATCTGCTGGCGCACGAGCAGGGTCATAAAGGCAACACGACCGAAACCGGAGGGTATCACTACTCCATGGACGAGATGTTGCAACTGGGCCAGCATTGTTCCATGACCGAGCGTCGTGCGGATGAAGCGACGCGCGACGTGGCGGACTGGCTGAAGTGTGACTTTATGCTGGATCAGGTGGGTAACGTCTTTAAAGGCGTGATTGCCAGCGTCACCGGCTTTGGCTTCTTCGTGCGTCTGGATGAGCTGTTTATCGACGGTCTGGTGCACGTTTCCAGCCTCGATAACGATTACTACCGCTTCGACCAGGTCGGACAACGTCTGATCGGCGAATCCGGCGGCCAGACCTACCGTCTGGGCGATCGGGTGGAAGTGAAGGTTGAAGCCGTGAATATGGACGACCGTAAAATCGACTTCAGCCTCATCTCCAGCGAGCGTGCTCCGCGTAACGTCGGCAAAACCGAGCGTGAGAAAGCGAAAAAAGGCGGTAACGGTAAAGCGGGCGGTAAGCGACGTCAGGCAGGTAAAAGAGTAAACTTTGAGCCAGACAGTGCTTTCCGTGGCGAGAAGAAACAGAAGCCCAAGGCGGCGAAAAAAGACGCTCGTAAAGCGAAAAAACCGTCGACCAAGACCCAAAAAATAGCGGCCGCGACCAAAGCGAAGCGCGCGGCGAAGAAACAGCAGGCGGAGTAATTTCCCCTCACCCTGACCCTCTCCCCAACGGGAGAGGGAAAATATTTATTACGAGAACCATCAATGAGTGAAATGATTTACGGCATCCACGCGGTGCAGGCCCTGCTGGAGCGCGCGCCGGAGCGTTTTCAGGAAGTTTTTATTCTGAAAGGGCGTGAAGATAAACGTCTGATGCCGCTGATCCACGCGCTGGAAGCGCAGGGCGTAGTGATCCAGCTGGCGAACCGCCAGTATCTGGATGAAAAAAGCGAAGGTGCTGTACACCAGGGTATTATCGCGCGCGTGAAGCCAGGCCGTCAGTATCAGGAGAACGATCTGCCGGATCTGATCGCCGGGCTGGAGAACCCGTTCTTCCTGATCCTCGATGGCGTAACCGACCCACATAACCTGGGCGCGTGCCTGCGTAGCGCCGATGCAGCAGGCGTGCATGCGGTGATTGTGCCAAAAGATCGCTCCGCGCAGCTTAACGCTACCGCTAAAAAAGTCGCCTGCGGCGCGGCGGAAAACGTCCCGTTAATCCGCGTGACTAACCTGGCGCGCACCATGCGTCTGTTGCAGGAAGAAAATATCTGGATCGTAGGAACAGCCGGTGAAGCGGATCACACCCTGTACCAGAGCAAAATGACCGGCCGTATGGCGCTGGTGATGGGAGCGGAAGGCGAAGGTATGCGTCGTCTGACGCGCGAGCACTGCGATGAGCTGATCAGCATCCCAATGGCGGGCAGCGTATCGTCCCTGAACGTTTCCGTTGCGACGGGTATCTGCCTGTTTGAAGCGGTGCGTCAGCGCGGGTAGCCTGTTGTGCCGGGTGGCGGCTTCGCCTTACCCGGCCTACAAAAGCATGGTACCGTAGGCCCGGTAAGCGTAGCGCCACCGGGCAACAATCTCACTCCTCTAACGACCGTAAATGGTCATCCTTTCTCAGCGTCATCAGCGCGAAAATACTCACCACCGCCGTTGCCATCACGTAGTACGCCGGAATATCCAGATTGCCCGTCTCTTTAATCAGCCCGGTAATGATCAGCCCCGCACAGCCCGAGAAGATCGCATTCGACAGAGAATAGGCCAGCCCCAGCCCGGTATAACGCACGCGCGTCGGGAACATCTCAGACAGCATTGCCGGCCCCGGCCCTGCCAGCATCCCAACCAGACCCCCCGCAATCAGCACCACAATCGCTTTGACTGCCAGCGTACTGGATTCCGCCTGCAAAATTTTCAGCAGCGGCAGGGCGAGGATCAGCAGGAGCACGGTGGCGATAATCATCACCGTGCGCCGCCCGATCCTGTCGCTCAGCATGCCCGACGGAATGATCGTGAGCGCAAACCCAATGTTAGAAATCACCGCAATCAGTAACGCCTGGTTAAAACCGGTGTGCAGCGCAGATTGCAGATAGGTCGGCATAATCACCAGATAGGTATAACCCGCCGCAGACCAGACCATCACGCGGCCAATGCCCATCAGGATGGTTTTGAACGTGGCGGCGGTGCTGGCCTGAGTAACAACCGGTTTTTCCCGTTGCTGCACAAAGCTCGGCGTCTCTTCCATGCTCACCCGCAGCCATAGCGCGACCGCACCCATCGGCAGCGCCAGGAAGAACGGAATGCGCCAGCCCCAGTCGTGCAAGGCTTCAGGGGAGAGCAGGGCAGAGAGCAACGCGACAATGCCTGCGCCCGCTAACAGCCCGAGCGCCACGGTAAAGGACTGCCATGCCCCGTAAAGACCGCGCTTGCCGCGCGGGGCGAACTCCGTCATCAATGAGACCGCACCGCCATACTCACCGCCCGCGAACAGTCCTTGCAGAATACGCAGGAGCGTAACGATCAGCGGCGCGGCAATCCCGATACTGGCGTAGACCGGCACAATACCGATGGCAGCGGTGGCGAGCGTCATCAATACCAGCACTATAATCAGCGTCGGTTTGCGGCCAATCCTGTCGCCAATGCGGCCAAAGACCACCGCACCCAGCGGACGGAAGAAGAAAGCGATGGCGAACGAGGCCCAGGTGAGGATCAGGCTGGTGAGCTCCGCTTCCCCCTCAAGCTGGAAGAAGTTTCTGGCAATCACCGTTGCCAGAAAACCGTAGACCGCAAATTCATACCACTCGATGAAATTACCGATGGAGCCTGCAATTAATGCACGCTTGTGCGCATCCTGTTGCATAACGATCCTCACAAAAACGGGGTAAGAATAAATTATTCAGCATTAGTGAAGTAATGAAATAGTTTATTCTTATGTTCTGTGAGCTATTTCACGATTGATATCAACACGATCGTCATCGTGTGACCCCCCTCCCATGCAGCGTGCATGCCCTCTGTCCATACTTACCTTTATTGCCAATGAAAGGAGGGAGACAGCATGCACTGGCAGACACATACCGTTTTTAATCAACCTGCACCGCTATCGAACAGCAACCTTTTTCTCTCTGATTGCGCCCTGCGCGATGCGGTAGCGCGCGAAGGGGCTGAGTGGGATGTGGATCTTCTTGCCAGCATCGGACAGCAGTTGGGTACGGCGGAGTCGCTGGAGCTGGGCAGGCTGGCGAACGTTAATCCGCCGGAGCTGCTGCGTTATGACGCCACGGGAGCGAGGCTGGATGACGTCCGCTTTCATCCGGCATGGCATCTTCTGATGCAGGGGCTTTGCGCCAACCGGGTGCACAACCTGGCGTGGGAGGAGGAGGCGCGGAAAGGATCGTTCGTCGCCCGGGCCGCGCGTTTTGTGCTGCATGCTCAGGTGGAGGCGGGAACGCTATGCCCGGTGACCATGACCTTCGCCGCCACGCCGCTGTTGCTACAGTCGCTGCCCAAACCGTTTGACAACTGGTTAACGCCGCTGATGAGCGATCGCTACGATCCCCATCTCGCGCCGGGGGCGCAAAAGCGCGGCCTGCTGATCGGTATGGGGATGACGGAAAAGCAGGGCGGTTCGGACGTACTCAGTAATACCACCAAAGCAGAGAAATGCAGTGATGGCAGTTACCGGCTGGTGGGGCACAAATGGTTTTTCTCCGTGCCGCAGAGCGATGCGCATCTGGTGCTGGCGCAGGCGAAGGGCGGGCTTTCCTGCTTTTTTGTTCCGCGTTTTTTACCCGACGGGCAACGTAATGCCGTGCGCCTTGAGCGTCTGAAGGACAAGCTCGGTAACCGTTCAAATGCCAGCAGTGAGGCTGAGTTCCTTGATGCTTACGGCTGGCTGCTGGGCGAAGAGGGTGAAGGTGTCCGGCAAATTCTGAAGATGGGCGGGCTGACGCGCTTTGACTGTGCGCTTGGCAGCCACGGATTGATGCGCCGTGCGCTCTCGGTGGCGCTTTATCATGCCCATCAGCGGCAGACCTTCGGCAAAAATCTGATCGACCAGCCGTTAATGCGCGACGTGCTAAGCCGTATGGCGCTGGTGCTGGAGGGACACACGGCACTGCTGTTCCGACTCGCCCGGGCGTGGGACAACCGCACCGACCCGCAGGAGGCCGCATGGGCGCGGCTTTTCACTCCGGCGGCAAAATACAGCGTCTGCAAAGCGGGCATACCGTTTGTGGCAGAGGCAATGGAGGTGCTGGGCGGTGCAGGCTATTGCGAAGAGAGTGAACTTCCGCGGTTGTACCGTGAAATGCCCGTCAACAGCATCTGGGAAGGCTCTGGCAATATTATGTGCCTGGATGTACTGCGCGTGCTGGCGAAGCAGTCGGGCATTCTCGACCTGCTCGCCGATGATTTCGCGCAGGTCAAAGGTCAGGACAGGCACTTCGATCGCAGCTGGCGGCAGCTACAGCAGAAGCTGCGTAAACCGCAGGAAGCGCAGGGCAGGGAGATCGCGCGGCAGCTCTTTTTACTCGGGGCCGGAAGCCAGATGCTGCGGCACGCATCGCCGCCCGTGGCGCAGGCGTGGTGCCGCATGATGCTGGATACCCGAGGCGGCACGCTGATGAGCGAACAGGTGCAAACCGACCTGCTGCTGCGCGCCACGGGCCGGGTCGGTTAAGCCTTCAGCTGGAACAGGCTCACCAGCCGGGTGAGATGTGAACCCTTCTCGCGCAGCGTCTGTGCCGTCTGCTCGCTGCGTGAGATGCGATCGGCATTGATGTGCGATGCCTCACCGATGTGCGTCATCGCCAGATTCACCTGACCAATCCCCGCAGACTGCTCGCGGGAGGCGTGGTTGATCTCGGTGACAAGCTGGCTGATGTTATCGATATGAACAATGATGGCATCCATCGCCAGACGCGTCTGCTCAGACAGCGCATGGCCTTCGCTCACCTTGTTCAGCGTGTCGCCAATCAGCTGTTCAATCTCTTTTACCGCGTTGGCGCTGCGTGCAGCCAGGGCGCGCACCTCTTGCGCCACCACTGCGAAACCTTTCCCGTGTTCGCCCGCCCGCGCCGCCTCAACCGCCGCATTGAGCGCCAGGATATTGGTCTGGAAAGCGATGGACTCAATCACGCGGGCAATGTCTTCAATGCGTTTCGATGCATCACGAATATCATCCATGGTGGAAACTGCGTGGGTCACCGTCTCTCCACCCTGATGCACCGCGCGTGAGGTTTCCCCCACCAGCTGCTGAGTTTGCTCCATGTTGGCGGCATTTTGCTGCACGGTGGCGGCTAATTGCTCCATGCTGGCGGAGGTCTCCTCAACGCTGCTGGCCTGTTTGTTGATCTGTTCAGAGATCTCGCCGGTGTCTGAAGCCAGCGCGTTAGTCCCCAGATGGATTTCGCTTGCGGCCTCGCGGACCTGCAACACAATTTTTTGCAGGCCGCCCCCGATCCCGTTGATGGCATCAATCAGCTGGCCGACCTCATCCTGGCGGGTTACCGGCAGGCTGGCGCGCAGATCGCCTGCGGCATACTGCCGGGCAAGCGCGATCACTGCGCGTAGTGGGCGGGTTAGCATCCGGCGAATGAGGATAACGAACAGGCCCGCGAAGAGCGCGGATAGCACCACGCCCGCCATCAGGAAGCGATCGCGCAGCGTGGTGACGCTTGAAAGCAGTACGGCTTTATCCACTTCACCCACGATGGTCCAGTTCCAGCCCGGCAGCGGCGTGTAGGCAACTTTGAGCGTACGGCCATCTGCGCTCACGCGCTCCAGCGTGCCGGCTTTATCACTCAGAAGCTGCTGCTGTGTCGCCGTGTCCCAGTTGGGCAGTTTGCCCTCATCGCTGGCATGGAACAGATACTGTCCGCGCGTTTTGCCGCTGCTGCGATCCAGTACAAAGAAGTGGCCGCTCTCGCCCAGACGACGGTTAAGGATTTTCTCGCGCATGACGTTCCACGAATGGGTGATGTCCACACCGACAAAGATAATCCCGATAACCTGGCCTTCCGCATTTTTAACAGGCTGGTACTGCGTGATATAGCGCTTGCCGAACAGCAGCGCGAGGCCACGATAGACCTTCCCTTTGGTGACAGCCGCAAATGCCGGGCTGGTGGTATCAAGAACGGTTCCGATGGCGCGGTCGCCATTCTCTTTGCGCAGCGACGTGGCCACGCGGATAAAATCGTTACCGCTGCGGACAAACAGCGTCGAGATGGCGCCCGTTCGGCTCAGGAAGTCATCAGAAAGCGTATTGTTTTCATGCAACTCCGTTTCGCCGCCTTTCAGCAGAGGAACGGTAAGCCCGTTTATGGTCCGGCTCTGGCTGCTGTCGCTGTTCAGCGGCTGTGGCAAAAAGGTGGTGAACAGACGGGTATAGCTTTCAACCTCTTCGCTCAGGCTGGTGTTGAACATCTCTACCATATCCACCATGCCGGTGGACTGGTTATGCAGGTCTTCAACCGCAAGATCTTCAAGCTGCTGGCTGGCGTTGTGGCTCAACAGAAAAGTGAACAGCAAAAAAAGCGTGGCGACACTTGCACCTGTTAGCAGCGATAGCTTCGTGCCCAGACCTGCCCGGCGGAAAAAGGTGATCATAAATTGCTCATTATTGAAAAGTGATGGCTGTTCAACGGCAGAGCGAAGAGAACGTTTATCTGTTTAATGTAACTGAATGTTACATATTTGTTTTTATTAAGTTTCGGGAGAGGTAAAAAATTTGCAAAAGTGAAAAGCCACTAAAATTAAGTGGCTTTTATCGGAAGGGATTATGCATAAAGAATGGCCTGCACGCGCCAGTGATTAACATGGTGATCTTCCTGCATCTGGACGATGCGATACCAGGATGCGCCCTGTTCATCGGCCTTCAGGGCGACGACACGTTCAACGTCTTGCGGACTCCCCGTGATATTATTGACGGAGATCTGACCAATCTCGTTCAGGCCCGTGACGCAATCCGCGCTGGCAAATTCGGCCGACTGCGCCGTGGTGCTCAGTAGGCCCGCTGAAAGCAATAGCGTCGTTAAAGCAAGGGTTCGTTTCATCGTCAGCTCCTTTTCACGTGTCTCCGGTATCCGCCGGGCAATCCTTCGCGAATAAACTCATTTCCATTGTTGCTGGCATGGAGTTTATTGTGGGCAGGAAAATGTCTACGGACGCAAAGCAGTGTAAAAGTCGTTCAAATGATGATGCTTACTTACGGTACAAAATTCCCTGGGCGTACCACTGTCCCGTAATAATGGTTTCATCAATCATCGTGATGACGTAATAATCTGCTTTTGCGGCAACTGCCTGTGCTTCAATTGCGTCTTCTGCATCATCCGGGGAACCACGAACCATCGCGGATACGGTACCCAGGCGTTGTAATCCTTCCGTCTGATTACGACGAATTTCCTGAGGATGATCGGTAACCGGCGGCGCCGGTTCTGGCGTACCCTGCAATATGGAACATCCGCTGAGCAGTGAGACCAGCAATAAAGCCGTAAGCCTGCGCATAAACCTGTCTCTTTTCCTGATAGCCATAGTGTAGTTGTCTGCGAATTTAGTTTTGGGGGAATGTTCCCGAAGTGTTATCTGGGACGTAGATTTCGAATGAAAATATCGTGAAACCGTAATCCAGCTCTCAACATTATGAATCATTCATCAGCACAGGATCGACAATGATTGAAATTGAAACTCGCCAGCTGAGTGGGCATGAAATCATCCATGCTTTTTCGGCTGGTAAAGGTGAACAGCCGCTGCCGACGGTAGTTTTCTATCATGGCTTTCTCTCCTCGAAGCTGGTCTACAGCTATTTTGCCGTCGCGCTGGCGCAGGCCGGTTTCCGGGTGGTCATGCCTGATGCGCCGAATCATGGGGCACGCTTTACGGGCGATGAGCAGGCGCGGCTGGGGCTGTTCTGGCAAACGCTGCACGGCAATCTGACCGAGTTCGCCGGGCTGCGTGACGCGCTCTTGCAGGCCGGGCTGGTGGAGGGGAAACGGCTGGCGGTCGCAGGCGCATCAATGGGCGGAATGACGGCGCTGGGGATCATGGCCAGGCATCCGGAGGTGACGTCCGTCGCTTGCCTGATGGGATCGGGCTACTTTACATCACTGGCAAAGACGCTGTTCCCGCCGCAGGCCCCTCAGGAGATTGAGGCCCTGTTGTCTGAATGGGACGTCAGCCATGCGCTTTCGCAGCTGGCCGATCGTCCGCTGCTTCTGTGGCATGGGGACGCCGATGACGTCGTACCGCCCGGTGAAACGTTCCGCCTGCAACAGGCGCTACAGCGCGAAGGGCTGGACAGCAATCTGACCTGCCTGTGGGGAGCAGGTGTCCGGCACCGTATTACCCCGGCCGCGCTGGAGTCAACCGTGGAATTCTTCCGTCAGCACCTTTAAACGCGCAGCACTGTGACACCCTGATCCTCCAGCTTGCTGAGGATCTCGGGGTTGGCGTTTTTGCCGGTGATCACCATGCTGATTTGCTCGGCGCGGCTGAAAAGCATGCCGGCGCGTTCACCGACCTTGCTGCTGTCGACCAGCACCACCAGTTTGCCCACTACGTTAAGCATGTTCTGTTCTGCCATTGCGGTGAGCATATCGGTTTTATACAGGCCATCCGCCGTCAGACCTTTGCCGCTGGTAAACATCCAGTGCCCGGCGTAGAGGCTGTTTTCACTGTCCTGCGGGCTAAGGGTGATGGACTGGCTCTTGTTATACTGGCCGCCCATGATCACCACGCTTTCATGTTCCTGGTCAATGAGATAGTTGGCCAGCGGCAAATAGTTGGTGATGATTTGCACCGGCTTGCCGCACATCTCACGGCCCAGCAGAAACGCCGTCGAACCGCAGTTGATCACCACGCTTTCTCCAGGATTTACCAGCTGTGATGCCGCTCTGGCAATCCGCACCTTTTCATCGTGATTCTGCGCCTGGTGGATGTTCATCGGCGTCCAGCGTGGACGCTGCTGGCTGATGGCCTCTGCACCGTTGCGGACTTTTTTCAGCTTGCCGCTCTCATCCAGCTTGTTAATGTCCCGCCGCGCGGTAGCGGGGGAGA
Organism: Enterobacter cloacae complex sp. GYL001; assembly: GCF_049237125.1. Taxonomy (NCBI): domain Bacteria; kingdom Pseudomonadati; phylum Pseudomonadota; class Gammaproteobacteria; order Enterobacterales; family Enterobacteriaceae; genus Enterobacter; species Enterobacter cloacae complex sp. GYL001. Next base: position 127,091 of record NZ_JBMKGW010000010.1, on the reverse strand, counting down.
TCCCTAAACGTTCGATCACTTTCTCGACGGTGATAAACCCTGTTTGCGCCAGGAGTTCCAGTAAAATTTGATGCCGTTGCGCTTCCGTCATGAGCTATTCCGATAAGAATTGATTTGAAAAGATGATATTTGAAATAGCGTGAAATTACTAAGATAAATATGACATCGCCAGACGCAAGGTCTGGCGATTGGGCCTCAGAATCAGAGGAAGGATTTGAACGGCAGATCGGGTTCAATCGTAAAGCAATCATCGAAACCACGCGGGTAGTGGTACTCAAGATTGTCTTTATCCAGCGGCCAGGTGAACTTGCCGCCAACCTGCCAGATGAACGGCTTGAAGCCATACTTGAGGCGGTCTTTTTTCATCTCCCACAGGACGCGGATCTCTTGCGGATCGGCCTGGAAGTTTGACCAGATATCGTGGTGGAACGGGATCACCACTTTGGTGTTCAGCGCTTCGGCCATACGCAGCATGTCTGCGCTGGTCATTTTGTCGGTGATCCCGCGCGGGTTTTCACCGTAAGAGCCAAGCGCCACGTCAATCTGATGCTCGTTACCGTGCTTCGCGTAATAGTTGGAGTAGTGGGAGTCACCGCTGTGATACAGGGAACCGCCGGGCGTTTTGAACAGGTAGTTCACCGCGCGCTCATCCATCCCGTCTGGCAGTACGCCTGCGGCTTTCTGGTCGGCAGGCAGGGTGATCAGCGCGGTACGGTCAAAGGCATCCAGCGCGTGAATTTCAATGTCTTTGATTTTCACTACGTCGCCCGGCTTCATCACGATGCAGCGCTCTTTTGGCACGCCCCAGCCAATCCACAAATCCACGCAGGTCTGCGGCCCAATAAACGGTACGTCGTCCGCGCAGTTTTGCATTACCGCTGCCGCCACGTTCACGTCGATATGATCGTTGTGATCGTGGGTAGAGAGTACGGCGTCGATCTGACGAATGGCAAAAGGATCCAGCACGAAAGGCGTGGTGCGCAGGTTCGGCTGGAGCTTTTCAACGCCGGCCATACGCTGCATCTGGTGGCCTTTTTTCATCAGTGGATTGCCGTGGCTCTGTTTGCCGGTGCCGCACCAGAAATCAACACAAATGTTGGCGCCGCCTTCTGATTTCAGCCAGATCCCGGTGCAGCCCAGCCACCACATCGCAAATGTGCCAGGAGCAACCTGTTCCTGCTCGATCTCTTCGTTCAGCCAGCTACCCCACTCCGGAAAGGTACTCAGAATCCATGATTCACGGGTGATGGTTTTCACTTTACTCATCGTTTGACTCCTGGTTTTAATCAAAAGTAATCACTATATGACTTGTTGTGATTAATGCTGGCACTGTTTTAATCGATTTGCAATGGCTGATTTGCGGAAAATTCCCCTCGCCACCTCACAGAAAAAACTTCATGACGTTGTTAAGATAACCATTATAAATGATTAATGTATTGAAATTTAAGAATTTATTTATTTGTTTGGATTGGTAGTGAAAATCATTACTAATACCATGGAAATAAATTGCGTGATCCGTCACAAATAATCAAATGCAATCTTGTGATGATTATTTGTGATTAATAGAGTGATGACACCAACCACACAGGGATTGCCCCTCGTGTTCTCATTTTCTGGAGAGAGTTATGGAGATCCTCTACAACGTCTTTACCGTGTTCTTTAATCAGGTAATGACCAACGCCCCGCTGTTGCTGGGTATCGTGACGTGCCTGGGGTACATCCTGCTGCGCAAAAGCGTCAGCGTGATTATCAAAGGCACCATCAAAACCATCATTGGTTTTATGCTGTTGCAGGCGGGGTCTGGCATTCTGACCAGCACGTTTAAGCCGGTTGTTGCCAAAATGTCAGAGGTGTACGGCATTAACGGCGCCATCTCTGACACTTACGCGTCCATGATGGCCACCATCGATCGTATGGGGGATGCGTACAGCTGGGTTGGGTATGCGGTACTGCTCGCGCTGGCGCTGAACATCATTTACGTGCTCCTGCGCCGCATCACCGGTATTCGCACCATCATGCTCACCGGGCACATCATGTTCCAGCAGGCGGGGCTGATTGCGGTTTCTCTCTATATCTTCGGCTACCCAATGTGGACCACCGTCATCTGCACGGCAATACTGGTCTCGCTTTACTGGGGCATCACCTCCAACATGATGTATAAGCCAACGCAGGACGTTACGGACGGCTGCGGCTTCTCCATCGGTCACCAGCAGCAGTTCGCCTCCTGGATTGCTTACAAAGTTGCGCCGTACCTGGGCAAAAAAGAGGAGAGTGTTGAAGACCTCAAATTGCCTGGCTGGCTGAATATCTTCCACGACAACATCGTCTCCACGGCAATTGTGATGACCATCTTCTTCGGTGCCATCCTGCTCTCCTTTGGCATTGACGTGGTGCAGGCGATGGCGGGTAAAACCCACTGGACGGTCTATATCCTGCAAACCGGTTTCTCCTTCGCGGTGGCCATTTTCATCATCACCCAGGGCGTGCGTATGTTCGTCGCCGAACTGTCGGAAGCGTTTAACGGCATCTCCCAGCGCCTGATCCCTGGCGCGGTGCTGGCGATTGACTGTGCGGCTATCTATAGCTTTGCGCCAAACGCCGTCGTCTGGGGCTTTATGTGGGGCACCATCGGCCAGCTGATTGCGGTCGGCATCCTGGTGGGCTGTGGCTCCTCAATCCTGATTATTCCTGGCTTTATCCCGATGTTCTTCTCCAACGCCACTATCGGCGTGTTTGCTAACCACTTCGGCGGATGGCGCGCAGCGCTCAAGATCTGCCTGGTGATGGGCATGGTTGAAATCTTCGGGTGCGTGTGGGCGGTCAAGCTCACTGGCATGAGCGCCTGGATGGGCATGGCGGACTGGTCAATTCTGGCGCCGCCGATGATGCAGGGCTTTGCGTCCGTCGGGCTGGTCTTTATGGCCGTCATCATCCTGATTGCCCTGGCTTATATGTTCTTCGCTGGCCGTTCGCTGCGGGCTGAAGAAGATGCAGAAAAACAAACAGCAGAAGTGTCTGCTCATTAAGGAGTTTCGATTATGACCGTACGTATCCTGGCTGTGTGTGGCAATGGGCAAGGTAGCTCCATGATCATGAAGATGAAAGTGGACCAGTTTTTAACCCAGTCAAACATTGACCACACGGTGAACAGCTGCGCAGTGGGTGAATACAAAAGTGAACTGAACGGCGCGGACATCATCATCGCCTCAACGCACATTGCCGGCGAGATTAGCGTGTCGGGCAACAAATACGTGGTAGGCGTACGCAACATGCTGTCGCCTGCGGATTTCGGGCCAAAGCTGCTGGAAGTGATCAAAGAACACTTCCCACAAGACGTGAAGTAAGGATGCCACATGAAACTACGTGATTCGCTGGCAGAGAATAACTCCATCCTTTTACAGGCCGAAGCCAGCACCTGGCAGGAAGCGGTGAAGCTGGGCGTGGACCTGCTGGTTAAGGCGGACGTTGTCGAGCCGCGTTATTACCAGGCCATTCTGGATGGCGTGGCGCAGTTTGGACCCTATTTTGTGATTGCCCCGGGGCTGGCAATGCCGCATGGCCGTCCCGAAGAGGGCGTCAAGAAAACCGGTTTTGCGCTGGTGACGTTGAAAAAACCACTGGTGTTCAACCACGAAGATAACGACCCGGTCGACATTCTGATCACCATGGCGGCTGTCGATGCCAACACCCACCAGGAGGTGGGGATCATGCAGATCGTCAATCTGTTTGATGATGAAGCTAATTTTGACCGTTTACGCGCCTGTCGTACCGCGCAGGACGTGCTGGATTTAATTGATAACGCCACTGCGGCGGCCGTTTAAGAGGAATTGAAAATGTCATTACCAATGTTGCAGGTCGCGCTGGATAACCAGACTCTGTCTCACGCTTACGAAACCACCCGTCTGATTGCGGAAGAAGTGGACATCATCGAAGTCGGCACCATTCTGTGCGTGGGCGAAGGCGTTCGTGCGGTTAGTGACCTGAAGGCGCTCTATCCGCATAAAATCGTGCTGGCGGATGCCAAAATCGCCGACGCGGGCAAAATCCTCTCTCGCATGTGCTTTGAAGCCAACGCCGACTGGGTCACCGTGATCTGCTGTGCGGATATCAACACCGCGAAAGGCGCGCTGGACGTGGCGAAAGAGTTCAACGGCGACGTGCAGATTGAACTGACTGGTTTCTGGACCTGGGAGCAGGCGCAGGAGTGGCGCGAAGCGGGTATCCAGCAGGTGGTTTATCACCGTAGCCGTGATGCGCAGGCCGCAGGCGTGGCGTGGGGCGAAGCCGATATCAGCGCGATCAAACGTCTGGCCGATATGGGCTTCAAAGTGACCGTCACCGGTGGCCTGGCGCTGGAGGATCTGCCGCTGTTCCAGGGTATCCCGATTCACGTCTTTATTGCCGGTCGTAGCATTCGTGATGCTGCGTCTCCGGTGGAAGCGGCGCGTCAGTTCAAACGCTCAATCGCTCAGCTTTGGGGTTAAGGAGCGGGTATGTTGTCAAAACAGGTCCCGCTTGGCATCTATGAAAAGGCACTCCCTGCGGGGGAGTGCTGGCTGGAGCGGTTGCAGCTGGCGAAGCAGCTGGGTTTCGATTTTGTCGAAATGTCGGTGGATGAGACGGACGAGCGTCTTTCTCGCCTGGACTGGCGTCGCGACCAGCGTCTGGCGCTGGTGAGCGCCATTGCCGAAACCGGCGTGCGCGTGCCATCCATGTGCCTGAGCGCTCATCGTCGTTTTCCGCTTGGCAGCGAAGATGATGCTGTACGCGCCGAAGGGCTGGAGATCATGCGTAAAGCCATTCGCTTTGCACAGGATGTCGGCATCCGCGTGATCCAACTGGCGGGTTACGATGTTTACTATCAGGAAGCCAACGATGAAACGCGCCGTCGTTTCCGGGAGGGCCTGAAAGAGAGCGTTGAGATGGCAAGCCGTGCGCAGGTGACGCTGGCGATGGAGATCATGGATTATCCGTTGATGAACTCCATCAGCAAGGCGCTGGGCTATGCGCACTATCTGAACAACCCATGGTTCCAGCTTTATCCGGATATCGGAAACCTGTCGGCATGGGATAACGACGTACAGATGGAGCTTCAGGCGGGCATCGGGCATATCGTGGCGGTGCACGTTAAAGATACCCGTCCTGGCGTGTTTAAAAACGTACCGTTCGGCACCGGGGTGGTGGATTTCGAACGGTGCTTCCAGACGCTCAAACAGACAGGTTATTGCGGGCCTTACCTGATTGAGATGTGGAGCGAAACCGCGGACGACCCGGCGGCAGAAGTGGCGAAAGCCCGGGACTGGGTGCGCGAGCGCATGGCGCGGGCAGGGCTGATGGAGGCGGAACATGCTTAAGCTGAAACAGCAGGTCTATGAAGCCAATATGGATCTCCCGCGCTGTGGACTGGTGACGTTTACCTGGGGCAACGTAAGCGCCATCGATCGCGAGCAGGGGCTGGTGGTGATTAAGCCGAGCGGCGTGGCCTATGACGCCATGAAAGCGGACGATATGGTGGTGGTTGACCTGGAAGGACACGTCGTTGAAGGCAAATGGCGCCCTTCTTCTGATACGGCAACCCACCTGGCGCTGTATCAGCGTTACCCGTCTCTGGGGGGCGTTGTGCATACCCATTCCACGCACGCCACCGCCTGGGCACAGGCCGGGCTGGCGATCCCTGCTTTGGGTACGACGCACGCAGATTACTTCTTCGGCGATATTCCCTGCACGCGAGCGTTAACGCAGGCTGAGGTCGAAGGCGAGTACGAACTTAACACCGGCAGGGTCATTATCGAAACGCTGGGTGAGACGGAACCACTGCATACGCCGGGTATTGTGGTGTACCAGCATGGTCCGTTCTCCTGGGGTAAAGATGCGCATGACGCCGTGCATAACGCGGTGGTGATGGAAGAGGTGGCCAGAATGGCGTGGATTGCGCGCGGCATTAACCCACAGCTTCAGGGCATTGATGATTACCTGATGAACAAGCATTTCATGCGTAAGCATGGCCCGAATGCTTATTACGGGCAGAAGTGAATAAGTGCTCTGGAATACCGAAACAGTTGTAACCGGTGGTATTCCGGAGCCATTCATAAAAAAGCCCCCGGGCAGGGGGCAAATTATATATGGTTTTGATTTTCGTTGGCTTTCCTGGTGCTAGCGATAAAGCGTTACTGGTAAATATCTGCACTGGCGTGCATATTACCGTTGCTGCCGGGCTCACGTGTCAGCATGACGTGATAGTATTTTGCGCCCTGCGCATCGGTTTCTTCATTAAGCGCCTGATCTGCTTCACTTTCAGTGGCGAAGTTATGATTGATGTAAATAACGCCTAAGCTCTGCACATCATCCATGTTTCTGGCCTGTTGGCTGTCTATTCTGATGGCTGCCATCGCGTTTGCACTGAGCAAAAGCGCAGCCAAAATGGCGATTGCGATTCTTTTCATGATATGCGCTCCACGACTGCGTGCTGTGATACGGGGTAATGTTCTCCTTCTCTGTTCCGTGTCTCTGATTAAAGTGTAATCGCTACCCGGATTGCGATGGGTGACCATTTCTGATGGTGTTGTTCAAAAAAACAGCGCTTCTGATGAGTGCGATTTTAAATCACCCACTTAGAACAGCTTTACCCTTTGTGCGAATTATTTGTGCAATCAGCTTGAGTTTCCTGGGGGGCGCAAGTATTATGACGCGTCAATTTTTCAGCCGACCTTTAACACGTTCCTTGCCTCCCCGGGCCTCGGCTGACCCAGACAGGAGGCTGAATAATCCGTAAGGAGCAATTCGATGCGTCATTACGAAATCGTTTTTATGGTCCACCCTGACCAGAGCGAACAGGTTCCGGGCATGATCGAGCGTTACTCTGCTGCCATCACTGGTGCAGAAGGCACGATCCACCGTCTGGAAGACTGGGGCCGCCGTCAGCTGGCTTACCCGATCAACAAACTGCACAAAGCACACTACGTTCTGATGAACGTTGAAGCTCCGCAGGAAGTGATCGATGAGCTGGAAACTACCTTCCGCTTCAACGATGCCGTTATCCGCAGCATGGTTATGCGTACCAAACACGCAGTGACCGAAGCATCTCCGATGGTTAAAGCGAAAGACGAGCGCCGTGAGCGTCGCGATGATTTCGCAAACGAAACCGCAGATGATTCTGATGCTGGGGATTCTGAAGAGTAATTTCTGATGACCAACCGTCTGGTGTTGTCCGGCACCGTGTGCAGGACCCCCCTTCGAAAGGTCAGCCCATCAGGAATTCCGCATTGCCAGTTCGTGCTTGAGCATCGTTCTGTGCAAGAGGAAGCCGGGTTTCACCGGCAGGCGTGGTGCCAAATGCCCGTAATTATTAGCGGACACGAAAACCAGGCCATTACTCACAGTTTAACGGTCGGTAGCGCAGTAATCGTTCAGGGGTTCATTTCTTGCCACAAGGCAAAGAACGGCCTGAGCAAAATGGTTCTGCATGCCGAGCAGATTGATTTGATAGATTCTGGAGACTAGCCATATGGCACGTTATTTCCGTCGTCGCAAGTTCTGCCGTTTCACCGCGGAAGGCGTTCAAGAGATCGACTATAAAGATATCGCAACGCTGAAAAACTACATCACCGAAAGCGGTAAGATTGTCCCAAGCCGTATCACCGGTACTCGTGCAAAATATCAGCGTCAGCTGGCTCGCGCTATCAAACGCGCTCGCTACCTGTCTCTGCTGCCGTACACTGATCGTCATCAGTAATCGGGCACGGTCCATTAATACGACTTTAAGAGGATAAGGTAATGCAAGTTATTCTGCTTGATAAAGTAGCAAACCTGGGCAGCCTGGGTGATCAGGTAAACGTTAAAGCGGGTTACGCTCGTAACTTCCTGGTTCCACAGGGTAAAGCTGTTCCAGCTACTAAGAAAAACGTAGAGTTTTTCGAAGCACGTCGTGCTGAACTGGAAGCCAAACTGGCTGACGTTCTGGCGGCTGCTAACGCTCGCGCTGAAGCAATCAACGCACTGGGCACCGTTACTATCGCGTCTAAAGCTGGCGACGAAGGTAAACTGTTCGGTTCCATCGGCACCCGCGATATCGCTGATGCAGTTACTGCGGCAGGCGTTAAAGTGGCTAAGAGCGAAGTTCGTATGCCGAACGGCGTTCTGCGTACCACTGGTGAGCACGAAGTTGACTTCCAGGTTCACAGCGAAGTGTTCGCTAAACTGGTTGTTAACGTAGTAGCTGAGTAATTTTTTACTCTGCTCGCGTCGAAGCGCCGGCCTTGTGCCGGCGTTTTGCTTTTTAGCGTGACCCTGCGTCATCTTTTGCTCTTGTAAGGTCGCTATTCCTGACGCATTCTCTGATAATAAATTGAAACGCAATTTTATTTATGAGATTTGTCATGGATACTGCTCTGCCCACGCCCGTCTTTGCCCGTCGCAATGTGGCCTATGCCTGCGCCACGCTCTGCTGTCTGCTTTGGGGAAGCTCGTACCCGGCCATTAAAAGTGGCTACGAACTCTTTCAGATCGCGACCGATGATATCCCCTCCAAAGTCGTCTTTGCCGGATACCGTTTTCTGTTTGCCGGCGCGTTGCTGCTGCTTTTTGCCCTGGCCCAGCGAAAGCCGATTGGCAGGCTCACGCCCACGCAGTTTGGCCAGCTCACGATCCTCGGACTGACGCAGACCTCCCTCCAGTACACCTTCTTTTATATCGGCCTGGCCTACACGACCGGGGTGAACGGCTCCATCATGAATGCCACCGGGACCTTCTTCAGCGTGCTGCTGGCGCACTTTATCTACCACAACGACAAACTCAGCTATAACAAAACGCTGGGATGTGTTCTGGGCTTTGCCGGGGTTATGCTGGTGAACTTCCACAGCGGGTTAAGTGAGTTCCAGTTTGTCTGGAAAGGTGACGGATTTGTGGTGCTGGCCGCCTTTATTCTCTCTGCGGCCACGCTTTACGGGAAGCGCATTTCCCAGACCGTTGACCCGACGGTGATGACTGGCTGGCAGCTGGGGATAGGCGGGGCGGCACTGGTTGCGGGAGGCTATGCCACGGGCGGGACGCTGGAGGTGCACAGCATGAAAGCCGTCGCCGTGCTGGGGTATCTGACGCTGCTCTCATCCGTGGCGTTCGCCCTGTGGAGCGCGCTGCTGAAAGTAAACCGCGTGAGTATGATTGCCCCGTTCAACTTTGTCATACCTGTAGCAGGGACGGTGCTCTCGGCCATCTTCCTCGGCGAAAACATTCTGGACATCAAATACGCGATTGCGCTGGTGCTGGTCTGCTCGGGGATCTGGTGGGTGAATAAACGGCGTGCCTGAGAACACAAGTGCCGGGCGGCGGCTTCGCCTTACCCGGCCTGGGTCATTAACGTGCTCTGATGAAACTGCCGTCCGGCTGGCGGGTAAACAGTACCTGCTGCCCGTTTCCGGTATCGATCGTTAGCCCGGTCACCACCCCGCTGGCATTCTGGCGGATCTGCACCATCTGACCATTTTGCAGGTTGCTGAGCGGTTTGCCTGCCCCCTCGACTTGCGCCATGGCATACACATCCGTTGCTGGCAGATTGTGGTCGCGGAACAGCTGGGCAAGAGTTTTCCCAGGCTCTACGCGATACGAACGCCACTGCTGCTCAATGCCGGTGGGCTGTTGCGCCTGTGGCTCTGAAGGGGCGGCGGCCTGCTCCTGATCTTCCTGAACCGGTTCAGGTTCAACCGGCGCAACCTGGCCCGGATCGTTAGACGGTGTGACCAGCTGCGTCTGCATCGGCTGTGAATCAGGCTGCGGCTGGCTTTGCGACTGGATATCCAGCACAGCATTCCGGCTGACCGGCGCGGTATCAACGTTGTCACTGCCGGAAGGAAGCAGGAAGCCGATGACGATCAGCAACGCGCCGATAATAATGCCTCTGCGGTGCAAAGGCGGCAGCGGGTCCATGATGCGAAAGTTATCCGGCGCATGCCAGATTTTCGCCAGGGTAGGTTTCAGTTCAAATCGCCCGGGCATGGCTCTCCTCCTGCTCCGCGTCTTTTTATCCTGTCCTGAGAAGTGTAGTTTGCTAACTGCCTGATGGGCGTAACAAAGCCAGCTTTCGTGACATATATTAGGGAAAATCCTGACGGCTACTATTGTTTCCGTTTCGTCGCAGTTTGTCACCTTTACTTAAGACAAAGTTTTACCCATAAGGGCATGGCTGATATGCTGCCCGCTACTTTAAATGTGATGGAAGGAAAACCCATGACCACCCCGACTTTTGACACTATCGAAGCGCAGGCAAGCTACGGCATCGGCTTGCAGGTAGGACAGCAGCTGAGCGAATCCGGCCTGGAAGGTCTGTTACCGGAAGCGCTGGTGGCGGGTATCGCTGACGCGCTGGAAGGCAAGCAGCCCGCTGTGCCGGTTGACGTTGTGCACCGTGCGCTGCGTGAAATCCACGAACGTGCTGACGCCGTACGTCGCGCGCGTTTCGAAGAGATGGCGGCAGAAGGCGTGAAATATCTGGAAGAGAACCGTGAGCGTGAAGGCGTGAACAGCACCGAGTCCGGCTTGCAGTTCCGCGTAATCAATCAGGGTGATGGCGCAATCCCGGCGCGTACCGACCACGTTCGCGTACACTACACCGGTAAGCTGATCGACGGTACCGTGTTCGACAGCTCCGTCGCGCGTGGCGAACCGGCTGAATTCCCGGTCAACGGCGTTATCGCAGGCTGGATCGAAGCCCTGACCCTGATGCCAGTAGGTTCCAAATGGGAACTCACTATCCCGCACAACCTGGCTTACGGCGAGCGTGGCGCTGGCGCGTCCATTCCGCCATTCAGCACCCTGGTGTTTGAAGTCGAGCTGCTGGAAATCCTGTAATCGGTTTTTCTTATTTTCCTCTCTCCGATCGGGGAGAGGAAAATAGCGATAAAACCCGGAGTTACGACGAAATCAACATTTTGTATTGCAAACGAAACTGTTACGTGTATTTTTGTGAGCTGTTTCGCGCTGTATGAGTGATATGACACTCACTTTCAACATATTATTAACATAATATTCAAATCATAGTATTCATCCCGCCGATTCTTACCTACTATCGATTAGTCCTTACACAGGGTCCGTCATTTATTTGGCGTATATAAAGGCCAGAAGAGCCTTAACAACACAGACAGGCATAAACAGGAAAATATCACATGGTAGATCAGGTCAAAGTCGCCGCCGCAGAAGAGGCGACGTCTGAACAGTCGCTACGGCGAAATCTCACGAACCGTCACATTCAGCTTATTGCCATTGGTGGAGCCATCGGCACCGGGCTGTTTATGGGCTCGGGCAAAACCATCAGTCTTGCCGGCCCGTCGATCATCTTCGTTTATATGATCATCGGTTTTATGCTCTTTTTCGTGATGCGTGCAATGGGTGAATTGCTGCTGTCGAATCTCGAATACAAATCTTTCAGCGACTTCGCGTCAGACCTGCTCGGCCCGTGGGCGGGCTATTTTACCGGCTGGACCTACTGGTTCTGCTGGGTGGTTACCGGCATGGCGGATGTTGTCGCTATTACGGCCTACGCCCAATTCTGGTTCCCCGGCCTGTCGGACTGGGTGGCTTCGCTGGCGGTGATTGTTCTGCTGCTGAGCCTGAACCTCGCCACCGTTAAAATGTTCGGTGAGATGGAGTTCTGGTTCGCGATGATCAAAATCGTCGCCATCATCGCGCTGATTGTCGTCGGGCTGGTGATGGTGCTGACGCACTTCCAGTCGCCAACCGGCGTACAGGCCTCGTTTGCCCATCTGTGGAATGACGGCGGCTGGTTCCCGAAAGGTATCAGCGGCTTCTTTGCCGGCTTCCAGATTGCGGTGTTTGCGTTTGTCGGGATTGAGCTGGTCGGTACCACGGCGGCGGAAACCAAAGATCCGGAGAAATCCCTGCCGCGTGCGATCAACTCCATTCCGCTGCGTATCATCATGTTCTACGTGTTCGCGCTGATCGTCATTATGTCCGTGACGCCATGGAGCTCGGTGGTGCCAACCAAGAGCCCGTTCGTCGAGCTGTTCGTGCTGGTGGGGCTGCCTGCTGCCGCGAGCCTGATTAACTTCGTGGTGCTGACTTCTGCGGCCTCTTCCGCGAACAGCGGCGTCTTCTCCACCAGCCGTATGCTGTTCGGCCTGGCGCAGGAGGGCGTTGCTCCGAGCGCGTTTGCCAAACTGTCTAAACGCGCGGTACCAGCGAAAGGGCTGACCTTCTCCTGCATCTGTCTGCTGGGCGGTGTGGTGATGCTCTACGTCAACCCGAGCGTAATCGGCGCGTTCACCATGATCACCACGGTGTCGGCGATCCTGTTTATGTTCGTCTGGACCATCATCCTCTGCTCGTACCTGGTGTACCGCAAGCAGCGTCCACACCTGCACGAGAAGTCGATCTACAAGATGCCGCTGGGCAAGCTGATGTGCTGGGTGTGCATGGCGTTCTTCGTCTTCGTGCTGGTGCTGCTGACGCTGGAAGAAGATACCCGACAGGCGCTGATGGTCACGCCGCTGTGGTTTATCGCGCTGGGGCTGGGCTGGCTGTTTATCGGTAAGAAACGTATGGCGGGCATGCGCTAAGCATGTTGCCGGGTGGCGCTGACGCTTACCCGGCCTAGGTTCGCGGATGTTGTAGGCCCGGTAAGCGCTAGCGCCACCGGGCTTTTTTATTTACCCGATAATGCACGCGGGAACAGAACGTTATTCTCAAGACTAATGTGTTCCATCAGATCGTCGATCATCTCGTTAATGCCGTTGTACATGGCTTTCCAGGTGGTGCACGCTTCTGGCGGCGGTGTGACGTTGTTGGTGGTGTGTTTGATCACTTCCAGCAGTTCGCCGGCGTCATCATGTTCGCTTTCCATCACGCTGATGGGCCCCATAGCCTGGCTGCCCATGCCCTGTTTGATCATCGGGAAGAGGATCTGCTCCTCTTTCATCATGTGGCTGGAAAGTTCTTCGTGCAGCATGGTCAGGTATTTCGCCAGGCCGCGCGGTACGGAAGGTTTATCGGCATTAACGCGTTCAACTTTGGTCGCCTGTAAAATCAGCTCCGGCAGCTGCTCGCGGTGACGGTCGTGGTAACGCACAATGATGTGGTCGATGATTTCAGCCAGCGGCGCGGTGCGCCAGTCTTTGTCGACAGGCTGTTCAGCCAGTTGAGCCAGCTCCGCTTCGATAGCCTCCACATCCAGCTCTTTACGCGACGCTGCGCGCGCCAGCGTTTGCTTACCACCGCAGCAGTAATCCATATCGTATTTACGGAACAGCGCAGAAGCGCGAGGGATGGAGAGCGCCAGCTCGCCTAAGGGTTGGTCGCGGAAGGCCATAGCAGTTACCTCATCATCAGAAATATAAGATGCATTTTAAATGCATCTTTAGGTGGATACTATAACCCTTTAGAGGCAAGGGTGAAATGAGAAGGGGATCACAAAAAAAGCGTGCTTTTAACTTGCTGATTGAATGCAGAAAAGGGCTTTCGAAAGTTTTTAAAGGTGGAGAAACAGTAAACAACCTGCCGCACGTGCCGATAGATACAGGTCAGACAATACCTGTATATAAAAAAGGCAACGCATGTTTAAACGTATAAAAGTCATTACTCTTTTGATTTCGGTGCTGCTTGTGCTCGGCATCATGCAGCTGATCTCCGCTGGCATTTTCATTAACGCACTCAATAACGATAAAGAGAACTTCACCGTTTCTCAGCTTTCCAGCCAGAACGTCGCGGAGTTTACCGACGCCTGGATCAGCCTGAACCAGGCGCGCGTCACTCTCAACCGCGGCATGTTGCGCCTGCAAAGCAGCATGGCGTCGCAGATTAATGGCGGACAGCTGAACGAGCTGGTCAATACCGCGAAAAACCTGCTGGCCGATGCCCAGACCCATTACGATAAATACTACGCGCTGCCGGAAACGCCGGGTATGGACGAGCACCTGGCCGATCGCCTGGAAGAGCAGTACCGCGTCTACTCCGCCACGCTGACGCAAATGAACGTTCTGCTGGGGCAGGGCAATCTGGAAGATATGTTCAAACAAAATGCCGAACAGAAGCAGACCGCGATGCAAAAGGTTTATCGCGAGTGGCGTGAGGCGCAGGCCGTGCTGGCCGCCAAAGGTATCCAGGACAATGAAAGCGACTACAAACGCATTCTGTGGATCCTTTCTGCGGTGATGCTGCTGGTGATCACGGTGATTATTTCCAGCTGGATTGCGATGCGCCGTGTGCTGCTGCTGCCGCTGGAAGAGGTGATCAACCATATCCGCGCCATTGCCGCAGGGGATTTAACCCAGCCGATTCAAGCTGAGGGTAAAAATGAAATGGCGATCCTGGCGCGCAACGTTCAGGAGATGCAGACTGCGCTGGCCAACACGGTGGGCGTGGTGCGTGAAGGCGCAGATACCATCTACACCGGCGCGGGTGAAATCTCGGCGGGCAGCAACGATCTCTCCTCTCGTACCGAGCAACAGGCCGCTTCTCTGGAAGAGACGGCAGCCAGCATGGAACAGTTAACCGCCACCGTGAAGCAAAACGCCGATAACGCGCGTCAGGCGTCGCGTCTGGCGCTGGACGCCTCCTCCACCGCGAAGAAGGGCGGTAACGTGGTCGAGGGCGTTGTGCGCACCATGGACGAAATCGCCACCAGTTCCAGCAAAATCGCGCAAATTACTAACGTGATCGACGGCATTGCTTTCCAGACCAATATTCTGGCGCTGAACGCGGCGGTAGAAGCGGCGCGCGCGGGCGAGCAGGGACGTGGCTTCGCGGTTGTCGCGGGCGAGGTGCGTACCCTTGCCCAGCGCAGCGCACAGGCGGCGAAAGAGATCAAAGCGCTGATCGATGATTCCGGCGAACGCGTCAACGCGGGTTCTCAGCTGGTAAATGAAGCGGGCGCGACGATGGCGGAGATCGTCGATGCGGTTACGCGCGTGACGGACATCATGGGTGAGATTGCGTCGGCCTCCGACGAACAGAGCCGCGGTATCGACCAGGTGGGTCAGGCGGTGGCGGAGATGGATCGCGTCACCCAGCAGAACGCCTCGCTGGTGGAAGAGTCTGCGGCGGCAGCGGCGGCGCTGGAGGATCAGGCTGCACGCCTGAACGACGCGGTGGCGGTGTTTAAGATCACCCGTAACCAGGCGGTGAAAGCCGCGCCGGTAAAGACCTATGCACCTAAAGCGCAGCCCGTCGCGGCGGCGTCTGAAGCGAACTGGGAAACGTTTTAAAGGCTTGCCCGGTGGCGGCTACGCCTTACCGGGCCTACGAGGCGTTATTTTGTAGGCCGGGTAAGCGTCAGCGCCACCCGGCAAAAATCACCCCTTCGACGCCGGAACGACCATCGGTTTTTCCGGCTTCGCTCTCACCGCAATCACCACCCCAACGACCAGCAGCGCGATCCCGCAGGCCGTTAGCAGCGGCGGCACGCTCTGACGCATCAGGAAGGTATAGAGCAGCCCGGCCAGCGTCTCAAAGACAATCAGCGGCCCTAATATCACCGTCGGCAGCTTCTGGCTGGCAATGTTCCAGCACAGCGCGCCCACCCACGAACAGAGCACGGCAATGGCGACCATTAACCCGACGAATATCCACGGGCGCGGTCCGAAGGGCAGGGTAAATGCCGGTTGCTGGCTACCCAGCCAGACACACGCGCCCACATAACCCAGCAACGAGACAGGGAGGGTGACCAGCGCCTGCGCCGTCGCCCACATCATCGGATGTTTATCCGGGTTTTCCCGCAGCCAGCGTGCGTTGCGCAGGGCATACCAGGCCCAACAGACAACCGAAATAAACGCCAGAAAGATCCCTGAACCGTAACGCCACAAGCTGAAGTTTTCGAGGCCGTGGCGAAGCTCGGCAATATTCACGCATACCAGCCCCACGGCGATGCAGACCAGCGCCGGCGCCATTTTTGACCACGCCAGTTTGCCGTCACGCTGGCTGTAAAGCAGGTTCGCGAAAACCGGGATGACCACCGGCAGCGTGCCGATAATCATGGTCGACACCGGCGCACCGGTGCGCTGAATGGCACTCGCCAGACAGACGTAGTAGATCAGATTACCCATCATGGTCAGCGCTAGCGCGGTGAGCCAGTCCTGGCGGCCCAGCTGACGCAGACGCGCGCGCCCCAGCCACGCCAGCGGCACGGCAATCAGCCCCAGCGCCAGGTAACGTCCGGTCGACTGCAATATCGCCGGGTACTCCGGCACAATCAGCGGGCCGACAAAAATCAGCCCCCACATCAAACCCGCAAGCAGGGCATACAACACGCCGCTAATCATTTTTCCATCCATCTTGATTCACTTTGCGATCAGTGTAGGAGGGCAAAACGCGCGCGTATTGTATGAGGTTGCGCATTAGCGCGGCATAACCTGTTTCTGGTAGCGCACGGGCGTGATGCCGTAGCGACGGGTGAAGGCGCGGGTTAAATGCGACTGATCGGTCAGCCCGGTCGCGGCGGCCACCTCGGCGGCAGGCATGCCGTGGGTGAGGAATGCTTTTGCGCGCCACAGCCGGATGGCCATCAGCATCTGGTGGGGCGTAACGTGGAAATGGGCTTTGAACTGGCGCTGAAAATGGTACGGGCTGAGCGAGACAACGTTAGCCAGCTCGTCCAGGGTCAGCGAGCGCATATAGTTGTCGTGCAGATAGTCGCGAACGCGTTCGAAGCGGTGCGCGGCCTCCTGCACCACCGGCGCATGATGGGCCAGTGGCTGAAAAGTCTGAATCAAATCCAGTAGCAGCCCCTTCTGCGCCAGCGGATCGTTGGTGTGCCACAGGCCGTAAATTAACCGGCCAATCTGCTGCGAGCGCAAAGGGTCGTGGCGCGTGACGTCATTAAACCACCAGTGACGCAGGCCGGTGACCTCTTCCAGCAGGTCGGGTTCGATGTAGACCATTCGGTAGCGCCAGCCGCCTTCGGTGGCGGATTCCCCTGTGTGGATCTCGTCCGGGTTCATGGTCACGACGGATTTTTCCGCGGCAAGATGCTGGGTACCGCGATAGCGGAAGCGTTCGGCACCGGTTTCGATGGTGCCGATACCGAAGGCTTCATGAGTGTGAGGCTCAAAGGCGTAGTCAGAGATATGGGCGTGATAAAGCTCCAGGCCCGGCAGCTGCGCCAGATGGCGAAAGCGCGCGCTGTCTCTCTCATCAGTGAACTGTTCCGGTACGCCTTGCACGGTGAGCCTCCTTGTGGGTCATCGCTTCATTATCAGAGATGACCCGAGGGGATGCCACAAAAAATAACCAATTTTTAACAACTACAGGATGGCTTTGACGCTTTCCGCCAGTGATGTGGTTGGGCGGCCGATCAGTTTGCTCAGGGTACGGCTGTCGTCGAACAGGCCGCCTTTGGACGCGCCGGTGTCGGAGTCCGCCAGCATCTCCGCCAGCCCGGCAGGCAGACCAACGCCTTTCAGCGCAGCGGCGAAATCGGCTTCGCTGAGGTTCTGATACGTTACCGGCTTACCGCTCTGCTTGCTCAGTTCCGCAGCCAGTTCGCTCAGCGTCCAGGCATTATCACCCGCCAGTTCATACACCTTGCCGGCATGACCCTCTTCAGAAATCACTTTCGCTGCCGCCGCCGCGTAATCCGCACGGGTCGCAGAGGCAATTTTGCCTTCGCCTGCGGCACCCATAAATACGCCGTGTTCCAGCGCTGGCGGCGCGCTTGCCAGGTAGTTTTCGGTGTACCAGCCGTTGCGCAGCAGAGCGTAAGGCACGCCGGAGGCCGCCAGGGCATTTTCGGTTTCGACGTGCTCAACGTGCAGACCCAGCGGAGATTTGTCAGCATGCAGCAGGCTGGTATAGGCGATGAATTTCACCCCGGCGGCTTTGGCGGCGTTTATCACGTTCTGGTGCTGTACGGCACGCTGGCCCACTTCGCTGGAGGAGATGAGCAGCAGTTTATCCACGCCGTTCAGCGCGGTGGTAAATGCGGCTTCATCGGTGTAATCCGCCTGACGCACAACGACCCCTTGCTGACGCAACGCTTCGGCTTTCGACGGGTTACGCACAATAGCCACGATCTGGCTGGCCGGAACGGTTTTCAGCAGTTCTTCAATAACGTGTTGGCCAAGCTGGCCGGTTGCGCCGGTAATCGCGATCATGATTAATCTCCTTCGTGTTTGTCTGGTGTTGTGGCACACTATCACCATAACTAACTTTTAGTAAGTACGTACAAAAAGGTAAGTATGAAAACAACAATACCAACGCTCAGCGAGCAAATGCGCGATGGCAACCTCTTTGCGGAACAGTGCCCGTCACGGGAGGTGCTCAAACACGTAACCAGCCGCTGGGGCGTGCTGATCCTGGTGGCGTTACGTCAGGGGACGCATCGCTTCAGCGATCTGCGCCGCAAGATGGGCGGCGTCAGCGAGAAGATGCTGGCTCAGTCTTTACAGGCGCTGGAGCATGACGGGTTTGTCGATCGCGTGTCGTATCCGGTCGTGCCGCCGCATGTGGAGTATAGCCTGACGCCGATGGGGCAGGAGGTAAGCGAGAAGGTGGCCGCGCTGGCCGACTGGATTGAGGTCAATACGCCGCAGGTGATGGCGAATAGGGACGAGCGTGCGGCGTGAAATGCCGGGTGGCGCTTGCGCTTACCCGGCCTACGGGATCGAGGATTGCGGGTAGGCCGGGTAAGGCGAAGCCGCCACCCGGCACAATCATCGCTACCTGCTCAAATCCACCTGATAAATCGCGAACCCAATATCATCCGTCGCGACCTTTTGCATCGGATACTGCGCCTTATCCTTGATAAACGCGGCTGCTTTATCGGACGGAGATGTCTCAAAGCGAATATCCAGCTTAGTGTCGCTGTGGATCGGCGCAAGTCGCCAGTTGTTATCCACCGCCGGATGAATTTCACCCGTCTTTTTCGACTCCGCGCTGATCCACGCCGCCAGCACCGAACGGTTCTCATCCGGCGAGGCAAAGGCGATGTGGCTGTCACCCGTACCGGCAAACTTACCGCCATAGGCGCGGTAGTTGTTAGTCACCACCAGGAAAGTGGCATTCGGATCAATCGCTTTGCCGTTGAAGGTCAGGTTTTTGATGCGTTCTGCCTGCGGATTAATGGCCTGACATTCGCCGTCATATTTCGCGGGCTGGGTAACGTCAATCTGATATTCCACGCCGTCGATCACGTCGAAGTTGTAGGTGCGGAAACCGTCCCAGTTAATCAGCGACTGCGGTTTGCTGCTGTGCGGATCGATCTGGTTGAACTGCCCGGCAGAGCACTCCAGCCACTCCTTCACCTCTTTCCCGGTGGCTTTCACCACCACGAGGGTGTTGGGATAGAGGTAGAGATCGGCGGCATTACGGAAGGTCAGCTGGCCTTTCTCCACCTCAACGTAGCTGGCCGGATCGTTCTTCCGCCCGCCCACTTTGAATGGCGCCGCGGCAGACAGTACCGGCAGATTTGCCAGATCCGGATCGCCCTGAATATAGTGCTCCGCATAGGCTTTCTGCGCCATGTTGACGACCTGCACGGTCGGGTCATCCTGTACCAGCGCGAGGAAGCTGTACATGTTATCAGCGGATTTACCGAGCGGCTTGCTGACAAATTCACGCGTCGCGTCGTGGTCATGCTTCAGGACGTCGACCAGCTTTTTATCTTCCCCTGCCAGAGATTTTTTGGCCGCTGCGTCGTAGATCGGACGCGCTTCCGCTTTCGACTGCGTGACTTTCCAGCTTCCGCTGTCGTTATTCAGCACCAGATCCACCACGCCAAGGTGGTCGCCCCACATGCCCGGCATCACCGATGGCACACCGTTGAGCGTCCCTTTTTCGATGTCCGCGCCTTTGATATCAGCGAAATCTTTGCCCGGGAAGACGGCGTGGGCGTGACCAAACAGGATCGCATCCACGCCCGGCACCTGGCTGAGATAGTACACGGAGTTCTCAGCCATCACCTGATACGGGTCGGCCGAGAGGCCAGAGTGCGCCACGACGACGACCACATCCGCCCCTTTCGCCCGCATCTCCGGCACGTATTTGCGCGCGGTTTCGGTAATGTCGTTGACGGTCACTTTCCCGTCGAGGTTGGCTTTATCCCACGTCATGATCTGCGGCGGCACAAAACCGATATAGCCGATTTTCAGCGTCTGTTTTTTACCGTCCTGGTCGACAACCTCGGTCTCTTTAATCAGATAAGGGGTGAAGAGCGGCTTCTTCGTCTTAACGTCGATGATATTGGCGTTAACGTACGGGAATTTTGCACCTGCCAGCGCGTCGTGCAGGTATTTCAGGCCGTAGTTAAATTCGTGGTTGCCCAGGTTGCCGACGGTATAGTCCAGCGTATTCATTGCCTTATAAACAGGATGGATCTCGCCTTTTTTCAGCCCCTTCGCCGCCATGTAGTCTCCGAGCGGGCTGCCCTGAATTAAGTCCCCGTTATCGACCAGCACGCTGTTTTTCACTTCACCGCGGGCGGCGTTGATCAAACTTGCCGTGCGCACCAGTCCGAATTTTTCCGTAGGGGTATCTTTGTAGTAATCGAAGTCCATCATATTGCTGTGCAGATCGGTGGTTTCCAGAATACGGAGATCCACCGTCGCTGCCTGAACGCTTGCCGCAATCAGCGTTGCCAGGAGCGTTGCGCTAAACTTAATCATCTGAGGAGTCCTTTTTTCGATCCAAGCCACAAAGGAATATGTATGTAGTATTTGTTGCTTACAGAAGTGTGAATGCTGCCAGAAAAAAGGGCGCTGAAACCAGAATTGCTTCACAGATAGCGGAATTGTTCACATTACGATATAACTAAAACAATAAGTTATGCCCACTGCGTTAACGAAGAGGTGGAGAATGTTAGATAAAATTTGTCAGCTCGCACGGGATGCGGGTGATGCCATTATGCAGGTGTACGACGGTGCGAAACCGATGGATGTTGCCAGCAAAGCGGACGACTCCCCGGTGACGGCGGCGGATATCGCGGCGCATGCGGTGATCCTGAAAGGGTTGCAGGCCCTGACGCCGGATATTCCGGTCCTTTCTGAAGAAGCCCCCCAGAGCTGGGATGAACGTCAGCACTGGCAGCGTTACTGGCTTGTCGACCCGCTGGACGGCACGAAAGAGTTTATCAAGCGTAACGGTGAATTCACCGTTAACATCGCCCTGATTGAAAAAGGGAAAGCGGTGCTGGGCGTGGTTTATGCCCCGGTGATGAAGGTGATGTACAGCGCGGCGGAAGGTAAAGCCTGGAAGGAAGAGTGCGGCGTGCGTAAGCAGATCCAGGTGCGTGATGCCCGTCCTCCGCTGGTGGTGATCAGCCGCTCGCACAGTGACAGCGAGCTGGAGGAGTATCTGCAACAGTTGGGGGAACACCAGACGACGTCGATTGGCTCGTCGCTGAAGTTCTGTCTGGTGGCGGAAGGGCAGGCGCAGCTGTACCCCCGTTTCGGGCCGACGAACGTCTGGGATACGGCGGCAGGGCATGCGGTGGCGGCGGCGGCTGGCGCGCATGTGCATGACTGGCAGGGTAAGCCACTGGACTACACCCCGCGCGAGTCATTCCTGAATCCGGGCTTCCGGGTATCACTTTACTGAGTCAGTAGCTTATGCAGCAGGGCAACCACCTGCTGCACCTCATCCTGCGTCAGCGCGCCGTCTTTAACCCACTGTACGCGACCGTTTTTGTCCAGCACGACAATCGCTGAACTCTCTTCTTCCAGCTGCCACGCCTTACGCGTCACGCCGTTGCTGTCGACAATAAACTGCGACCAGGGATAGAGCTTCTTATTGCTCTCAAGGCTTGAGCGCACAAACATCCCGGAGCCGGGAATCGCGTCGTCGGTGTTCACGATGGTGGTGGTCTGGTAGCGATCGTGCGGGAGTTTTGCGGCTTTGATCGCTTCCACGAGGGTGGCATTTTTCTCTTTAGCGGATGTACGTCCGGCAATATGTTGTACAACTCTCACTTTGCCCGCAAGCTGCGCGCTATTCCAGGTTTTATAGCTAAACTTATCATTGTCGAGAATCAATTCTCCCCGGTCAGCAATCCCGACCGGCGGGACACGTTGTCTTTTTTCAATGTTGTGTGCGGAAGCCATCAGCGGCAGCAACAGGCAAGCTGCTGCCAGGAGGTTACGTAGGGTCATGGTGTTTCCTTATTGTTAGCAGGTGATCCGACCACTTGGTCATGCGCTTTTAATCATAAGTGCGATCAATAGGCTTTTCCCGCAATCCCGATGCCAGTTTGCGGGCGAACGCACATATCCATGCAAAAACGACGGCATATACTGCGCTGTATCACGCTTTGCAAAGATTATTCTGAATAATTGTAATCAAACGGTAAATAAACTTATGCACACTGGGTAAGTACGAGGTTCTGGTCTATAGTCATTGGGCATCAAAATTTGCGCTCAGGACAGTCGGGCCGATTGTGGCACCGCAAGAGCGTATGATTCGCAGGAGATACAAGAATGAAAATTTTCCAACGCTACAACCCGCTTCAGGTGGCGAAGTACGTGAAGATCCTGTTCCGTGGACGGTTGTACATCAAGGATGTTGGCGCTTTTGAGTTCGATAAGGGCAAAATCCTTATCCCAAAAGTGAAGGACAAACTGCACTTGTCTGTGATGTCCGAAGTCAACCGTCAGGTTATGCGTCTGCAAACTGAGATGGCTTAACCAACGTGCTATGCAGTAGTAGTTAAAAAGACGGCTCCCGATGGGAGCCGTTGATGTTTGTAGCCGTAGTTTCAAATATATTCATTTACTGGATATTTCACGTAATCATTCTGTGATGCGGATAGATTTCACACTTTTATTAAGTGAATCTAAATTTACTTTTTAGTGTGTAACTGTTGATACAGGACAATAAAGGATTAACTGTATATTGGTCTTTTCTCGTTACGCAGGAACAATGGTTATCTCACTTTGAAAAAGGAGTTTAATGATGGCTATTCCTGCTTATTTATGGCTGAAGGATGATGGTGGTGCGTTAATTAAGGGGGCTGTAGATGTTAAAGGAAGAGAGTCGAGTATAGAGGTTAATGGTTTTTCACATAACGTATCAATTCCTACTGATCCATTGACAGGAAAAATTACAGGAACAAGGAAACATTCAAGCATCATTTTTTTGAAAGAGTTTGATTCCTCGTCTCCCTATCTATTTAAGGCCGTTTGTACAGGCCAAAAATTAATAAGCGCAGAGTTTAAATGGTATCGTATTAATGATGCCGGGCAAGAAGTTGAATATAACAATATGCTTTTGGAGAACGTTACTATTGTTGGGGTTTCACCAATAATGCATGATACTAAAGATGTATTAAAGGAGAAGCATAACCATCTTGAATGTGTAGAAGTACGTTATGAAAAAATCACTTGGAAACATTGTGACGGAAACCTGCTTTTTTCAGATAGCTGGAATGAAAGGGTAAACAATGAGATATCCGGTAAGTGCAGTGAATCCTCATCTTCCCTATGATATATCTTCCTTCTCCCCCGTAGGAGTATCAGTTGTAAGCAACATGATGATAGCTCGTTTTCACCGTGGTCCATCAGCGTTAACATATCTTTGGTTTTACAAGCAGGTTCGAGGGCATGGCCCCTGGGATTATAAAAATCAATTAGGCAGGCAATACGAAAATTTCGGCAACTTTCATTATGGAGCGGTGGGTATTGCTGCTGGTATAAAACCTGAGATATTGCTACGAGGTGCAGGTATCGCTCAAATTCTGGCGGGAACGAGTTCTCCTGATTTTGAGAACTATCAAGGACCAGATCCTCATGGCGATGATCCTACAGATCAAACATGGATTAGAGCGGGGATAGACTATGCTCAGCGTGCTGGTTTCTAGGAAGAAAATATATATATTACTCACAATCCTGATCTCTTCCTATGGCATATGGCGTGCTGTTGATGAGTTTCTCTATATCGAGCAAGACATTATTCTTAAAGAAAATATCGGGAAGGTTTCTGTACTGTATATTACAGAAAGCAATGCGGGAGCTACGACTTCGAATGTATACAAATATTATCTGGCGTCGTCAAAAAAATCGGAAGAAGCTTTTTTAGGCGATGTCAGGAACGGGTATGCTCCATTTCTGATAACTACGGATCCTGAAGCAAAAGTAGAGAGTAAAGAAAACGCTTTATATATCACAGTCAGTGGAAAAATTTATCAATTTAGCAATATATCTTACGCGACGTTTATCTATTTGAATTCATCACCTTTTTAAAAGTTAGGGTGAATCTCGGAGGGTAAAAGAAAGGGCAGCTCACCGCTGCCCTTCATAAATTACGCCGACACCTTCACCTTCTCTTCGGCATCCGGCAGTTTCGGCACCAGCACGGTCGGTTTGCTATCAATACGCGTTACCAGCAGCTGGTCGATGCGGTAGTTATCAATATCCACCACTTCAAACTTGAAGCCGGAGAACTTCACCGAGTCGGTACGTTTCGGGATTTTACGCAGCATAAACATCATAAAGCCGCCGATGGTCTCGTAGTTGCCGGACTGCGGGAACTCGTCAATGTCGAGTACGCGCATGACGTCTTCAATCGGCGTACCGCCATCGATGAGCCATGAATTTTCGTCACGCTGAACAATCTGCTCTTCCAGCCCCTGGCCGACCAGGTCGCCCATCAGGGTCGTCATAACGTCGTTTAGGGTGATAATGCCCACCACCAGCGCGTATTCGTTCATGATCACCGCGAAGTCTTCCCCGGCGGTTTTGAAACTTTCCAGCGCTTCGGAGAGCGTCAGGGTGTCCGGCACTATCAGGGTGTTGCGGATCTGCACGCCGCTGTTCAGCGCCAGGCTCTGGTTTGCCAGCACGCGGTTCAGCAGGTCTTTGGAGTCCACATAGCCGATGATATGGTCGATATCTTCGTTACAGACCAGGAACTTGGAGTGCGGGTGCTGCGCCACTTTGGTCTTCAGGCTCTGCTCGTCTTCATGCAGATCGAACCAGATGATGTTTTCACGGCCGGTCATGGAGGACGGCACGGTACGGGATTCCAGTTCGAAAACGTTCTCAATCAGCTCGTGCTCCTGCTTACGCAGCACGCCTGCCAGCGCCCCGGCTTCCACCACCGCATAAATATCGTCGGAGGTGATGTCGTCTTTACGCACCATCGGCAGCTTGAAGATGCGGAAAATGACGTTCGCCAGGCCGTTAAAGAACCACACCAGCGGACGGAAGACATACAGGCAGAAGCGCATCGGGTTGATGATACGCAAAGCCACAGCTTCTGGCGCAATCATACCGATGCGTTTCGGGGTCAGGTCCGCGAATAAAATGAACAAGCCGGTGACCAGGGAGAAGGAGAGGATGAAGCTCAACTGCTCGGCCAGCTCTACGGACATGTACTTAACAAAGAGGCTATAAAACGCCGGAGAAAACGCTGCATCGCCCACGATACCGCCAAGGATGGCGACCGCGTTCAGGCCAATCTGCACCACGGTAAAGAACATGCCGGGGTTTTCCTGCATTTTCAGAATGCGTGATGCGTTGATGTTGCCCTCGTCGGCAAGCAGCTTCAGTTTGATTTTACGGGAGGCAGCCAGCGAGATCTCCGATATCGAGAAAAATGCACTGACGGCAATAAGACAAAGTATTACTAAAATACTGTTTAACATAGTTTATCCGGCTTCTCGCCAGATCCTCAGAAGGGGAGTTGATACCATTCGTGTGAAGACACATTGAACTCAGCTCGTAGCGTTGAGCCGATTATTTCAGCGGTAGTATAGCGTAAAGACGTGTAAACCTGCCAGAGGTCACGTTTTCGGCAAAAAGTGGCCGGAGGGAGAGGCTGCGCGCCACGCGGTTCGCGTGGCGCTGATGCCATAATCAGTCCTGCTGGGGAGGCAGGCAAACGCCAATGCCGCCGATACCGCAGTAGCCGTACGGATTTTTATGCAGGTACTGCTGGTGGTCGTCTTCGGCATAGTAGAACGGTTTCGCGGTAGCGATTTCCGTCGTGACCTGACGTTTATCACCGGCCGCCTGCATCGCTTCCTGGAAACGCGTCAGGCTGGCGTGGGCGGCGGCCTCCTGCTCTGGGGTGAGCGGGTAGATGGCCGAACGGTATTGGGTGCCGTGATCGTTACCCTGACGCATGCCCTGCGCCGGGTCATGGTTTTCCCAGAACACCTGGAGCAGCTGTTCATAGCTAATGACGCTCGGGTCATACACCACACGCACCGCTTCAGCATGACCGGTTTCACCGGAACAGACTTCGCGGTAGGTTGGGTTAGGCGTATATCCTCCGGTGTAGCCCGCAGCGGTGCTGTACACGCCCGGCAGTTGCCAGAACAGGCGTTCTACGCCCCAGAAGCAACCCATGGCAAACAGGGCGATCTCCATTCCATCAGGAACGTTTGTCATTGAATGGTTGTTTACGGCGTGTAATGTTGCCACTGGCATAGGGGTGTTGCGTCCCGGTAACGCATCGGCTTGTGATACCAGATGCTTTTTATCGAATAAACTCACGGTGGGGCCTCCCGGGTAGCGTTGTTTCGGTTAAGGTTGTCACGAAGCGTTTAATTGAACACAATAAATGCGATGAATGAGTCTAGATTTAATCATAAGAAATATTTGGGTGTTACACCCTTTTTCAACCCGTAATTTGGGTTTTTGGCTTTCAGGCCGTATTTTGCCGCGGAGCGGCACTGCATTTGCTTCCAGGGTGGAAACAGGGATATTCAGGAGAAAACGTGACAAAGATCCGCCAGTTATGTTTAGTCAGTTTAATGCTGACCAGCGGGATTGCCAGCGCGGCGAATGTCCGTTTGCAGGTTGAGGGGTTATCCGGGGCGCTGGAAAAAAACGTGCGTGCGCAGCTTTCTACCATCCAGAGCGATGAGGTCACGCCGGATCGGCGTTTTCGCGCGCGCGTGGATGACGCCATCCGCGAAGGCTTAAAGGCGTTGGGGTACTACGAACCCACCATCGATTTCGATTTACGCCCGCCGCCGGCGAAAGGACGCCAGGTGTTGATTGCCCGCGTCTCGCCGGGCGAACCCGTCCTGATTGGCGGCACGAACGTGGTGTTGCGCGGCGGTGCGCGCACCGATCGGGACTACCTGGATCTGCTCAGCACCCGTCCGAAAGTGGGCACCGTGCTCAATCACGGGGATTACGATCGTTTTAAAAAATCCTTAACCAGCGTTTCGCTGCGCAAAGGCTACTTCGACAGCCGGTTCAACAAAAGCCAGCTGGGCGTTGCGCTTGAGCGACGTCAGGCATTCTGGGATATCGATTACGACAGCGGCGAGCGCTACCGGTTTGGCGATGTGACCTTCGAAGGATCGCAAATCCGTGACGAGTATCTGCAAAATCTGGTGCCGTTTAAAAAGGGCGACTACTACCAGTCCAGCGATCTGGGCGAGCTGAACCGTCGTTTGTCCGCGACGGGCTGGTTTAACTCCGTGGTGGTAGCGCCGGAATTTGATAAATCCCGTAAAACGAAAGTGTTACCGCTGCATGGCGTGGTCTCTCCGCGCACCGAGAACACCATTGAGACCGGTGTTGGCTACTCCACGGACGTCGGCCCGCGCGTGAAAGCCTCATGGAAAAAACCGTGGATGAACTCCTACGGCCACAGCCTGACCACCAGCGTCAGCCTGTCTGCGCCTGAACAGCAGCTGGACTTCAGCTATAAAATGCCGCTGCTGAAAAATCCGCTTGAGCAATACTACCTCGTGCAGGGCGGCTTTAAGCGTACCGATTTGAACGATACCGAGCAGGACTCGACGACGCTTGCGGTATCACGCTTCTGGGATCTCTCCAGCGGCTGGCAGCGCGCCATTAACCTGCGCTGGAGCCTCGACCACTTTACCCAGGCAAACGTCACCAACACCACCATGCTGCTTTATCCGGGCGTGATGATCAGCCGTACCCGCTCGCGCGGTGGCCTGATGCCGACCTGGGGCGATTCTCAGCGCTACTCCATCGATTACTCCAACACCGCCTGGGGCTCCGACGTAGACTTCTCCGTCTTTCAGGCGCAAAACGTCTGGATCCGCACGCTGTACGACAAACACCGCTTTGTGATGCGCGGTAATCTCGGCTGGATCGAAACCGGTGATTTCGAACGCGTCCCGCCGGATCTGCGCTTCTTCGCCGGGGGCGACCGCAGCATTCGCGGGTATAAGTACAAATCGATCTCACCTGAAAACGACAAAGGCCAGTTGACCGGAGCGTCAAAACTGGCGACTGGCTCGCTGGAGTACCAGTACAACGTCAGCGGCAAGTGGTGGGGAGCGATGTTCGTTGACGGCGGTGAAGCGGTGAACGATATCCGCCGCAGCGATTTCAAAACCGGCGCGGGCGTAGGCGTGCGCTGGCAGTCACCGGTCGGGCCCATCAAGCTCGATTTCGCCGTTCCGGTGGGCGACAAAGACGAACACGGTTTACAGTTTTACATCGGTCTGGGGCCTGAATTATGAGTTTATGGAAGAAGATAAGCCTCGGGGTGCTGATTTTTATCGTATTACTGCTCGGTACGGTGGCGTTTCTGGTGGGCACCACCACGGGCCTGCATTTGCTGTTTAACGCCGCGAACCGCTGGGTGCCGGGGCTGGAAATCGGCCAGGTAACGGGCGGCTGGCGCGATCTGCGCCTGAAAAATATCCGTTATGAACAGCCCGGCGTGGCGGTGAACGCGGGCGAGTTTCATCTGGCGGTCAAGCTCGGCTGCCTGCGGGACAGCCAGCTGTGCGTAAACGATCTGTCGCTAAAAGACGTTAACGTGGCGATAGATTCCAAAAAAATGCCGAAGTCCGAGCCTGTCGAAGAAGAGGACAGCGGCCCGCTGAACCTCTCCACGCCGTACCCGATTGCGCTTTACCGGGTCGCACTGGATAACGTGAATATCAAAATCGACGACACGACGGTATCCGTGATGGATTTCACCTCCGGCCTGCGCTGGCAGGAGAAAAACCTCACCCTGACCCCAACCTCCCTGCAAGGGCTGCTGATTGCGCTGCCGAAGGTGGCCGACGTGGCGCAGGAAGAGATCGTCGAGCCGAAGATCCAGAACCCGCAGCCGGAAGAAAAACCGCTGGGCGAAACGCTGAAAGATCTCTTCTCGAAACCAGTTCTGCCGGAGATGACCGACGTGCATCTGCCGCTGAACCTCAATATCGAAGAGTTTAAGGGCGAGCAGTTGCGTCTGACCGGCGATACCGATCTGACGGTCTTCAACATGCTGCTTAAAGTCAGCAGTATCGACGGCAACATGAAGCTCGACGCGCTGGATATTGATACTAACCAGGGGTCGGTCAACGCCTCAGGCAATGCGCTGCTGCGCGACAACTGGCCGGTAGATATTACGCTGAACAGCGCCCTGAACATCGATCCGCTGAAAGGCGAAAAGGTGAAGGTGAAAGTCGGCGGCGCGCTGCGCGAGAAGCTGGAGTTCGGCGTGAACCTCTCCGGACCGGTGGATATGGTGCTGCGCGGGCAAACCCAGCTGGCAGAGGCCGGTTTACCGCTCAACCTTGAGGTGGTCAGCAAGCAGCTTTACTGGCCGTTCACCGGCGAAAAACAGTTCCAGGCTGACGATCTGAAGCTGAAGCTGAGTGGCAAAATGACCGACTACACGCTGTCGTTCCGCACGGCAGTGAAGGGGCAGGGGGTACCGCCCGCCGATATCACCCTGGATGCGAAGGGTAACGAGTTGCAGGTTAACCTCGACAAGCTGACCGTGGCGGCGCTGGAAGGAAAAACCGAGCTGACCGCGCTGCTCGACTGGCAGCAGGCGATCAGCTGGCGCGGCGAGCTGAAGCTGACCGGGATCAACACCGCTAAAGAGGTCCCGGACTGGCCGTCAAAACTGGATGGCCTGATCAAAACCCGCGGTAGCCTGTACGGTGGCACCTGGCAGATGGATGTGCCGGAACTCAAGCTCACCGGCAACGTGAAGCAGAACAAAGTCAACGTAGAGGGCTCGCTTAAGGGCAACAGCTATCTCCAGTGGGTGATCCCGGGCCTGCACGTGGCGCTGGGTCGCAACACGGCGGATATCAAAGGCGAGCTGGGCGTGAAAGACCTCAATCTGGATGCCACCATCGACGCGCCAAATCTCGATAACGCCCTGCCGGGTCTTGGCGGCACGGCGAAGGGGTTAGTGAAGGTTCGCGGTACGGTGGAGGCGCCGCAGCTGCTGGCGGACATCACCGCCAATAACCTGCGCTGGCAGGAACTTTCTATTGCCCGCGTACGTGTCGAGGGAGACGTGAAATCCACCGATCAGATCGGCGGAAACCTGAATCTGCGCGTGGAGCGTATCTCTCAGCCGGACGTGAACATCAGTCTGGTCACGCTGGCGGCAAAAGGTAACGAAAAGCAGCACGATCTCCAGCTACGCGTGCAGGGCGAGCCGGTCTCCGGGCAGCTGCACCTGACGGGCAGTTTTGACCGCCAGGCGACGCGCTGGAAAGGCGTGCTGGATAACACCCGCTTCAGCACGCCGGTCGGCCCGCTGGTGCTGTCGCGGTCTGTCGCGCTGGATTACCGCAACGCGGAGCAAAAGATCAGCATTGGGCCACACTGCTGGACCAACCCGAATGCTGAGCTGTGCGTGCCGCAGACCATTGATGCGGGCGCGGAAGGACGCGCGCAGATCAACCTCAACCGTTTCGACCTGGCGATGCTGAAACCGTTTATGCCGGAAACCACCCAGGCCAGCGGGGTCTTCAGCGGTAAAGCGGACGTCGCGTGGGACACCACCAAAGAGGGACTGCCGCAGGGCAGCGTTACCCTCTCCGGGCGTAACGTGAAGGTGACGCAGGAGGTCAATGACGCGCCGCTGCCGGTGGCGTTCGACACCCTGAATGTGAACGCTGACCTGCGTAACAATCGTGCGGAACTGGGATGGCTGATCCGCCTGACCAACAACGGTCAGTTTGACGGACAGGTGCAAATTACCGATCCGCAAGGGCGGCGCAATCTCGGCGGCAACGTCAATATTCGTAACTTCAACCTGGCGATGGTGAATCCGATCTTCTCGCGGGGAGAAAAGGCGGCGGGGATGCTCAGCGCCAACCTGCGTCTGGCGGGGGATGCGCAAAGCCCGCAGCTGTTTGGCCAGATGCGGTTAAACGGTGTGGACATTGACGGTAACTTTATGCCGTTCGATATGCAGCCAAGCCAGCTGGCGATGAACTTTAACGGCCAAAGCTCAACCCTCAGTGGCTCAGTGCTGACGCAGCAGGGACAAATCAACCTGAGCGGTGACGCAGACTGGAGCCAGCTCGACAACTGGCGCGCCCGTATTGCGGCCAAGGGCAGCAGGGTGCGTATCACGGTACCGCCGATGGTGCGCCTGGACGTGTCGCCAGACGTGGTCTTTGAGGCAACGCCGAGTCTCTTCACCCTGGACGGCCGTGTTGACGTACCGTGGGCGCGCATCGTGGTTCACGAGGTGCCGGAAAGCGCGGTTGGCGTCTCCAGTGACGAAGTTATGCTCAATGAAAATCTGAAACCTGTTGAACAGAAGAGCGCTGGCATACCGATCAATAGTAATCTTATCGTGCACGTGGGGAATAACGTGCGTTTGGACGCGTTTGGGCTGAAGGCGAGACTCACGGGTGACCTGAAAGTGGCGCAGGATCAACAGGGGCTTGGCCTCAATGGACAAATCAATATTCCTGAAGGGCGCTTCCATGCCTACGGGCAGGATTTGATTGTGCGTAAAGGCGAGCTGCTGTTCTCCGGTCCACCGGATCAGCCGGTACTCAATATCGAAGCGATCCGTAACCCGGAAGCCACCGAAGATGATGTGATTGCAGGCGTGCGCGTGACGGGCTCCGCCGATGAACCTAAGGCAGAGATCTTCTCTGACCCGGCCATGTCGCAACAGGAAGCGCTCTCTTACCTCCTTCGCGGCCAGGGTCTGGATAGCCAACAGGGCGATGGTGCGGCAATGACATCAATGTTAGTCGGTCTGGGGGTTGCACAAAGTGGTCAGGTTGTGGGTAAAATCGGCGAGACGTTTGGCGTAAGCAATCTGGCGCTGGACACTCAGGGCGTGGGTGACTCTTCGCAGGTAGTGGTCAGCGGCTATGTACTGCCGGGTCTACAGGTAAAATATGGCGTGGGGATCTTTGACTCACTGGCTACACTCACGTTACGTTATCGCCTGATGCCTAAGCTATATCTGGAAGCAGTGTCCGGCGTAGACCAGGCACTTGATCTGCTCTATCAGTTTGAGTTTTAGCAATGCGAATATTTGTTTACGGCAGTTTACGAACCAGGCAAGGCAACAGCCACTGGATGACCAACGCCCAGTTGCTGGGAAATTACACAATCGAAAACTACCAGTTGTACAGTCTGGGCCACTATCCAGGCGCGGTTCCGGGGAACGGAACGGTACAGGGTGAGGTTTATCGTATTGATAATGCCACGCTGGCCGAACTTGATGCCTTGCGCACCAGGGGCGGTGAATACGCTCGCCAGTTGATCCAGACGCCTTACGGCAGTGCATGGATGTACGTGTACCAACGTTCGGTCGACGGGTTAACGTTGATTGAAAGCGGTAACTGGTTAGACAGAGACCAGTTCTGAAAAACGACAATGCCACCGTAAGGTGGCGTTGTCGTTTTGCGCCGTAGGCCCGTGCAAGCGTAGCGCCGCCGGGCGATACTCCCCAATCGCACGGGTTACCTGGAGCGACAGGCACAAAAAAGCCCCGACGCGCGGGGCTTAGTCTCAGCAGTAAGAATTACTTCTTAGCAGCACGTTCGAAAGAGGCGATGATTTCTGCTTTCGCCGCTTCTGCGTTATCCCAGCCTTCAACTTTAACCCATTTGCCTTTTTCGAGATCTTTGTAGTGCTCGAAGAAGTGGGCGATCTGCGCTTTCAGCAGCTCTGGCAGGTCGTTCACATCTTTAATGTGATCGTACTCTTTGCTCAGCTTGGTGTGCGGTACGGCAACCAGTTTCGCATCTTCACCCGCTTCGTCAGTCATTTTCAGCACGCCAACAGGACGGCAGCGAATGACGGAACCTGGCTGCAATGGATATGGCGTTGGGACCAGTACGTCAACCGGGTCACCGTCCAGAGACAGAGTGTGGTTGATGTAGCCGTAGTTGCACGGATAGAACATGGCGGTAGACATGAAACGGTCAACGAACAGCGCACCGGTGTCTTTGTCGATTTCGTATTTGATTGGATCTGCGTTGGCCGGGATTTCGATCACAACGTAGATGTCTTCTGGCAGTTCTTTACCCGCAGGGACGTTGAGTAAGCTCATGTCGGTGTCCTTTAAAATGGATGGTAAACAAGTGGCAGGTATTATAGCCAACTGGCGCTGAAAGTCTCCGCCTGTTTTCGTCTTCTCTCCCTCGCGCCTTCACTTTTCAGACCGTTTCCATGACAGGATAATCCATAAACTCAGCCGCATTTTAAATGTTGAAATGAAAGCGATTACAAACTTGTGATTAACGTTTTATTCACTTTTCTGAAGTGTGATGTAACGCAATCCGTAACATATTCCATTAGCTATAGTTCATCCGCGGAACATCTTTTAACCAACAATAACCTACCCTACGAGGACGTTCATATGTGGAAGCGCTTACTTCTTGTTACAGCAGTTTCGGCAGCCATGTCGTCTATGGCGATGGCCGCACCCTTAACCGTTGGATTTTCGCAGGTCGGATCTGAATCTGGCTGGCGCGCCGCTGAAACGAATGTGGCGAAAAGTGAGGCCGAAAAGCGCGGTATTACGCTGAAAATCGCCGATGGTCAGCAAAAGCAAGAGAACCAGATTAAAGCGGTGCGCTCGTTTATCGCTCAGGGCGTGGATGCCATCTTTATTGCCCCGGTTGTCGCCACGGGCTGGGAGCCGGTGCTGAAGGAAGCCAAAGATGCTGAAATTCCGGTCTTCCTGCTCGACCGTTCCATCGACGTAAAAGACAAATCTCTCTATATGACCACCGTCACCGCCGATAACGTGCTGGAAGGCAAACTGATTGGTGACTGGCTGGTGAAGCAGGTGGATGGCAAGCCGTGTAACGTGGTTGAGTTGCAGGGCACCGTCGGGGCGAGCGTGGCTATCGACCGTAAGAAAGGTTTCGCGGAGGCCATCGCCAAAGCACCAAACATCAAAATCATCCGTTCTCAGTCCGGCGACTTCACCCGTAGCAAGGGTAAAGAGGTCATGGAAAGCTTCATCAAGGCAGAAAATAACGGCAAAAATATCTGCATGGTTTATGCCCACAACGACGACATGGTGATCGGCGCCATCCAGGCCATCAAAGAAGCGGGCCTGAAGCCGGGCAAAGATATCCTCACCGGCTCGATCGACGGCGTACCGGACATCTACAAAGCGATGATTGACGGCGAAGCGAACGCCAGCGTGGAGCTGACGCCAAATATGGCGGGCCCGGCATTCGATGCGCTGGAGAAATTCAAGAAGGACGGCACCCAGCCTGAGAAGTTGACCATCACCAAATCCACGCTCTACCTGCCGGACACGGCGAAAGAAGAGTTAGAGAAGAAGAAAAATATGGGCTACTGATCCAGTGAAATTGCCGGGTGGCGCTGCGCTTACCCGGCCTACGATACGCTCTTTTGTAGGCCGGATAAGCGTAGCGTCATCCGGCCTGATGCAGGGGGAAACCATGACCACCGAACAACACCAGGAAATCCTCCGCACAGAGGGCCTGAGTAAATTTTTCCCTGGCGTTAAGGCGCTGGATAACGTTGATTTCAGCCTGCGGCGTGGGGAGATCATGGCGTTGCTCGGCGAAAACGGGGCGGGGAAGTCGACGCTGATTAAAACCCTGACCGGGGTCTATCACGCCGATCGCGGCGCTATCTGGCTGGAAGGTAACGCCATTTCGCCCAAAAACACCGCGCATGCCCAGCAACTGGGGATCGGCACGGTCTACCAGGAAGTGAACCTGCTGCCAAACATGTCGGTAGCGGATAACCTGTTTATTGGCCGCGAACCCAGACGTTTTGGCCTGCTGCGCCGCAAAGAGATGGAAGCGCGCGCCGCGAAGCTGATGGAATCGTATGGCTTCTCTCTCGACGTGCGCGAACCGCTGAACCGTTTTTCCGTAGCGATGCAGCAAATCGTCGCGATCTGTCGCGCTATCGATCTCTCGGCGAAAGTGCTGATCCTCGATGAACCCACCGCCAGCCTCGATACCCAGGAAGTGGAGATGCTTTTTACCCTGATGCGCCAGCTGCGTAATCAGGGCGTCAGCCTGATTTTCGTGACGCATTTCCTCGATCAGGTTTACGAGGTGAGCGACCGTATAACGGTGCTGCGCAACGGCAGCTTTGTCGGCTGCCGGGAAACCCGCGAGCTGCCGCAGATAGAGCTGGTCAAAATGATGCTGGGCCGCGAGCTCGAGACCAACGCGCTTCAGCGCGCGGGCCGTACGCTGCTGAGCGAAAAACCGATCGCCGCGTTTCACGATTACGGCAGAAAAGGGACCATCGCGCCGTTTAACCTCGAGGTACGCCCCGGTGAAATTGTGGGTCTGGCGGGGCTGTTAGGCTCCGGGCGCACCGAAACCGCCGAAGTCATCTTCGGGATCAAACCTGCCGACAGCGGAACGGCGCTGATCAAAGGCAAACCACAAACGCTACGTTCACCGCATCAGGCGTCGTGCCTCGGGGTGGGCTTCTGTCCGGAGGACAGGAAAACGGACGGGATTATTGCCGCCGCCTCGGTGCGGGAAAACATCATTCTGGCGCTACAGGCCCAGCGCGGCTGGCTGCGTCCGATCCCTAAGCGCGAGCAGAACGCGATTGCCGAGCGCTTCATCCGCCAGCTCGGTATACGTACCCCGAGCGCGGAACAGCCCATCGAGTTCCTCTCGGGCGGTAACCAGCAGAAGGTTCTCCTCTCGCGCTGGCTGCTCACCAAGCCGCAATTCCTGATCCTCGACGAGCCCACGCGCGGTATCGACGTGGGCGCGCACGCCGAAATCATCCGGCTTATCGAAACGCTCTGCGCCGACGGTCTGGCGCTGCTGGTGATCTCGTCCGAGCTGGAGGAGCTGGTCGGCTATGCCGATCGCGTCATCATCATGCGCGATCGCAGGCAGGTGGCAGAGATCCCGCTGGATAAACTGTCGGTACCGGCGATCATGAATGCCATCGCGGCGTAAGGAGTCAAATGTGATGTCCCGTTCTCTTTCGCAAACTGGCGAAGCGAAGCGCCGCTTCACCTGGCCGACCGGCACGCCGCAAATCGTGGCGCTGCTGCTGGTGCTGCTGGTGGATAGCCTGGTGGCTCCGCATTTTTTCCAGATCGTCGTGCAGGATGGCCGCCTGTTTGGTAGCCCGATCGACATTTTAAACCGTGCCGCGCCCGTGGCGCTGCTGGCGATTGGTATGACGCTGGTCATTGCCACCGGCGGGATCGACCTCTCCGTCGGTGCGGTAATGGCGATTGCGGGCGCCACCGCCGCCTCGATGACCGTCGCCGGGCACAGCCTGCCGGTGGTTCTGCTGGCCGCGCTGGGCTCCGGTGTATTAGCCGGGCTATGGAACGGCATTCTGGTCGCAGTGCTCAAGATCCAGCCGTTTGTCGCGACGTTGATTTTGATGGTGGCCGGGCGCGGTGTAGCGCAGCTTATCACCTCCGGTCAAATCGTCACCTTTAACTCCCCGAGCCTGGCGTGGATCGGCAGCGGTAATTTTCTGTTCTTCCCGACGCCGGTGATCGTCGCGCTGGTGACGCTGGTGGTGTTCTGGCTTTTCACCCGCAAAACGGCGCTCGGGATGTTCATCGAAGCGGTGGGGATTAACATTCGGGCCGCGAAAAACGCCGGGGTAAATACGCGGCTGATGGTGATGCTGACTTACGTGCTGAGCGGCGTCTGTGCTGCGATTGCCGGGGTGATCGTGGCCGCCGATATTCGCGGAGCGGATGCCAATAACGCCGGACTCTGGCTCGAGCTGGATGCGATCCTCGCGGTGGTTATCGGCGGTGGATCGCTGATGGGCGGACGTTTTAATCTGCTGCTCTCGGTGGTGGGGGCGTTGATTATTCAGGGTATGAATACCGGTATTTTGCTCTCCGGGTTCCAGCCGGAGCTGAATCAGGTCGTCAAAGCGGTCGTGGTGCTTATCGTACTTATCGTGCAGTCGCCGCGCTTTATCACTCTCATTAAGGGGAACCGCGGTCATGATAAAACGTAATTTGCCGTTAATGATCACGCTGGGCGTGTTCGTGCTGGGGTACCTCTATTGCCTGACCCAGTTCCCGGGCTTCGCCTCCACGCGGGTGATTTGCAACATCCTGACCGACAATGCCTTTTTAGGCATTATCGCCGTCGGCATGACGTTTGTGATCCTCTCCGGCGGGATCGACCTCTCCGTTGGGTCGGTGATCGCCTTTACCGGCGTGTTCCTTGCCAAGGCGATTGGCTTTTGGGGGATTTCGCCGCTGCTGGCTTTTCCGCTGGTGCTGGTCATGGGCTGCGCGTTCGGCGCCTTTATGGGGCTTTTGATCGATGCGCTGAAAATCCCGGCCTTTATCATCACCCTCGCCGGGATGTTCTTCCTGCGCGGCGTGAGCTATCTGGTGTCGGAGGAGTCAATTCCAATTAACCATCCGATCTACGACACGCTCTCCAGTCTGGCGTGGAAAATTCCCGGCGGGGGGCGCCTGAGCGCAATGGGGCTGCTGATGCTGGGCGTGGTGGTGATCGGGATCTTCCTCGCCCACCGTACCCGATTTGGTAACCAGGTTTATGCCATTGGCGGCAGCGCCACGTCCGCGAACCTGATGGGAATTTCCACGCGCAGCACGACTATTCGCATCTACATGCTTTCGACCGGGCTGGCCACCCTCGCGGGGATTGTATTCTCGGTTTATACCCAGGCAGGCTATGCCCTGGCGGGGGTGGGCGTTGAGCTGGACGCCATTGCCTCGGTAGTGATTGGCGGTACGCTGCTCAGCGGCGGAGTGGGGACAGTCCTCGGCACGCTGTTTGGCGTGGCGATCCAGGGGCTGATTCAGACCTATATCAACTTCGACGGCACGCTCAGCTCCTGGTGGA
This sequence comes from Enterobacter cloacae complex sp. GYL001, assembly GCF_049237125.1. Classification (NCBI taxonomy): domain Bacteria; kingdom Pseudomonadati; phylum Pseudomonadota; class Gammaproteobacteria; order Enterobacterales; family Enterobacteriaceae; genus Enterobacter; species Enterobacter cloacae complex sp. GYL001. The sequence continues at coordinate 89,131 of NZ_JBMKGW010000010.1, read as the reverse complement.
CCAAAATCGCCATCGGCATTCTGCTGTTTATTTTTATCGCGCTCCAGCGCGGCCTGACGGTGCTGTGGGAGAACCGCCAGAGCTCGCCTGTTACCCGGGTGAATACATCTTTAACAGAGCGATAACATGCTGAAATTGCTTAAACTCTAAACATTTTCCGGTAGCGGCCGATATTCTTTTTTTATGCCCAGAAATATCTCGCTACCGGAAATAACATCATGCTTAAAACGCTATCGATTCGTACCGGCTTGCTCTCTTTACTGGCCGTTATGACCCTTCTGCTGCTGATTGTCAGCGGCATCGGCATTTATGCCCTTACACAAAGTTCCGCTTCTCTCCAGCGCATCAATCATCTTCAGGGTGAACAGATGGTGCAGCTGAATGCCGGCTATACGCTGATCCTGCGCGCGCGTAACGAAGCGGGGCAGGCCGTCCGCATGATGGAGGTCGGCCTGCTGGACGATGCGGCCAGGGCGGTCAAAACCATTAACCAGGAAGTGGCGCTGGCACAGAAAACGCTGAAGGACGTGATCGGCAGCGGCGTGGCGGATGAGCAGGGGCAAAAGCTGCTGGATAACGTCGCCGCGAGCCTGGCGGTGTACAACCAGCAGGGTATCAGCCCGATGCTGAAAGCCCTGAACGAGCAAAGCGCGGACAGCTATTACGATCTGCTGGAAAACAAGCTGGTCCCGGTGGCGAAGCAGTTTGATAACGATATGCAGGCGTTCCAGGCATGGAGCGAGGCGCGCGGTAAAGCGGAGGTGAGCGCCGTGCAGGCGAGTAAAACCCGCGTGCTGATCCTGATTATCGTCGCGGCGCTGCTGACGGCTGGCATTATCGTGCTGGCCTGGCTGGTGCTGCGCCATATGCTGCTCAAGCCGCTTTCAGCCTCGATTGCCCAGCTGGAACATGTGGCGGCCGGAGATTTAACCCATACCCTGAACGCGCCCGCGAGCCAGGAATTTAATCGCCTTAACGCGGCGATCGAAGGGATGCGCCAGTCGCTGATGGACTCGGTTCTGCGGGTGCGTGACGCCAGCTCGCAGATTGATACCGGCAGCCGCGAGCTGACGGCCGGGAATATGAACCTGGCCCAGCGCACGGAATCCACCGCCACCTCGCTGGAGCAGACGGCCGCCAGCATGGAAGAGATCACCGCCACGGTGAAACTTAACGCCGATAACGCCGAGCAGGCGCACCAGCTGGCGAAGTCGGTCTCCGATACCGCCGATCACGGCAGTGAAATGGTCTGCTATGTCATTGAGAAGATGCGCGACATCTCCGGCAGTTCGGCGCGCATCGCCGATATCCTGAGCGTCATCGACGGCATTGCCTTCCAGACCAATATTCTGGCGCTGAACGCCTCCGTTGAAGCGGCGCGTGCGGGTGAGCAGGGGCGAGGTTTTGCGGTCGTGGCGGGTGAGGTGCGTAATCTCGCCAGCCGCAGTGCTGATGCGGCGAAAGAGATCCGCTCGCTTATCAGCGATTCGCAAACCCACGTGAACGAGGGCAGCGAGCTGGCGCAGCAGGCCGGTGAGACGATGGACGAGATCGCCACCGAAGTACTGCGTATGACCAAACTGATGCGTGAAATTGCGACGGCGTCCCAGGAGCAGAGCCGCGGTATTGAGCAGGTGAATATCGCCGTCAATCAGATGGATGAAACGGCGCAGCAAAATGCGGCGCTGGTCCAGCAATCATCTGCGGCAACACGTTCCCTGGAGGAACAGTCGCGCGAACTGATGGAAGCGATGGCCTCCTTCAAGCTGACGACGCAAACGGCCTGAAAAAAAGGGGAGCCTGTCTGGCTCCCCTTTCTACGCGTTACGCGTCCGGGAATTCGCGGATCATGCGTTCAACGTCATCCACCATATGGCGGTTGCCGACGAAGAACGAACGGCGCTGGTGCAGGCTTTCCGGCACGATATCCAGAATACGCTCTTTACCGTCGCTCGCCTTGCCGCCTGCCTGTTCGGCCAGGAATGCCATCGGGTTGCACTCGTACAACAGACGCAGTTTTCCGTCCGGGTGGCTGGCGGTGCTTGGGTAGAGGTAAATACCGCCCTTCAGCAGGTTACGGTGGAAATCTGCCACCAGCGAGCCGATGTAGCGCGAGGTGTACGGGCGCTGGGTGGCTTTATCCTCTTCCTGGCAGAATTTGATGTACTTCTTCACGCCGTTCGGGAATTTGATGTAGTTGCCTTCGTTGATGGAGTAGGTGTTGCCCTTCTCCGGGAAGCGCATACGCTCCTGGCACAGGCAGAACACGCCCAGGGACGGATCGTAGGTAAAGGCGTGTACGCCGCAGCCGGTGGTGTACACCAGCATGGTGGACGAGCCATACACCACATAACCGGCAGCAACCTGTTTACTGCCCGGTTGCAGGAAGTCTTCTTCCGTCACCGGTGTGCCAACCGGCGTGACGCGACGGTAGATGGAGAAAATGGTACCGACAGAAACGTTAACGTCGATGTTGGAGGAGCCGTCCAGCGGATCCATCAGAACAACGTATTTCGCGTGTTCACACCCTTCGAATACGACGATCTCATCTTCTTCTTCAGAGGCGATACCCGCAACGATGTCGCGCGCGCGCAGTGCAGCTTTCAGTTTTTCATTGGCGAACAGGTCGAGTTTCTGCTGAACCTCACCCTGAACGTTCTCGGCACCGCTGGCACCCAGGATATCGACCAGACCGGCCTTGTTGATATCGCGGTGGATGATCTTAGCGCCCAGCTTTATTGCCGACAGCAAAGCAGTGAGCTCACCCGTAGCATGAGAGAACTCGTGCTGCTTTTCGACAATAAATTCACCTAACGTTTTCATAACACTTTCCCTGCATCTTATGTTGAGTAAAGCGGTTGATGTCCAACAATCTTAACAAACATTCAAATATTAGCGCAGAGGTGAATCGCGCCAGCAAAATACGGATTTACCTGAAATGCGTTTCACAGCCGCTGACATGTGAGTAAAATGTGCGCCACATTGAAGAAGGATAGTGACGTATGCGCATTCATATATTGGGGATTTGTGGCACTTTCATGGGCGGACTGGCAATGCTGGCGCGCTCGCTGGGCCATGAAGTGACAGGTTCGGACGCCAATGTGTATCCGCCGATGAGCACGCTGCTCGAGAAGCAGGGAATTTCTCTGATTCAGGGATATGACGCCAGCCAGCTGGAGCCGCAGCCGGATCTGGTGATCGTGGGTAACGCCATGACCCGTGGGAATCCATGCGTTGAAGCGGTGCTGGAACGCAATATCCCGTACATGTCTGGCTCGCAGTGGCTGCATGATTTTGTCCTGCGCGACCGCTGGGTTGTCGCCGTTGCCGGGACGCACGGCAAAACCACCACCGCCGGTATGGCGACCTGGATCCTCGAAGCCTGCGGCTACAAGCCGGGCTTCGTGATCGGCGGCGTACCGGGGAATTTCGACGTCTCCGCGCGTCTGGGCGACAGCCCGTTCTTTGTGATTGAAGCGGATGAATACGACTGCGCGTTCTTCGACAAGCGCTCCAAGTTCGTGCATTACTGCCCACGCACGCTGATCCTCAACAACCTTGAGTTCGATCACGCGGATATCTTTGACGACCTGAAAGCGATTCAGAAACAGTTCCACCATCTGGTGCGCATTGTTCCGGGTCAGGGCCGCATTATCCTGCCGGAGAACGACATCAACCTGAAGCAGACTATGGCGATGGGGTGCTGGAGCGAGCAGGAGCTGGTTGGCGAGCAGGGGCACTGGCAGGCGAAAAAGCTCAACGCGGATGCCTCCGAATGGGAAGTGCTGCTCGACGGTGAGAAAGTGGGAGAGGTGAAGTGGGGCCTGGTGGGCGAGCACAACATGCACAACGGCCTGATGGCGATCGCCGCGGCGCGTCACGTGGGCGTACTGCCTGCGGATGCCGCCAATGCGCTGGGCTCGTTTATCAACGCCCGTCGCCGTCTGGAGCTGCGCGGTGAAGCCCACGGCGTTACCGTGTATGACGATTTCGCGCACCACCCAACGGCCATTCTGGCGACGCTTGCCGCATTGCGTGGCAAAGTTGGCGGCACCGCGCGCATTCTGGCCGTGCTGGAACCGCGTTCGAACACCATGAAAATGGGCATCTGCAAAGACGATCTCGCGCCGTCCTTAGGGCGTGCCGACGAAGTCTTCCTGCTGCAACCGCAGCATATTCCGTGGCAGGTGGCGGAAGTGGCAGACGCCTGCATTCAGCCGGCGCACTGGAGTGCGGACGTGGATGTCTTAGCGGATATGGTGGTGAAAGCCGCACAGCCTGGCGATCACATTCTGGTGATGAGCAACGGTGGGTTTGGTGGGATCCATCAGAAGCTGCTGGACGGTCTGGCGAAGAAAGCCGCGGCCGCAGAGTAAAAAAAAGCCCGGTGGCGCTAGCGCTTACCGGGCCTACATTTTTTCGCACGACCTTGTAGGCCGGATAAGGCGTTTACGCCGCCATCCGGCGCAAACCCGCACAGATTACTCTTCGTTCTCAGACAGCTCGCGCAGATACTGGAAAATCAGGCGCGCAGACTTCGGCGGCTTATTCCCTTCTTTCTCTTTCTTCGCGTTGCGGATAAGCGATCGCAGCTGCTGGCGGTCGGCATTCGGCCACAGGTTCAGCACTTCAGGTACCGCGTCATCACCTTGGTCGATCAAACGATCGCGGATCTGCTCCAGCTTATGGAACAGCGCAACCTGCTGATTGTGGCGGTTTTTCAGTTTGTCCAGCGCCTGACGGATCGGCTCCACGTCGCGCTGACGCAGCAGTTTACCGATAAGCTGAAGCTGGCGGCGACGCCCTTCTTTCTTGATTTTCTGTGCCAGTTCAATGGCATCACGCAGATCCTGGTCGAGCGGGATCTTATCCAGCGCGTTTTTACCCAGTTCTACCATTTCTGCGCCAAGCTGTTTTAACTCTTCGGCGTCACGTTTAATTTCACTTTTACTGACCCAGATGATCTCATCATCTTCGTCTTCGATGTCATCACCGGGAACGTCGTCGAGCCAGTCTTCGGGCTGCTTAGTCATGTCAGGCTCCTTAAAAAAAGAGGCTAATGTTACCAGTTAAGACGCGCACTGAAAAACGGTTCTCTGTTAGACTTCACTTAACTCTCTCTTACAGTATGGCATTTGCGATGAAAGTAACCTCACAAGTTGAAGCGCAGCGTAAGATCCTGGAAGAAGCCGTCTCCACCGCGCTGACGCTCGCTTCAGGTAAATCAGATGGCGCCGAAGTGGCGGTCAGCAAAACCACCGGCATTAGCGTGAGCACCCGCTATGGCGAAGTGGAGAATGTAGAATTTAACAGCGATGGCGCGCTGGGGATCACGGTGTATCACCAGAATCGTAAAGGCAGCGCGTCGTCTACCGATCTGAGCCCGGATGCCATCGCCCGTACGGTGCAGGCGGCGCTGGATATCGCGCGTTACACCTCCCCGGACCCTTACGCTGGCGTGGCCGATAAAGAGCTGCTGGCGTTTGACGCGCCGGATCTCGATCTGTTCCATCCCGCGGAAGTGACGCCGGATGAAGCCATTGAGCTGGCCGCGCGAGCCGAGCAGGCCTCTTTGCAGGCTGACAAACGCATCACCAATACCGAAGGCGGCAGCTTTAACAGCCACTACGGCATTAAAGTGTTTGGTAACTCCCATGGCATGTTGCAGGGGTACTGCTCAACCCGCCACTCGCTTTCCAGCTGCGTCATCGCCGAAGAAAACGGCGATATGGAGCGTGATTACGCGTATACCATTGGCCGCGCGCTGGGAGATTTGCAGTCTCCGGAGTGGGTGGGAAAAGCGTGCGCCGAACGCACGCTGTCACGCCTTTCGCCGCGTAAACTCTCCACCATGAAAGCGCCGGTAATTTTTGCCAACGAAGTGGCAACCGGCCTGTTTGGTCATCTGGTGGGAGCGATTGCGGGCGGTTCGGTGTACCGTAAATCGACCTTCCTGCTCGACTCGCTGGGCAAGCAGATCCTGCCGGAATGGCTGACCATCGAAGAGCACCCACACCTGCTGAAAGGGCTGGCCTCTACGCCGTTCGACAGCGAAGGCGTGCGCACGGAACGTCGTGATATCGTGAAAGACGGCATTCTGACCCAGTGGCTGCTGACCAACTACTCCGCGCGTAAGCTGGGGCTGAAAAGCACCGGGCACGCGGGCGGCATTCATAACTGGCGCATTGCCGGACAGGGCCTGAATTTTGAACAGATGCTGAAAGAGATGGGCACCGGCCTGGTGGTCACCGAGCTGATGGGGCAGGGCGTGAGCGGTATTACCGGCGACTACTCTCGCGGTGCAGCGGGCTTCTGGGTCGAAAACGGTGAAATTCAGTATCCGGTGAGCGAAATCACCATCGCCGGCAACCTGAAGGACATGTGGCGCAATATTGTTACGGTCGGTAACGATATTGAAACACGCAGCAATATTCAGTGTGGTTCTGTATTACTGCCGGAGATGAAAATCGCCGGGCAATAATCCCCGTAAAAGCGTGATTAATAATAAAAAAAGGAAGTGAGCAATGCGTAAACACCTGTTAGCGATCGTCGCGGCTTCAACGCTGGTTCTTGGCTCGTCTGCGTTTGCTGCCGATCTCGAAGACAACATGGACATCCTCAGTGAAAACCTGAAGGTGGTGCAGAAAACGGACAATGCGGCGGACATGAAAGACGCATTGACTAAAATGCGTGAAGCCGCGCTGGATGCGCAAAAAGCGACGCCGCCGAAGCTGGAAAGCAAAGCGGCAGACAGCGCCGAGATGAAAGACTACCGCCACGGTTTTGACGTGCTGCTCGGCCAGATTGACGGCGCGTTGAAGCTGGCGAACGAAGGCAAAGTGAAGGAAGCCCAGGCGGCAGCCGATCAGTTTGTCGCGACCCGCAACACGTACCACAAAAAGTATCGTTAATTGGGTGCCTGAGCTGTACGTCCTCTCCCCGTATGCGGAGGCGCATGATGCGCCCCCGCATCGTTGCTCCCTACTTGCCGGAGCGACAATCCATCCGCGCTGTCACTTCAAGCGAGCCGTTACGAAAACGGATCTCGCACAGTGTTTTCCTCGTCACCAGCGTTAAGATGATTATTGTCAAAGAAATAATCATCAAAACCCCGATACTTGGGTTTCTGCGTTTCATGGATGCCTCCTTGCTTTAAAGCGGGCGAGGTAGCGAACTCCACGGTGTGACGTGTCGTTTCGAGCCCCCGCCCTGATTTTTTATCAGGCGGGGCTTTCCACTTTTGTCCCATGCCTGAGACGGTCAGTCTCAAGCACCCGCCGCCACTCTAGCGGATCCCCATAAGAAAACCTTATCCACGTCACATTTCTACGAGCCTGCTCGTAATCTTTTCCACTCCGCTTACCAGTCTAATGCCGCGTAATAGCGTGATATTCATCACGTAAATCCAGCGATTTATACAGATTCACCGCATTTATGTGGCACAGATCACTGCCGCTGCTCGCCTTTCCACTTCGAAGTGGAAAACAACTCGCTACAAACAATTCCCCCTCGACGTTAGTTTTATTCCAGAGCCATTAACGGGGTAAGACGAGTGATTAACGGAGCGGTAATGAACGACGTTGGGGAACAGGCGGTGCAAACAGAACAGCTCGCGAACACCATGCTTCAGCAGGTCTACGCCCTGCTGGCCCGGCACAACATCATTCCCAACGCGGTACAGGAGCAGATGCTGACCTCCCACGTTCGCGCAATGGCGCACCGGTCCGTGACCGGCGAGCCGCTGCCAGAGGTTGAAGCAGAGCTGTTTGACGAAATTTCACCAGATTCAATGCAACTCGCCCGTGAAGTGGTAGCGCAGTTCGGCAACCTTCCTGATGAAGAGGCCTGGCTGCTCTCCGTTCACTTCGAAGTCGCGAAAGACAACCTTTAAGGAGCAACACATGGAACAGATTACAGTCGTGATTGGCGATCGCCTGGGTAAAGGTCAGAAAGTGGCTGCGGGTGTGGAAAAAGCCGGCGGACGCGCGGTTGTCGTACCGGGCATGGCAGCGGATATGAAGCTCGGTGACGTGATGAAAGCAGAAAACGCCACCTTCGGGATCTCCTTCTGCGGCAGCGGCGGCGCGGGCGCCATCACCGCTCAGACCAAATATGGCTACAAGGCCAAATACGGCATGCGCTCCGTGGATGAGGGGGTGACCGCCATCAACGAAGGCTGCAACGTGCTGGGCTTTGGCTTTATGGATAAAGAAGAGCTGGGCGAGCGTCTGGTACAGGCGTGGCAGAAGAAATACGGCGCGTAAGCATGAAAGAACAGTTCACAACCACGGTGAGAGTGAAGGGGAAGGGCGACGCCAAAGCGCGCGCCTTTGCCGACGCCCTCAACCACGTTCAGGCTGCGGTGATGAAAGCCTCACCGCATATCTTACTGCGTATTGAGCCACAGGATGTGCAGGTTGTTCAGGCGCAAGAAGCGGTGCGAAAAGAAGCGTTTCTGTTCTTCTTTTTGCGCCGGGAAAGACGCACCTACAGCGTGGAGCTGGATGTGACCGTCAACGTGACCGCCATCAATCTCGACCAGGTGGATTTCGTCACGCAACGCTGATTATTCATAAAAGGGCAGACTGATGTTCTTAATTATATTAATAAAATCGCTCATCATTGGCGGCCTGGTTGGCGTCGGTGTTGGCGCCGGGGCTGCACGCATGTTTCATGCGCCTACCACTCAGGGTATGGGCGCGTTTCGTACGTTGGGGGAACTGAACTCCTGCGAAGGGGATCCGGCGTCCCACTTCTCCTTTGGGTTAGGTTTCTTCTTTAACGCCTGGGCCTCTTCCGTGGCCGCAGGTGCCTTCACACAGGACGTTGACCACCGCATCATCCCGAACTGGGGTGCTGCTGCACTGATGATTAAAAACCGTAACGTCGGTGAAACGCTGCATGACCCGCGCAAAATGGCGATTGCCTGCGGCATCATCGGCATGATTGTCGTGACCTTCCTTAACCTGACCGCCTCCTCCGTTCCGGCAGCGCTTCAGGTGACCGCCGTGAAGGTGCTGGTACCGGCGGCGAACCTGCTGGTCAACACCGTGATGCCGGTGATCTTCTGGCTGGCGGCCATCGACGCGGGTAAAAAATCGGGCTTCTGGGCCACCATCTTTGGCGGCGCGGCACAGCTGATCATGGGTAACGCCGTACCGGGTCTGGTACTGGGTATTCTGATTGGTAAAGGTGTTGAAGAGAGTGGCTGGAACCACGTCACCAAAGTGATGATGGCGGCGATCGTCCTGCTCTTCGTGCTGAGCGGCTTCTTCCGCGGTTTCGACATGAAGATGATCGAATCCTTCCATCTGACCGTGCCGAACTGGCTCGACATGATCCACAACTCGCTCAGCGGTAAATAACAGGAGCCTCTAAATGGAACAGAATAAAGGTTTTTGGTATGCCGACTGGTCGTTCCCGATCTTCGTTGGCCTGCTCTCCTCCGGCGTCTTCGCCGGGACGCACATGTACTACCTCTACGGCATCGGCGCGTTTAACGAAGTGGCCTTCGTGGCGATGCTGAAAGCGGGAATCGATACCGGCGTCTACGGCGCGGTGGCGGCGTTCGGTGCTAGCTTCCTGTTCGCCCGTATTATCGAAGGCTCGCTGGTGGGTATTCTCGATATCGGCGGTGCGATCCAGACCGGCGTGGGCCTCGGCGTTCCGGCGCTGCTGCTGGGCGCGGGGATCATGTTCCCGGTGACCAACTTCATTGCCGCGCTGATTACCGGCCTGGTGATTGGCCTGGCGATTGGCTACGTCATCATCCTGGCGCGTAAGTTCACCATCAATCAGAGCAACTCCACCTACGGTGCAGACGTGATGATGGGCGCGGGTAACGCCTCCGGCCGCTTCCTCGGGCCGTTGATTATCCTCAGCGCCATGACCGCCTCCATTCCAATCGGCGTCGGTTCCCTGGTAGGCGCGCTGCTGTTCTACATCTGGCAGAAGCCGATTACCGGTGGCGCCATCCTCGGCGCAATGATTTTGGGCTGGCTGTTCCCGGTCGCCCTTTAATACCCGCGGGCGCTTCGGTGCCCGCTTTATCAGGAGATCCTCATGTTTGATTTACTCCTGCGCCGTGCGCGCCTCGCCGACGATACCCTGACCGATATCGCCATCCAGGACGGGAAGATTGCCGCGACAGGCGACATTGACGCTCCCGCCCGCAAAACGGTTGAGCTGAACGGCGACGTGTTCGTCAGCGCGGGCTGGATTGACTCCCACGTCCACTGCTACCCGAACTCCCCGATTTACCACGACGAGCCGGACAGCGTGGGCATTGCCACCGGCGTCACCACCGTGGTGGACGCGGGCAGCACTGGCGCCGACGACGTGGACGATTTTTACGCCATCACCCGCAAGGCTTCCACCGAGGTGTTTGCCCTGCTGAACATCTCCCGTGTGGGGCTGATTGCCCAGAACGAGCTGGCCAATATGGCGAATATTGACGCCGATGCGGTGAAGCAGGCGGTGACGCGCCACCCGGATTTTATCGTTGGCCTGAAGGCGCGCATGAGCAGCAGCGTGGTCGGTGAAAACGGCATCACCCCGCTGGAGCGCGCGAAAGCGATTCAGAAAGAGAACGGCGACCTGCCGCTGATGGTGCACATCGGCAACAACCCGCCTAACCTCGATGAGATTGCCGAGCTGCTGAGCTCCGGCGACATCATCACCCACTGCTACAACGGCAAGCCTAACCGCATTCTGACGCCCTCCGGCGAGCTACGCGCCTCCATTACGTCTGCGCTGAAGCGCGGCGTGCGCCTGGACGTCGGTCACGGCACGGCGAGCTTCAGCTTTGAAGTGGCGAAGCGCGCCATTGCGATGGGCATTCTGCCGCATACCATCAGCTCGGATATTTACTGCCGCAACCGCATCAACGGCCCGGTCGGCTCGCTGGCGAGCGTGATGTCGAAATTCCTCGCCATCGGCATGTCATTGCCGCAGGTGATTGACTGTGTCACGGCCAACGCCGCCGACGGCCTGCGCCTGACGCGCAAAGGCCGCATTCAGCCTGGCCTCGACGCCGATCTGACGCTGTTTACGCTCAAGCGCCAGCCGACGGTGCTGACGGATGCCGAAAACGACAGCCTACAGGCTGAACACATTCTGATGCCGCTTGCCGCGATCCGCGCGGGCAAGGGCTACATGACCGAACAAGGGAGCACGGAACATGCCTTCGATTTATGAGAAGTACAACTTAAAGCAGGTTATCAACACCTCTGGCCGCATGACGGCGCTGGGTGTCTCCACGCCGCGCCCGGAAGTGGTGCAGGCGGCGATGGACGGCATGAATCACTATTTCGAGATGAAGGATCTGGTCAATAAAACCGGGGAATACATCGCGAAGCTGCTGGAGGTGGAAGGGGCGACGGTGGTCTCCTGCGCGTCGGCGGGCATTGCCCAGTCCGTGGCGGCGGTGCTGGTGAAAGACAGCGACTGGCTGCTGGAAAACCTGCACGTCACACCGATTGAAAACAACGAAATCGTCCTGCCGAAAGGCCACAACGTGAACTTTGGCGCGCCGGTGGGCACCATGGTGGCGCTGGGCGGCGGCAAGCTGGTGGAGGCGGGCTACGCCAACGAATGCTCTGCCGATCAGCTGGCGGCGGCGATCACTCCGCGCACGGCGGCGATCCTCTACATCAAATCGCACCACTGCGTGCAGAAAAGCATGCTCAGCGTCGAGCAGGCGGCGGTCGTGGCGCGCAAGCACGATCTCCCGCTGATCGTCGATGCGGCGGCGGAAGAAGATCTGCACGCCTACTACCGCTCCGGTGCCGATCTGGTGATCTACAGCGGCGCGAAGGCGATCGAAGGGCCAACCAGCGGGCTGGTGATCGGCAAAACCCAGTACGTTGAGTGGGTGAAGCGCCAGACGGCGGGCATTGGTCGCGCGATGAAAGTGGGCAAAGAGGGTATCCTGGGCCTGACCTGCGCCATCGAACACTACCTGACGGCGACCAAAGAGAGCGGGGCCGAGATGGTGGCGAAGATGACGCCGTTTATCGACGCGTTGAACACCCTGAACGGCGTGACCGCGCGCGTGGTCTGGGACAGCGCCGGTCGCGATATCGCCCGTACCGAGATTAAGTTCGACGAAGCCGCTACGGGCGTCGGCACGGGCGATCTGGTGGCGAAGCTGAAACAGGGCGAATACGCCATTTACTTCCGTGGTTATAAGGCCAACGAAGGGATTATCGAGGCGGACGTGCGCAGCGTGAATGCTGACCAGCTGAACATCGTGTACCGCCGCATTAGCGAAGTATTAGGACAGGAGAAAAAAGCATGAAACTGACCCCCAACTTTTACCGTGACCGCGTCTGCCTGAACGTGCTGGCAGGCTCAAAGGCCAACGCCAGCGCCATTTACGAGGCGGCGGAAGGTCACGTGCTGGTGGGCGTGCTCTCCAAAAATTACCCGGACGTGGCGAGCGCGGTTGCGGACATGCGCGAATACGCCGCGCTGATTGATAATGCGCTCTCCGTGGGGCTGGGCGCGGGCGACCCGAACCAGTCGGCGATGGTGAGTGAAATCTCCCGCCAGGTGCAGCCGCAGCACGTTAACCAGGTCTTTACCGGCGTGGCCACCAGCCGCGCGCTGCTGGGGCAGAATGAGTCGGTGGTCAACGGTCTGGTCTCCCCGACCGGCACCGTCGGCATGGTGAAAATCTCCACCGGCCCGCTGAGCAGCGCAGCTATGGACGGCATAGTGCCGGTTGAAACCGCTATCGCCCTGCTGAAAGATTTCGGCGGCAGCTCCATCAAGTACTTCCCGATGGGCGGCCTGAAATGCCGTGACGAATACCAGGCGGTGGCGGAAGCCTGCGCCCGTCACGACTTCTGGCTGGAGCCGACCGGGGGAATCGATCTGGAGAACTTCGAGGCGATCTTGCAGATCGCCCTGGATGCGGGCGTGAGCAAAATCATCCCGCATATCTACAGCTCGATTATCGATAAAGCCAGCGGTGATACGCGTCCGGAAGATGTGCGTACGCTGCTGGCGATGACGAAGAAGCTGGTTAAGTAGAACCTGCCCCTCACCCTAACCCTCTCCCACCGGGAGAGGGAACCTTTACCCCCTCTCCCTTTGGGAGAGGGCTGGGGCGAGGGGAAACAAACCGCACACACCCGAAGGAGCCACCATGCACACCCGTACCCTGCTTGTCGCTTCACTCTCTTTACTTGCTACCTCTGCAATCGCTCAAACCCAGTACGCCTGGGTGGGCACCTATAATCCGAACGGTGAAGGGCTGTACCGCTTTACCGTCGATCCGCAAACCGGTGCGCTGAACGATAAAACACTGGTGAGCAAACTGCCGAACGCCGCGCAGTTAACCGTCTCACACGACGGCAAAACGCTGTATCTGGCAAGCGAAGTGGAGCAGGGCGTGGTGCAGGCGCTGCGCATCGGTGATAACGGCGCGCTGAGCGAGCTGAATCAGGTGTCCTCCGGCGGCGCGGGGCCGGTGTATCTTTCCCTGACGCCGAACGGCAAACATCTGCTGGTGGCAAACTACGTCAGCGGAACTGTCGCGGTGCTGCCCGTTAACGCAGACGGCAGCCTGGGCGATGCTACGGACACCCATCAGGACAAAGGCGAACCGGGCGCGGCGAAGCCGGAAGCTGCCGTCGAAGGCAGTTTCGCCATCAGCGATCATAACGGCCCACATGCGCACATGATCGCCGCCGATCCGGGCGGGAAATACGTTTTTTCCACCGATCTGGGGCTGGATCGCATCTATCAGTACCGTTTTGACGATCAAACCGGGAAGCTGACTCCGAACGATCCGCCATTTATCAGCGCCTCCTCAAAAGGGGCCGGGCCGCGCCACTTCGTCTTTACGCCGAAAGGCGATGCCCTGTGGCTGATTAACGAAGAGGCGTCTACGCTCACCCATTATGCGCTGGACAGTAATGGCAGGCTGAAAGAGGGTAAAACGGTTTCAGCCTTGCCGGACGGTTATAAAGGCACCAGTTTTGCTGCCGGGCTGGCGCTAAGCGCCGACGGGAAACAGCTGTATGTCGCTAACCGTTTGCATAACAGCATCGGGCACTTTACCGTAACGGCAGAGGGTACGCTGACGCATCAGAATGATGTCTGGACGCGCGGCGACTATCCGCGCACCCTGACGCTGGATAAGCAGGGTCGCTGGCTGTACGTCATGAACCAGCGCAGCGACAACATTACCCGTTTCCGCGTGGCGCCGGACGGCAAGCTGAGCGCCGAGCCAGACTATACCCCGGTCGGCAGCCCATCCCAGATGGTCATTTCACCCTGAGCAGTAAGAGGACAACGACGTGCGATTTCCGAACCAACGTTTAGCGCAACTTTTCGATCTGTTGCAAAACGAGACGCTGCCGCAGGACGAGCTGGCGCAGCGGCTGTCGGTCTCCACGCGAACCGTCCGGGCGGATATCACCGCCCTGAACGCGCTGCTGGCCAGCCACGGCGCGCAGTTCATTTTGAGCCGGGGCAACGGCTATCAGCTCAAAATTAATGATGTGGTGCGCTATCAACAATTGCAGGCGTCCCACCCGCGCGCGCTGCGTATTCCGCGAACCGGACCGGAGCGCGTGCACTATCTGGTGGTGCGTTTTCTGACGTCAGCCTTTTCCCTCAAGCTGGAGGATCTGGCCGATGAGTGGTTCGTCAGCCGGGCCACGTTGCAGAGCGACATGGTGGAAGTGCGTGAGTGGTTTCACCGTTACAACCTGACGCTGGAAACCCGCCCGCGCCACGGGATGAAGCTGTTTGGCAGCGAGATGGCGATCCGCGCCTGCCTGACCGACCTTCTGTGGGAGCTGGCGCAGCAGGACAGCCTGAACCCGCTGGTGACCGACGTGGCGTTGAACGCGGGGGTGGCGGAAAAGATGGTGCCGGTGCTGCACGATGCGCTGACGCGCCATCACATTCGCCTGACCGATGAAGGCGAGCTGTTCCTGCGCCTGTACTGCGCGGTGTCGGTGCGGCGCATCAGCGAGGGGTATCCGCTGCCGGAATTCCACGCGGAGGACGTGGAAGAGAACGTGCGTGAGGCGGCGAAAGATATCGCGGTGGCTATCCAGGAGCTGGCGGGCAAAGCGCTTTCGCCGTCAGAAGAGAGCTGGCTGTGCGTGCACATTGCGGCGCGGCAGATCCAGGAGATCGCCCCCAGCGCGATTAACGCCGACGACGATGAAGCGCTGGTCAACTACATTCTGCGCTACATCAACACCCACTATAACTACAACCTGCTGAGCGATGAGCAACTGCATGCAGATCTGCTCACGCACATCAAAACCATGATCACCCGCGTGCGGTATCAAATCATGATCCCCAATCCGCTGCTGGATAACATCAAGCAGCACTACCCGATGGCGTGGGATATGACCCTCGCGGCGGTGTCGAGCTGGGGCAAATACACCCCGTATGTGATCAGCGAAAACGAAATTGGTTTTCTGGTGCTGCATATCGGCGTCGGGCTGGAGCGCCATTACAATATCGGCTACCAGCGCCAGCCGCGGGTGCTGCTGGTATGCGATGCCGGTAACGCGATGGTGCGCATGATCGAGGCGGTACTTCAGCGTAAATATCCGCAGATTGAGGTGACGCGCACGCTCACCCTTCGTGAGTACGAGCTTGCCGATGCCATTGGCGAAGACTTCGTGATCTCCACCGCCCGCGTGAGCGAAAAATCCAAACCGGTGGTGATGATCGCCCCGTTCCCGACCGATTATCAGTTAGAGCAGATCGGCAAGCTGGTGCTGGTGGATCGCACCCGCCCGTGGATGCTGGAAAAATACTTCGACGCGGCCCATTTCCGCATTCTCGACAAGCCTGTCGACCAGCAAACGCTGTTCCGCGAACTGTGCGGGCAGCTTGAAGGGGAAGGTTTTGTCGGCGCGGAGTTTCTGGAATCGGTTATCGAGCGTGAAGCCATTGTCAGCACCATGCTCGGCGACGGCATCGCGCTGCCGCACTCCCTCGGGCTGCTGGCGCAAAAAACGGTGGTCTACACCGTGCTGGCGCCGCAGGGCATTCAGTGGGGAGATGAAACCGCCCATGTCATCTTCCTGCTCGCCATCAGCAAAAGCGAGTACGAAGAGGCAATGGCGATTTACGACATCTTTGTCACCTTCCTGCGTGAACGCGCGATGGCGCGCCTGTGCCAGTGCGAGAATTTTGCGGCGTTTAAGGCTGAGGCGATGGAGAGTTTGAGTCGGTTTTGACGTTCAGGCGGACAGAGGATATCCGCCTTCATTCAACGCAGATGATGCACAACCTGGTTGCTGCTGCCGCGCCAGATAAGCATAGGATCTTTTAGATCCTGCACGAACTTGCCGTCGACCAGAACGTTAATCAGATCCACCACTTCCATCTGCTGCGCATTCAGTTCATCCAGCTTATAGCCCGTCCAGACCCAGACGTCTTTTCCCGCGCACTCGCGGCGGATGCGTTTTACCAGCTTCAGGATCGCCGGCACGTTTTGCGGATGGAGCGGGTCGCCGCCGGAGAGCGAGATCCCCTGGCGTTTGATGCGCGTGTCGTTCAGGTCGTTGATGATGCGGTCTTCCATCTCAGCGGTAAACGGCATACCCGAGTTCAGGCGCCAGGTGCTTTTGTTGTAGCAGCCGGGGCACTCGTGAACGCAGCCTGATACAAACAGGGTGCAGCGGGTGCCGGGGCCGTTGACGATGTCGACGGGGTAGTACTGGTGATAGTTCATCGCGAATAACCACGCCGGGTGGCGCTGCGCTTACCCGGCCTACAAAAGAGAGCGGTCCGTAGGCCCGGTAAGCGCAGCGCCACCGGGCATTAACGTGGCAGCGGATTACCCGATCTGCCCATTCCCCAGATGTTTCACCCTGCGCTTCACCTCTTCCTGCTTACCGGCGTTAAACGGACGGGCATCCGGGCTGCCGAGGTAGCCGCACACGCGGCGGGTCACGGAGACGCGGGCTGCGTCGTGGTTACCGCATTTCGGGCAGGTGAAGCCTTTGCTGGTGCATTCGAACTCACCGGTAAAGCCGCACTCGTAGCACTCGTCAATTGGCGTGTTGGTTCCGTAGTACGGCACGTGCTGATAGCTGTAATCCCACACGTCTTCCAGCGCCTTCAGGTTGTGCTGAATGTTCGGGTACTCGCCGTAGCAGATAAAACCGCCGTTCGCGATGGGCGGATAGGCCGCTTCAAAGTCGATCTTGTCGTACGGGTTCACCTTCTTCTCCACATCGAGGTGGAAGCTGTTGGTGTAGTAACCTTTGTCGGTCACGCCTTCCACGATGCCGAACTCGGCGGTGTCCAGACGGCAGAAGCGATCGCAGAGGTTTTCGCTCGGCGTGCTGTACAGGCTGAAACCGTAGCCAGTTTCCTCTTTCCACTGGTCTACCGCATCGCGCAGGCGCTGCACAATCGCGATACCTTTCTCACGCAGGGCGTCGTTGTCATAGATGTGCTTGTCGCCAAACAGCGCGTTAATCGTTTCGTGAATGCCGATATAGCCAAGAGAGATCGATGCGCGACCGTTTTTGAAGATCTCCGACACATCATCGTCCGCCTTCAGGCGCACGCCGCAGGCTCCTTCCATATAGAGAATTGGCGCGACGCGGGCTTTCACCCCTTCAAGACGGGCGATGCGGGTCATAAGCGCCTTACGTGCCAGCTGTAAACGTTCATCCAGCAGCGTCCAGAAGGCCGCTTCATTCCCTTTAGCTTCCAGCGCGATGCGCGGCAGGTTCAGGCTGATGACGCCCAGGTTGTTGCGCCCGTCGTGGATCTGCTCGCCGTTCTCATCTTCGTACACGCCGAGGAAGCTGCGGCAGCCCATTGGCGTTTTAAACGAACCGGTGACTTTCACAACCTGATCGTAGTTGAGGATGTCCGGGTACATACGCTTGCTCGCGCACTCCAGCGCCAGCTGCTTGATGTCATAGTTCGGATCGCCAAACTTGTGGTTCAGGCCGTCGCGAATGGCGAACACCAGTTTCGGGAACACCGCCGTTTTACGGTTTTTACCGAGGCCGGAGATGCGGTTGCGCAGAATAGACTGCTGGATCAGGCGTGATTCCCAGCTGGTGCCGAGGCCAAACCCGAAGGTCACAAACGGCGTCTGGCCGTTGGCGGTGTGCAGCGTGTTTACCTCATATTCCAGCGACTGGAACGCGTCGTAGCACTCTTTCTCGGTGCGGGAACGGGCGTAACCGTCGGCATCCGGGATCTGCCACTCTTCCGCCGTTTTACGGTGTTTGTTGAAGCTCTCGGCCACGAACGGGGCCAGCACTTCATCGATGCGGTTAATGGTGGTGCCGCCATAGATGTGGCTCGCCACCTGGGCGATGATCTGCGCCGTTACCGCCGTCGCGGTGGAGATGGATTTCGGCGGCTCAATCTCGGCGTTACCCATTTTAAAACCGTGGGTCAGCATGCCTTTCAGGTCGATCAGCATGCAGTTAAACATCGGGAAGAACGGCGAGTAGTCGAGATCGTGATAGTGGATCTCACCGCGCTCGTGCGCAGACACCACGTCGCGCGGCAGCAGGTGCTGGCGGGCATAGTGCTTGGCGACGATACCGGCCAGCAGGTCGCGCTGGGTTGGGATCACTTTGCTGTCTTTGTTGGCATTTTCATTGAGCAGCGACGAGTTGGTTTGCTCTACCAGGCCGCGGATCTCCTGGTTCAGGCGACCGCGTTTCTCACGCTGGACGTCACGGTCGTGACGATACTCAATGTAGGCGCGCGCCAGCTGCTTGTACGGACCAGACATCAGCTGGTTTTCAACCGCGGTCTGGATCTCGTTGATATCCACCTGGCTGCGTTCATGCATCTGGCTGCTAACGACTTCTGCGACGGTGGCGCAGTAATCTGCGTCATCGACTCCCGCTGCTTTAGCTGCACGCAGAATGGCTTCTTTGATGCGCTCTGATTTAAACGGCACTTTACAGCCATCACGTTTCATCACATGCGGTGTCATGATCACTCCATTTTAAAAACAGGTTATCCACAAAGGTGGAGAAGTATTCACCGGACGTATTCCTCGCCGCGGCAAAGACTTCCCGCGTGCCCAGCTCGTGTTATCCACAATTCCGGCCAGCGTTCGCGCCGTCTTGTTGTTGGAATAGTAGACGATAAATACAAGATGTTGGGTCGGCGTGCATTTTAAGTGCTACATATAGTGATTTGCATCAAACAAGTTTGCGATTTTTTTGATGCAGAACAAAGTAAAAAGACGAGAGTACATACGGCGGGCGCTGGGGCAATTGTAAAGACTCGAAGGAAAAATCTGATTAATTATTCAACAAAAACAAGCGCTCAGCAGAGCCTGTGCTGAGCGCTGCTCGATTAACTCACCCCGCAGGCCCAGCTCAACCCTGCCTGCAAAAAGGCTACGGTAACGATGCAGCCCAGTACCAACGGGATGAGAAGAGAGCTTTCGGGGGCATCGTCCTGTTTTTGAGAACCTTCATTACTCAGCGCAGACATCGCCTCTTCCCGCGTACGCGCCGCCAGCAATTGCTCACGCACCCGCTCATCCGTGAGTCTGCTGGTCAGCGTCGTCAGCAGGTGCATATGCGTACTGCCTGCTTCCGCTGGCGGAATGGCGAGCAGGAAAACCATCCTCACCTCTTCATCACCCTCCAGCCCCGGCCAGCATATCGGATCGTCAAAGAGCGCCAGACAAAATGCCGCCTGTTGCACCGCCTCGGTTTTACCGTGCGGGACGGCGAGCGCTTCACCCAGCGCGGTAGGGCCTTCACTTTCACGTTGTAAAACGCTTTCGATAAATGCCTCTCGATCGTTGATGACCTTCCGCCTGGCGAGCGGCTCGGTGAGCCAACGGATCACTGCTTCCGGCGTACGTTGGGGCGGGTTGATAAACACCAGATCGGGATGCGTCAATGCCAGCAAGTTCATATTAAGCCTCAATCAAAAAATCGCAGGTTGCGGAGGGGAGGATCGCCGTTACCGGTTGCATCGGCTCTTCCAGATAGTTGATCTGCCGTAACACTGCCAGACTTTCCGGGACGGGAGCCGGTTGTGTCCCGGCGTTAAATACGCGTAAGACGGTGCCATGCAGCAGCTGCGCATGGGGCAGAGCGGAAAGGATGAGCGGCTCCGGCACGGTCAGTAGCGAGAACTCTGCCGGAAGCCTGCGCTCGGGCAGACGCAACGAAAAGCGCTCAAGACGGTGATCGAGCGTGTGTAGCGTTTGCCGTTGGTAGGTGAAGGGCTGTCCAGCCGCCTGATTTTCCAGCTGGCGCAGCGTGAGGTGGTCGGCGTTGTCGGCCAGCGCGACGGTGAATGAAAAGCGCAACGGTTTCAGCAACTGGGCATCAGGAGTCTCAACCACCGTATTATTGATGCCGGAGGCCCGACCCGGTCGCCATTCGAGATCGCTGCGTCCGAGCACGCCCGTCGATTTAAACATCGTCAGGGCAATAGCAGCGGGTTCGCTGCCGATAATCTGAAATTCTTTCATGCCACGGCTAGTCACAACCAGCGCTTTACCCGGTTCCGTGACAGCGATAATGCCCTCGCTGGTTTCGATATCCACGGGCTTCTCGCGATAGCGTTCTTGCCAGTGTTCACCGTCATATCCCGTTTCGCGCTGGATGATTGCGAAGGGCTGTGAGGCGATAGCGTGACGGGTGTGAACATCGCTGCCGATCAGTAAACGTAGCCGGTGATCGCAGTGGCTGTTTTCCAGCGAAGCCTCGACATACAGATTCGGATCGTCGTGGCGTAATTCGCAGACCAGACGAATGGATAACGGCGTTCGGGCCGTATCCTGACGGCTGGCGAGATCCTGCGGAAGACGCATTGTGGCCTCGACGGTCAGCTTTTCGACAAGCGGCGTTTTTACGCCGTCGACGAGCGTAAAATGCGAACAGCGCGTCGGCGCGTCGCCCGCAAGCGGTGAGAAATCGTAGCTGTCGCCCGCGTCCGCGCAGTCTTCAAAGGTAAAGAAAGAGGGGATACGTCTGCCGCTGCGTTTGTCATGCAGGGTAAGCGTTCCGGCATCCAGCGACAGTCGATAATGCGCATTCTCAATCTCGCTGCCCTTTATCTTTTCAGACGCCAGGAAAGGCGCAGGGTCTTCTTCAACGTTAACGGTGAAATAGCCGATCGGCGGCAGAACCGGTGTCTTTACCGCAACGTGCCAGCGGTAATAAGGGAGAAGGGGCGTCTCGCACTCGCCCTCGGCGGTAAGGGAGATCGCCGTTCCGCCGGGCAGAATGTCTCTTTCCAGGACGTCGAAAGGGATGGGCTGCCCCTGATGCGTCAGGGCGATATTATCCGCCCGGCTATACAGTGTGGCTATCACCACGCGCTGCGTTGGGGTAGCCAGCGAGTTAAAAATCAGCAGGTCGCCATCCTGAACGCAGGCGGCGGCCAGGGTTTTCACCACCAGATTCCACAGGCTATGGCACAGCTGTTCGGTTTGTTCCATACGATGCAGAATGTCGCGGTTGGTGGCATCGCTATTACAGCCGCCAATGGAATCGTGGGCATGGTTTCGCAACAGCTTTTTCCAGAGGGTGTCGACTACCGCGAGGTTGACCGGAATCCCCTGGTGACGCGCCATTGCGATTGTCGGCTCCAGCTGTCGCAGGATGAATTGTTCAACCTCATCGTTTTTCTTTTTGATGTCGTAGCGCACGGAGCCGATCGTTTTATGGATGCGGGTGTAGCGCGGCGATTTCAGCTCTCCTTCCAGGAGCTCAAACTGTTCACGCTGCGCGCGAAGGGTTTCTACATAACGCTCCAGAGAGCTGATGAAGTAACGGTCCTGATCCGGGGACTGTGCGCTGGCGACCTCCAGGATTTTCGGCAGCGCCGGGTCGATGCTGACCTGATCGCCGCCGCAGGGCAGGAGCAGGTCGTTTAGACCGGCCCGTGAACGCAAAAGTGTGGTCATCGGGTAGATTTTTCCCCGGAGATGGGAGGCTTCCGAACGCATGTTTTTAGCCGCGCCATAACCGAGCGCCATCGCACAGGCGATGACGGTCGCACCTGAGGGTGCGCGCCAGAGGAACTGGCTGCTTTTGGCGTGCCTGTCGTGATCGATACCGCGCCAGAAGACGATATTGTCGATATTGCAGCCCTGCAAGATCGTGGGCATTTGCGCATTGTGGCCAAAGGTATCCGGAAGATACCCAACCTGCATCGCATGCCCCAGCGTCCGGGCAGAAAAAATGCCGTACTTCAGGTTGCGGATAATCGATTCGCCATGCACGTTGTAGGTGTCCGTCTGGGTATACCATGGCCCTACGAAGATCCTTTTTTCTCTGACCAGCTTTTCCAGCCTGGCGCGATAATCAGGATTGATGGCGAGAAAGTCCTCCACTACCGCCATCTGTCCGTCAAGGTGATAGCAGGTGTAAGCGGAGTCCTGCTCCAGCGTGTTGATGACGTCCGCAAAATTATATGACGCCAGCACCATGCTGTCCTGACGGGTGAAATACCACTCCTGATCCCAGTGCGTATGGGCAATGACGTGGATCTGATTCATGACGTTCCCCTTATCTGGCGTTCTTTGGGCTGACATAGAGCACGCCCAGGGCGCAAATCAGTGCGCCAATAAAGACGCTCGCCAGGTAGCCCGCCACGTTGGTTGCCAGCGGCCAGCCCCAGACGGCTGGCAGAGGCAGCGTCTGCTTCACGCCAAGGGTAATGGCGACCAGCGCGCCGGCGACGGCACCGGTCATGAACACCGGGATCAGACGTGGGTTTTTCAGGATGAACGGGATCGCGCCTTCGGAGATCCCAATCACGCCCAGCAACAACGAGGTGCTACCGACGGTTTTCTCTTCCTGGCTAAAGACATCCGGTAATCCAAAGCGGCCGTTGAGGAACGCAGCAAAGCCGACGCCAATGGAGGGGATCACGATGGAGAGTTCGCGGGCGGTTAAATCAAACGTCTCGCTCATGCCATTCAGGCCGAGCGCGACCGAGCCTGCCGCCTTGTTGACCGGACCGCCCAGGTCGAACGCGGTGCCCGCGGCGATCATCGCGGAATAGAACCCGCGCCCGGTGTCACCTGCCGAGGTAAAAAAGACCACCATCAGCTGGTTAAGCGAGCCAAAAATCGGGTTAATCAAATATTCCATGACCATCACCAGCGTAATGCCGGTGATCAGCGGGACGAGCAGCATGGTTTTAATGGTGGTGAGCTGCTGGCGGACGTGAATCGAATCATTGAGCCAGCGCACCAGATAGCCCACAAAAAAGCCGATACCAATGGCGCCGAAAAAGCCGGATGGCATAAAGCCTTCGATATCAAAGAAGCGCTTATAGACTTCGTCTGACATGATGCCGCCAATAAGACCGGGGATGAGTGCCGGTTTACCGGCAATGGAAAACGCCAGATACATCGCAAAAACGGGATACATGAACTTAATGGTCATAAAGCCCACTTTATCCAGCACGCTGAACGGCGAATGTTCGATGTTAATAAACTGCCCGGTTATTTTGGCCGTCGCCATCATCAGCCCGCCCATCACCACCACCGGCAGCATATAGCTGATGGCCGCCATAATATGGCCAATAAAAATCTGGTAAGCCGAACGCTGAAGATCGTCTTCTTGTGCGACAGTGGTGACGTTTTTTTCCTTTGCCAGCGCCTGACGCAGATAGCGATCGGTATGTTTGATCAGCTCTTGTGTGCGGGTTTGAAGGTGAGGAATGTTTTCAAAACGCTCGGCATCCTGAATGGGAACGTCGGTTGCCAGAATAATGGCCGTGGCGGAGGCGATATCCTGTTTTGTTAAGCGGTTTTTAACGCCGTCGCTGCCCTGCGTTTCGACCTTTACCTCGATATTGTGCTCGTTAGCCCATGCAATAATTTTATTCGCCGCTATAAAGGTGTGTGCGATACCTGTCGGGCAGGCCGTTACCGCGACAACTTTTTGTTTCGTCATTGTCATAATTCCCTGGATGTGAAAACAGGGGAAGTATAAAGAGAACCTAAAACAGTTTTTAATGTTTGCTAATACTAATTACGTATCGTGATACGCGTAAATGCAATGTGTGAAGCGCCTTCCAGAGACTATTTCTCTGTTGTGTTAATATCATCTCGGGATTAAACGGGGCGTAATAGATGAATTCATTCCAGGGAAGTGAACGTTTGATATTTGAATACATTCAGCATCATGCGTGTAATATTTCTAATATATCGGCAAAAGAGATTGCCCGTGATACCTTTACCACGACAACATCCGTTAATCGTGTATGTAAAAAAATGGGCTATAAAAGCTATACCGAGCTTCGGTACCGTTTTTTACGCGACCATTTTACACCTGCACCTGCTACACCCGACGTGGGGCCGCAGCCGGATGATATTGTGACAGACGTGTCCAGGTTGCTTACGCATTCCAGCCATATCTATCTTTACGCACGGGGAGCCTCGCTCACCAGCCTCAACTACCTGTCGCGCTTTTTGTCGCTGGCGAGCCTGCCGCACCTTATTTTGAATGACATGCACCAGTTGACACGCGTATCGAAGGGGACGCTGGTGTTGATCAGTAAATCCGGGGAGACGCAGTCGCTGATTGAAATGGCGCGTAACGCGCTGCGCAAAGGGTTGAAGATTATTGCGATTACCCGTCAGGGGTCGACACTGGCGTCGATCTCAACGCTATGCTGGCCGTTACCAATCGACATTAATGCGGTTTCGCTGTATCAGCGGGAAGGGCAGCTTGAACTGTTAAGCGCCGTGGACCGTATCGGCTGTAGGCTGCTACAGCACGATACGGTGTAGTCAGGCCGTCAGAGCTGCTTCACTATTCCCAGACGTACGGCATAATCATTTTCATGGTTGCCGTCATTATTGATGTACGTTTTATCCAGTGAAACCAGTTCGACGTATGGCGTCCAGCCATCGTCGAGCTTGTAGTTGAACGCGACGGTATGCTCCCAGTAGGTGTCATCCCCGGTTCCCTGATCGACGTTATCCTGCCAGCGAAAGCGCGGGTTATAGGACATACCGAATTTGCCGATGTTATACGCGAACCAAATGTCGAACTGGTGTGACTGGCGGCGAGTATAACCGCTGCCGTCGAGTTCTTTATCGCTGTGCGCGTCATTGACGGTGTTATAGCGGTAACGGGCGGAGAGATTCAGACCGTTATCGAAGGCTTTCCAGCCCTGAATGAAGGGGCGGTAATGCGTATTGCTGGCGGTGAAAACCGTCACCATGCCAGGCGCAACGGCGAAACCATTTCCCAGATCAAAACGCCAGCGCGTTTCGATTTCCTGTGCCGCTTCCGTTAACCCCTTGTCGTCGGGATTATATCTGTCGGTATCACCAAAAAACGTATCATTATGGTTTTGTGCGGCTTCAACGGAGAAGTAAAAACCGTTATTCGCCTGATGCATGACCTTAATGCGTGAATCATTTACGTCTGAGCGCGTATTATGACCAAAGCGAAGGTCGACGGACGTATTCCCGCACCATCCCTGTGTGCTCAATAATAATGCGCTAATACACGTTGCTTTAATAATTATCTTTTTCATAATATCCTGCCGAGGTTATTTAATTGGCAGGCTATTTTTATTTTGAGTGCGCCATATTGTAAAAGTTATCGTCGTACATTTAGCGTATCGCTAAACATAAAAAAAGAGATACAGCATGCTGTATCTCCTGAGGTTTATTCCTGCACCCACCAGATAGCTTCAAACGGGCGCAATAGCAACGTATCGGGTCGGAAGGGAACCTCTTCATAGTTGCTGAGTGCCACCCGCCATGCTCCCTCTACGGGGGCGGGCTGCCACTGCTGGCGCGCGTGGCTCAGGTTCGCCACCACCATCAGCGTTTGTCCTTGCCACTGGCGGCGGTAGCACCACAGGGAAGGGTGATCCGGAAGCAAATCTTCATAGTCTCCCCACGTCAGTACCGACAAGGTTTTGCGCAGGCGAATCAGCGTCTGATAGGTGTAAAACACCGAATCGGGGTCGTCCAGCGCCGCGCGGGCGTTCACGGTTTCGTAGTTGTCGCAGACGCCAATCCACGGCTCGGCCTCGGTAAAGCCCGCATTATGCGAGGCGTCCCACTGCATCGGCGTGCGGCCATTATCGCGTGACTTACTCGCCAGAATCGCCAGTAGTTCATCCGTATCGCGACCGTTAGCCCGCTGTTCGGCGAACATGTTCAGGCTTTCCACGTCGCGGTAGTCGGTGATACGGCTGAAATGCGGTTTGGTCATACCCAGTTCTTCACCCTGGTAGATATACGGCGTGCCCTGCATCCCGTGCAGCACCATGCCGAGCATTTTCGCCGCCGCCACGCGGTGTTCCCCTTCGTCACCAAAGCGCGACACGATGCGCGGCTGGTCATGGTTACACCAGAACAGCGCGTTCCAGGCTTTGTTGTGCATCCCCTGCTGCCAGTGGCGGAAAAGGGTTTTTAGCGCCACGAAGTCCGGCTTCGCCTTCGTCCATTTTTCGCCGCCGGGGTAGTCTACCTTGAGGTGGTGGAAGTTAAAGGTCATCGACAGCTCGCGGCCGTCAAGAGACGCGTACTGTTGGCAGTTCTCCAGCGAGGTGGAGGACATCTCGCCCACCGTCATCAGATTACGCGGCGTAAAGACGTCGCGGCTCATCTCCTGGAGATATTCGTGGATGCGCGGCCCGTCAGTGTAGAAGCGGCGACCGTCGCCGAGGGTATCGTCCGGGAAATCCTGATCTTTTGAAATCAGGTTAATCACGTCCAGACGCAAGCCGTCCACGCCGCGATCGGCCCAGAACTCGCACACTTTTTTCAGCTCGGCGCGCACCGCCGGGTTTTCCCAGTTGAGATCCGCCTGCTCCGGTGCGAACAGGTGCAGATAATACTGCTCGCTTTCGGCGTGCCAGCGCCAGGCGTTGCCGCCAAATTTGGAGCGCCAGTTGTTGGGAAGCGTATCCGGCGTACCGTCGCGCCAGATATAGAACTGGCGGTACGGACTCGCTTTATCCAGCGACTCACGGAACCAGGCGTGCTGCGTGGACGTGTGGTTAAAGACCATATCCAGCACGATGCGGATGCCGCGTTCATGCGCCCGGGCAACCAGCTCGTCAAAGTCGTCCAGCGTGCCGTAGGTCGGATCGATGGCAGTGTAGTTCGCCACGTCGTAACCGTTATCCACCTGCGGGGAGATATAAAACGGCGTCAGCCAGATGGCGTCAATGCCGAGGGTTTTCAGGTAGTCCAGGCGCTGCGTCACGCCGCGCAGATCGCCCGTGCCGCTGCCGGTGGTGTCCTGGAAACTCTTTGGGTAAATCTGATAGATGACGCCGTTCTGCCACCAGTGAGGAAGGGTATTCATAGTACGTTCCTGCAAATGCGAAGGGGCGCAACTGCGCCCCGAAAGAGAGAATTAAACAATCTGCAACGTGCCCTGACGGAACTTACGCTGGTAAACCACAGTAGTCAGCGCCATTGGGATGATAATCGCCACCGCCATCGCCAGCGCAAATACCTGCCAGAACGCGGGCTGAATGGAGAGGATACCCGGCAGGCCGCCGACGCCAATCCCGTTCGCCATCACGCTGTTCAGGCCGCACAGCAAGCCCGCCAGACCGGAGCCGATCATCGCGCAGAGCATCGGGAAGCGGTATTTCAGGTTGATACCGTACATCGCCGGTTCAGTGACGCCGAGGTAAGCGGAGATGGCAGCCGGAACGGAGATCTCTCGCTCGTTGTGCTTACGGCTGACGATGATGATGCCGGTTACCGCCGAGGCCTGCGCAATGTTAGACAGGGCGATGATCGGCCAGACAGGCGTACCGCCGAGGCTCTGGATCATCTGCATATCAATCGCCAGCGTGGTCTGGTGCACGCCGGTGATCACCAGCGGAGCGTAGAGGAAGCCAAACAGCGCGGCACCGATTGGCGCGAAGCTGCCGGTCATCAGGTGACGGACCGCGAAGGCCACGCCGTCGCCAATCATGCGGCCAAACGGACCGATAAAGGCGTGCGCCAGGAACACCGCCAGGATCAGCGAGCAGACCGGGACCACAACCAGATAGAGGTAATCCGGCACGATGCGCTTCAGGCGCGTCTCAATAAAGCCCAGCGCCAGGCCCGCCAGCAATGCCGGGATCACCTGCGCCTGATAGCCCACTTTGGCGATGGTAAACAGGCCAAAGTTCCACACCTCTGGCGTTTGCTGACCAAGTAAGTAAGCGTTCATTAACTGCGGAGAGACCAGCGTCACGCCGAGCACGATACCGAGAATTGGCGTTCCGCCCATTTTGCGCACCGCGGACCAGCAGATCCCGACCGGCAGATAGAAGAAGATCGCTTCGCCAATCAGCCACAGGAAGTCATAGATGCTTTGCAGCGCCGGGTACATCTGCGCCAGGGTTTTGCCGTCGCTCATTGGCACATCGCCGATGACGTTACGGAAGCCCAGAATTAAGCCCCCGCTGATCAGCGCTGGCAGCAGCGGGAAGAAGATCTCCGCAAAATGGGAAATCAGCTGCTCATGCCATTTCATATTCTGGCGCGCGGCCTTCTTCGCCTGCTCTTTATCGGCGGAAGAGTGCCCGGTAGTCGCCAGCAGAGCCTGATAGTAATCGCCCACTTCGGTACCAATCACCACCTGAAACTGCCCGGCGTTGGTGAAGCAGCCTTTAACCATAGAAAGCTCTTCAATGGCCTTCGGGTTGGCTTTGGCCGGATCGTTAAGCACGAAGCGCAGGCGGGTAATGCAATGGCTGACGGTGGCGATGTTATCGCGTCCGCCGACCAGGACGATCAGCTGATCGATATCTGTTTGTTTGACTTTACTCATCATGAAACCTCATGACAGATGGTGATAGGGGTTATGACCTGTGCGCAAGCCTACTCCTTCAACGTGACGGCGAAAATGGGAACGTTCCCGAAATCGGGCGAAGATCACAATAATCTATTCAAAAGAATTATGAGAGATGGGCTGGGATAACGATCTGACGGGGCTCGGTTCGCCCGGTAATCTGCTCGATCAGCTGCGCGGCAGCCTGCCGGCCAGACTCGGCGTAACCCGGATCAACGCTGATAATCTCCGGGTGTAAGAACTTCATCAGTGGCGTGCTTCCCACGCTCGCTAATTGCAGTTCCCCGATGCGCTGCTCCTGCAAATATTTGCTCGCACCCAATGCAAGGGTATCCGTGGCGCATACCAGGGCGGTGGTTTGTGACGTCAGCACGCTGGCGACCTGTTCATATCCCTGTTTCATACCCAGACCAGGCAGCGCGGCCACGGCGGGGAGATTGTGTTTTTTACAAAACGCCAGGTACGCTTCGTGGCGACGCTTGCCGGTGGTGATGTCAGCATGCGGCACGCCGAGATAGCTAATATGCCGATGGCCCTGTTCATACAGGCGCTGCATCAGGATCACGATCGCCCCTTCGTCATCGTAACAGACAGAGGCAAACCCGCTGGCGTCGCGCGCCAGCAGCACCAGTGACGGCTGCCAGGGTTTAAGCACGTCCTCTTTTAGGCCGGTAAATCCGAACAGCACCACCCCATCAATATTACGGCGCTGAAGCATGCCGAGATGCTCCTCCACCATTTGCGCGGAGAACTTGCTCTCCATCATGATCGGATCGTAGCCCTGCTCGTAGAACGCGGGCAGCATCGTCTGTACGGCGAGGTTTTCGGAGAGGGAATCCAGACGCGAGACAATAATGGCGACCACTTTATCGCTCTGCCCGCGCATGGCGCGCGCGGAGCGGGAAGGGGAAAAACCGTGCTGATTCATCACCGCCTCGACGCGCTCGCGTGTGCGCTCGCTGACACCGCTTTCGTTGTTCAGCACGCGTGAGACAGTCGATTTCCCCACGCCGCTTAAACGCGCGATATCTTTAATCGTAAGGCGGTTCTGCATGCTGTATTCCCTGTAACAACGATAAAATAATCAATTGAGCCTAATGCTATCCTGCGAATTCGCTATGGGCAAAGTCTGGTTTACGTTCGGTTTATTTGCAGGGCGTTATAATACCGCCCGATTAGTCACAAACGGTATGGATAAATCACTATACTGCGTGCCGATACCCAACTTTTTACTTACCGGAGGCCACATGGATCCCGATCCCACACCTCTCCTGACCAGGAGAAAACCTTCTTTCCGGTAAGCCAGCCTTTTGCTGTCTCACCGGCGTGAGGCAGCAACGTTCATACGTTCCTGCTTGATAAATTAAGTGCCTGACAGGTACGGCTTTGCCACGCCTGCGGGAAAACTGCGTCCGCCTTTGCGGATGCGGGGGAATGACTATGCTGAAAAATATCACCCGGCAGCTGCAAGCGCTGCTGAGCCGTCACCTGCCACATCGCCTGATTGCGCGCGATCCGCTGCCAAATGCCAACACCATGGCGGGAGCGGCAATCCCCGCTTCCCTGACCGAGCGCTGCCTGAACGTGGCGGCGATGGATGAAAACGAAGTCTGGCGCGCCTTTGGCGGCCACCCGGAAGGGCTTAACGCGCAAGAAGTGTCAAAAATCCGCGCGGAACATGGCGATAACCAGATCCCGGCGCAGAAACCCTCTCCCTGGTGGGTCCACCTGTGGCTCTGCTACCGCAACCCGTTCAACCTGCTGCTGACGGTGCTCGGGATCATCTCTTACGCCACTGAAGATCTGTTTGCCGCAGGCGTGATTGCCCTGATGGTGGGGATCTCCACGCTGCTGAACTTTATTCAGGAAGCGCGCTCCACCAAAGCGGCGGACGCCCTGAAAGCGATGGTCAGCAACACCGCCACCGTGTCGCGCGTGATTAACGACCTCGGCGAAAACGCCTGGATTGAGCTTCCCATTGACCAGCTGGTGCCGGGCGATCTGGTGAAGCTGGCGGCGGGGGACATGATCCCGGCGGATTTACGCGTCATCCAGGCGCGGGATCTGTTCGTCGCGCAGGCGTCACTCACCGGTGAGTCCCTGCCCGTAGAGAAGGTAGCGCGGACCCGCGATCCGCAGCAGATGAACCCGCTGGAGTGCGACACCCTGTGCTTTATGGGCACCACGGTGGTCAGCGGCACCGCGCAGGCGATTGTCACCGCCACCGGCGGCAATACCTGGTTTGGACAGCTTGCCGGACGCGTCAGCGAGCAGGAGAGCGAGCCGAATGCGTTCCAGAAAGGCATTGGCCGCGTCAGCATGCTGCTGATCCGCTTTATGATGGTCATGACGCCGATTGTCCTGCTGATCAACGGCTACACCAAAGGCGACTGGTGGGAAGCGGCGCTGTTCGCGCTCTCCGTGGCCGTTGGCTTAACGCCGGAAATGCTGCCGATGATTGTCACGTCCACGCTGGCGCGCGGGGCGGTCAAACTCTCTAAACAAAAGGTGATCGTTAAACACCTCGACGCCATCCAGAACTTTGGCGCGATGGACATCCTTTGCACCGATAAAACCGGCACCCTGACGCAGGACAAAATCGTGCTGGAGAACCACACCGACATCGCCGGAAAAACCAGCGAGCGCGTGCTCCACAGCGCCTGGCTGAACAGCCACTATCAGACCGGGCTGAAAAATCTGCTCGACGTGGCGGTGCTGGAAGGGGTGGACGAGGAGTCTGCCCGCACGCTCTCCGGTCGCTGGCAGAAGGTGGATGAAATCCCGTTCGACTTCGAGCGCCGCCGCATGTCGGTGGTGGTCAGCGAGCAGGCGGACGTACATCAGCTGATCTGCAAAGGGGCATTGCAGGAGATCCTGAATGTTTCCACGCAGGTGCGCCATAACGGCGAGATCGTGCCGCTGGATGAGACCATGCTGCGCCGCATCAAACGCGTCACCGATAACCTGAACCGTCAGGGGCTGCGCGTGGTGGCAGTAGCCAGCAAGTTCCTGCCTGCGCGGGAAGGTGACTACCAGCGTATCGATGAATCCGATTTGATCCTCGAAGGTTACATCGCATTCCTCGATCCGCCGAAAGAGACCACCGCGCCGGCGCTAAAAGCGCTAAAAGCGAGCGGTATCACCGTCAAAATCCTCACCGGCGACAGCGAGCTGGTGGCGGCCAAAGTGTGCCACGAAGTCGGCCTGGACGCGGGCGACGTCGTCGTGGGGAGCGACATTGAGCACCTGTCCGACGATGAGCTGGCCGAGCTTGCCCAACACACCACGCTGTTTGCCCGCCTGACGCCGATGCATAAAGAGCGCATCGTCACTCTGCTGCGTCGCGAAGGGCACGTAGTGGGCTTTATGGGCGACGGCATCAACGATGCGCCAGCCCTGCGTGCGGCGGATATCGGTATCTCCGTGGACGGCGCGGTGGATATTGCCCGCGAAGCGGCGGATATCATTCTGCTGGAAAAGAGCCTGATGGTGCTGGAGGAGGGCGTCATCGAAGGGCGTCGCACCTTCGCCAATATGCTCAAATACATCAAAATGACCGCCAGCTCCAACTTCGGCAACGTCTTCAGCGTGCTGGTGGCGAGCGCGTTTCTGCCGTTTCTGCCGATGCTGCCGCTGCACCTGCTGATCCAGAACCTGATGTACGATGTCTCTCAGGTGGCGATCCCGTTTGATAACGTGGACGACGAGCAGATCCAGAAGCCGCAGCGCTGGAACCCCGCCGATCTGGGGCGCTTTATGCTGTTCTTTGGGCCGATCAGCTCTATCTTCGACATTCTGACCTTCTGCCTGATGTGGTTTGTGTTCCACGCCAACACCCCGGAACACCAGACGCTGTTCCAGTCCGGCTGGTTCGTGGTGGGGCTGCTGTCCCAGACGCTGATTGTGCACATGATCCGCACCCGCCGCATTCCGTTCATCCAGAGCCGTGCCGCGTGGCCGCTGATTGTGATGACAGGCATTGTGATGGCGCTCGGGATCGCGCTGCCGTTCTCGCCGCTGGCAAGCTACCTGCAACTTCAGGCGCTGCCGCTGAGCTACTTCCCGTGGCTGGTGGCGATCCTCGCGGGCTACATGGTGCTGACGCAGATGGTGAAAGGGTTCTATAGCCGTCGGTATGGGTGGCAGTAAATTATGTTTGCCGGGTGGCGGCTTCGCCTTACCCGGCCTACTCCCGAAACGTAGGCCCGGTAAGCGCAGCGCCACCGGGCAATAGCTTTCCTCCCAAATTCAACAACCTGTGATCTCCGTCGGCGCATTCGCTTGACGACAATTTGAGCGCATGTTAACAGAATGTTTTGCCTGTATTTGGCCCGTCAGATAAGGAACATTCATGTTACGGTACAGCCTCTTAACCGCCGGGCTCATGCTCGGCGCCTCCGCCTTTGCCGCCCCGGCAGGTGACCTTCCCTTAATGCCCTGGCCTGCGAAGGTTGAAAGTCCGACCACTCAGGGCGCGCTGGTGCTTAACAATCAACTCTCTGTGAGCGTCAGCGGCGACGATCTGGGGGATGCGGTCAACCGCCTGCGCCAGCGCATTGCGCTGCAAACCGGCTGGACGCTACAGCCGCAGGCCGAAAAACCTGACAAGCCGACCATCCGCATCGCCATCGCCAAAAAGGTGAAGCCGCAGCCGCTGCCGGACAGCGATGAGAGCTATAAACTCACGGTGGACGCCAACGGCGTAAATATCTCTGCCAACACCCGCTTTGGCGCGCTGCGCGCCATGGAAACCTTGCTTCAGCTGATGCAGAAAGGCGCCGAAAACACCTCGATCCCGTGGGTGACCATTGAAGATTCGCCGCGCTTCCCGTGGCGCGGGCTGCTGCTCGATTCGGCGCGCCACTTCCTCCCGATTCCGGATATTAAACGCCAGATCGACGGCATGGCCGCGGCAAAGCTCAACGTCCTGCACTGGCATTTGACGGACGACCAGGGCTGGCGCTTTACCTCGAAGCGTTATCCAAAATTAACCCAGCTTGCCAGCGATGGGCTGTTCTACACCCCGGAGCAGATGCGCGAGATTGTGAGTTACGCTGCCGATCGCGGCATACGCGTGGTGCCGGAAATTGATATGCCGGTCCACGCCTCGGCGATTGCCGTCGCCTACCCGGAGCTGATGAGCGCGCCGGGGCCTTACGCCATGGAGCGCCACTGGGGCGTGCTGAAGCCGGTGCTGGATCCAACCAAAGAGGCAACTTATACCTTTGCCGACGCGATGGTCAGCGAACTGGCGGCGATCTTCCCGGATCCGTATCTGCATATTGGCGGCGATGAGGTTGACGACAGCCAGTGGAAAGCGAACGCTACGATCCAGACGTTTATGCACGACAACAAACTGGCGGACAGCCACGCGTTGCAGGCGTATTTCAACCGCAAGCTGGAGACGATCCTTGAGAAGCACCACCGGCAGATGGTTGGCTGGGATGAGATCTACCATCCCGATCTGCCGAAAAGCATTCTGATCCAGTCCTGGCAGGGACAGGACGCGCTGGGGCTGGTGGCGCAGAACGGTTATAAGGGCATTCTCTCAACCGGTTTCTACCTCGATCAGCCGCAATCCACCGCCTACCACTACCGCAATGAAATTGTGCCGCAGGGGCTGAACGGCGTGGATGTGATAGCGGACACCGACAGCGTCCAGAGCTGGGCTTTCTCCATGCCGCGTCTGAAAGGCAAGCCGGTGGAAGGCAGCTTTACGCTGGTGAAAGGCGATGCCGGGTGGCGTGGATTTATTGATTTTGCCGGGAAATCGCGTCGGGCGGTGGATAACATTCAGTGGCGGGACGACAACCAGGTAACGTTTACCGTTGATACCTGGATGGGTGAAACGCGTCCGGTCGTTTCTGTTGAGAACGATAAGCTCAGCGGCTATTTCCTGGTGGGTAACGCCCGCTACCCGATCGACGGCACGCGTCTGGACGCGGTGCCAAAAGGCATACCGCCGGTGGTGCCGGACCCGGCGAACGAGGCCAATCTGCTCGGCGGTGAAGCCGCGCTGTGGGCGGAAAACGTGGTCGCGCCGGTGCTGGATATCCGTCTGTGGCCGCGCGCCTTTGCGGTGGCGGAGCGGCTATGGTCGGCAAAGGACGTCAACGACATCGACAACATGTATACCCGGCTCCAGGCGATGGACAGTTGGTCCACGGTGTCGGCTGGACTACAGCAGCATACCCAGCAGCAGGTGCAGTTCACGCGCCTCGCCAACAATGCGGATACCCTTCCGCTGCAAATTCTCGCCCAGGCGCTTGAACCGGCGCAGTATTACACCCGCCAGCATCTTAAGTTCCAGGCCGGAAACTATCATCAGTTTGAGCCGCTCAACCGGCTCGCTGACGCGCTAAACGCGGAAAGTGCGACCGTGCGTCAGATGAATAAATGGGCGGACCGTCTGGTGAGCGACGCGGAAGACACGGAAAGCGCCGACGCGCTGCGCCACGTCTTTAACCGCTGGCAGAACAACACCAGCGATGCGCTGGCCTTGAGTGAAAACAGCTATCAGCTGAAGGCCATTAAGCCGGTGATCCAGGAGGTGGATAAACTGGCCTCGATTGGCCTGAGGCTGACGGATCTGGTGGCGCGTCAGGGCACGCTGGACGACAACGAGATCGCGTCGATCCAGAGCGAACTGGATAACGCGGCGACGATCCAGGACGAGGTGGTGATTGCGGCGGTGTACCCGCTGGAGACGCTGCTTAGGGCGACGCGGAATCAGTAACAAATGCGCCCGGTGGCGCTACGCTTACCGGGCCTACGTGACGTGTAGGCCCGGCAAACGAAGTGCCGCCGGGCGTGAAGGCAACTCAGTTCTTCAGCACCCACGCCTCTCTCCAGTGCGCGCCCACGCCCGGCTCAAACTGGGTCGCGTATTTGCTCCACTGCACGCAGTAGCCGCTATACGGGAACGGTTTACACTCGTAGGTCTTACCGTTTTTAGGCTGTAACACCACGGTGCCCGCTTTGTAGGAGGCAATGCTGTCCGGGAAGATAAAGTCATGCGGGCCGCTGCTGTCCGCCGCGTCGCTTTCCAGCATCAGGTTTAGCACGTCCTGCGCGAACAGGGTGCCGTCTTTATTGGTGGCGTAGTATTTCAGCATATGGTGGCCCGCCGTGACGTCAGTCAGCGTCATGGTCACGTTTTGATTGACGTTATTCATATCCTGCTTCAGGTAACCTTTTTCGGCACCGTGGTGGTTCATCACGTGCGCTTCAAAATTAACGTCACCCTGCGTGTTCACATGGAAGGTCACAATCACATTGCCATGTTCGATTTTGCTGTATTGCAGATCGGAAACGGCGATGGTCTCGCTCACCTGCGCTTTTTGCTCTTCATAAGAGATGGCAACGGATTTCAGCGTGCTGCCGTCTTTCACGAAAACGCTGTTGGCGCCGTGAACCGGACTAATTTCACCGGCTTCATCTTTCACACCGACGCGGACATCGCTATGAGCGGTGTTGATCTTCTGCGCCAGATCGTAGGACCACTGGTTAGCGTCGCCTTGTTCTGAAGAGCCGATGGTCATTTCAGTACGCAGGGCGGCAACTTCCCCGTTGGCGTCGAAGAAGCGTGCAATCACTTTATCGCCCACGTTCAGGTTATTCCCGGCAATCTGTCCGCTCAGAGTTTTACTCCACTGGGATATTACCGCTGGGGTATCGTCCGGCGTGACGTTGCCGCCGTTACCGAAATCAACGTCAATGGCCTGAAAGAAACTGTTTGTGGTATCAGCAATTTCCCACACGCCATAAATAACCTGGTAGCCCGTACGTTCCGGGACATTACAGGTCATGGATTTTGTCATGGACGGTGCCTGACCATTCCCGTTAATAGTACAGAACGGCGTTAATTCGAACTGGTCACGGGTCAGCGGTTTATTGGGGTCCCAGTTTTGTTTGGTAATGTAATAACGCCAGTTGGTGGTTTTATGCGGCGCGGTATGGTGCCAGACAAATTCATGCGGGCCTGCCGTCATGGGGCTTTTAGTCCAGGCGTTCAGGCTCTGCTTATCAAGCTGGGAGTAGCTGGCAATACCGGCGCTGGCAAGCTGGCCGTCAGGCGGCATTGCGCCCGTCGGGAAGCCGGAGGTCTTTTCTACGCTCTGCGGTTCATATTGTACAGAGCCACAGTCAATATTCTGGCCGAGCTTACACATATAAGCGCGGCTGGCGGGGGATTCTATATATCCGTGTGCAAGTGCGGAAGACGCAACCGCTAATGTGGCAACGGCCAGCGCGATCTTAGAGAGTTTCATTCTTCATCCATTAATTAGAATATAACAAGGCAGCGTCAGTCTATTAATGGAGTGGGGGATGCGTCATTGCCTGGAGAGAGTAAAAATGGTCGCAATAAAAAAGGCAGCCTGAGCTGCCTTCTCTTTATTGAAATAAATTAGCGACGTACGGCAATCGCTTCAATTTCAATTTTTACGTCTTTTGGCAGACGCGCCACTTCCACACAGGAGCGCGCCGGGAAGGTGGCGTTGTGCTCGGTGAAGAACGCTTCATAAGTGGCGTTAACGGTGGCGAAATCGTTCAGATCTTTCACGAACACGGTGGTTTTGACGATATCGCCCACTTTCAGGCCGGCAGATTCGACGATCGCCTGCACGTTTTCCAGCGACTGACGCGCCTGCGCCGCTACGTCGGCTGGCACTTCACCGGTTTTTGGGTTCACCGGGATCTGACCAGAAGTGATGATCATGCTGCCCAGATCAACGCCCTGAACGTATGGGCCGATAGCCGCTGGTGCATTTTCCGTCGCGAGTACTTTGCTCATTTTTTCTCCAGAATTACAGCGTTAAGAATGTTCCCGGCCATTATAACAGCCGGGATTTCATTACCAACCTCAATTAGTTGGCCAGCACCACATAATGAGAAAACTCTTTTTCGCAGTATTTGCATTTGAGTGCAATGTCATTGGCGCGCTTTTTCACTGCGAAACTGGAGGAAACCGGCTCAGCATGACTGATGCAGTTGCTGTTCGGGCAGACCAGCACGCTTTCGATGCGATCCGGCAGGCTTGGGCGGGATTTGCCCACCACGTCGTAATCGTCGATGCGGTTAACCGTGGCGTCCGGCGCGTACAGAGACAGCTGGTTGACCTGCTCGTCGGTCAGGAAAGTGTTCTCGATCTTGATCAGGTCTTTACGGCCCATTTCGCCCGACGGCAGGTTCAGGCCGATGGTGATGCGCTGGTCGGTTTCAGTCAGTTTGAACAGCGTCAGCAGCTTAAAGCCCACCTGCGCAGGGATGTGGTCAATCACGGTGCCACGCTTGATGGCTTCAACCTGGAGTTTGTTATCGTGTGTCATGGTCGTCTCCCCTTACAGAGCTAATTCGCGATTCAGAACCAGTGCCAGTAACGCCTGGCGGGCGAAGATGCCGTTTCCGGCCTGCTGGAAGTACCAGGCGTGCGGCGTTTTATCCACGTCTGTGGTGATCTCATCGATGCGCGGCAACGGGTGCAGCACCTTCATGTTGTCGCGCGCGCCCTCGAGGTCGCTGGCGCGCAGTACGAACTGCGCCTTCACGTTGGCGTACTCGGATGGGTCAAGACGCTCTTTCTGCACGCGGGTCATGTAGAGAATATCCACGTTGCCCATCACCTCTTCGATGCTGGCGTGCAGGCTCCACGCGATGCCTTTTTCGTCCAGCATATCGAGAATGTACTGCGGCATCGCCAGCGCGTCCGGCGCGATGAAGAAGAAGCGGTTGCCGTTAAATTTCGCCAGCGCCTGGGTCAGGGAATGGACGGTGCGGCCATATTTCAGGTCGCCGACCATGGCGATGTTCAGGTTCTCAAGCGTGCCCTGCGTCTCCTGAATGGTGAACAGATCCAGCAGGGTCTGCGTCGGGTGCTGGTTGGCACCGTCACCGGCGTTCAGCACCGGAATGCCGCCGGAAAACTCGGTCGCCAGGCGCGCCGCGCCCTCCTGCGGGTGGCGCATCACAATCGCGTCCACGTAGGTACTGATAACCGAAATGGTATCCGCCAGGGTCTCGCCTTTTTTGCCCAGCGACGTGTTGCTGCTGTCCGAGAAGCCCACCACGCTCGCCCCGAGGCGATGCATGGAGGTTTCAAAGGAGAGGCGGGTGCGGGTGGAGGCCTCGAAGAAGCAGCTCGCAATCACCTTGTGCTTCAGCAGCTCCGGTTGCGGATTGGCCTTCAGTTTTGCCGCGGTTTCCAGAACCAGTTCCAGCTCTTCGCGGCTGAGGTCGTTTATGGAAATGATGTGTTTTTGATAAAGCGGATTCATGTTTATCTCCTGACGCCGGGCAAAAAAAAGCCCCTCAAATGAGGGGCTCTGGGAATAGGTTTAGCAACGGGAAGAAAAACGGCAGGCCAGCGTCTGATTTCAGACGCGGTAAGACGATATGTCGTACACGCTTGACCATGCTTCCTCCCGGCAAATTGTCGGGCATTATACGCAGCTCGCTTTTGGGATCAAGCGATTTAATGCACGCTTTACTCAATGCAAACGGTTCTTTATGAATATTAATGCGTTCTGAGTAAATAATTAATTTGCTTATGCACCAGTGCGGTGCGCTTCACCACGCGGGGGGCGACCCAGACGATACTGCTTCCGGCCACCACGCCTAAAATTTCCGGTAACTGGTGATAATCCAGAATACGCGCCACCGCGCGGCCATATCCGGCGACGGTATGGATAAGGATAAATTCGCTGTTGTGCTCCACGCTCACCACCATTTCAGAGACGGTACGCGCCGCGTCGGGGGCCGGGCGCAGCTGGGGATTCAGCGAATAAATCTTTAGCCCTTTGGCATTGCGAATTTTTATGACACCGAGCAACTTGAGCAGACGTGAAACGGTGGACTGGCTGATGGTCTCAAAACCCCGCTCCTGTAAGTCGCGGCGGATCTCCTCCTGGGAGAGATAGCTCTTTTCCGCGATCAGACGCTGGCAGACCGTTAGCTGTAGTTGCTCTTTGGGAGAGTACTCTTCGTAATCCATCATAGTTCCCATATCAGTTCCCGAAATAACCGGTGGCACCGCACCGATCCGTAGGCCGGATAAGCGCAGCGCCATCCGGCAAATTACAACAGGGCGCCCAGGCTTAACGCCACCATAATCACCACCGTTAAAATCCCCAGCAGCGGCGCGACCCATTTCAGATAGCGCACGTAGGGCACGCGGGCGATAGCCAGCCCGCCCATCACGACGGCAGAGGTGGGAGTGATCAGGTTAACGATGCCGGACGCCGACTGGTAAGCCGTAACCACCAGGTCGCGGTTGACGTTAGCGAAATCGGCAAGGGGCGCCATGATCGGCATCGTCAGAACGGCCAGGCCGGACGAAGAAGGCACAAGAAACGACAGCACCACTTCCAGCCAGTACATCACGTTGATGAACGCCACCGTCGACAATCCGGTGACCATTCCCTCGGCGCTGTGCAAAATGGTGTGGGTAATCATGCCCTTATCCATGATCACTACGATACCGCGCGCGATGCCGATAATCAGCGCGACGCCCAGCAAATCTCGCGCGCCGTTGATAAAGGTTGAGGTCAGCTCCTCTTCGCTCATGCGGGCGATCAGCCCGACGATAATCGCGCTGGCGAGGAACACCGCCGAGATCTCCGCCATCCACCAGCCCAGCACCGCCACGCCGTAGATCATCACCGCGAAGGCGAGGGCGAAGATCACCAGGATGAGTTTGCGCACCGGGGTAAACTCCAGCGACTGCTCGCCCTTGTTGCCGAGGAAGTGGGCGAGATTCTCTTCCTGCTTATCCGCCACGATCGACAGCGACGGATCCTTGCGCACCTTGCGGGCATAGCGCATTACCCACGCCACGCAGATGATCCAGCCGATCACCAGCAGCGCGATGCGTAACATGATGCCGTTGGTGAAGGGGATCCCGGCGGCGTTGGCGGCGATCACCGTGGCGAACGGGTTGATGGTGGAGCCGAGGGTGCCGATCCCCGCGCCGAGCAGCACGGTGGACGCAGCAACCACCGGATCGAACCGCGCCGCCAGCATCACCGGCACCAGTAAGGTATAGAAGGGCAGCGACTCTTCTGCCATGCCGTAAATCGTGCCGCCTGCGGCAAACAGCGCCATCAGGATCGGGATCATCCACTCCTCGCGGCCGCGTAGTCGGGTGGTGACGCGCTCGATCCCGGCGTCTATCGCCCCGGTTTTAGTGACGATCCCGAGGAATCCCCCGATGATCAGAATAAACAGCGCCACGTCGATGGCCCCGGCCTGGCCGGATTCTGGATCGTACAGGCCGGCAATCGGCGCCATCAGCACCGAAACCAGCCCCTGTGGGTGCGCTGCCACGTGCGCGTAGGTGCCAGCAACCGGCACTTCTTTACCGAGCGCCTCGTTCATTGCCATATGGTACTGCCCGGCCGGAACAATCCACGTCAGCACGGCAACCACGGCAATCAGAAAAAAGAGAATGGTGTAAGCGGAGGGAAACTTGAACTTGCCCATGATGTTCTCCTGAACCCGGCGCACCCCGCGGCGCGCCGGGCGGTGATTAGTCGCCGAGTGTCGCCACCATGACCGCTTTAATGGTGTGCATGCGGTTCTCTGCTTCGTCGAAGACGATGGAGTTCGGTGATTCGAAGACCTCTTCCGTCACTTCCAGCCCCTTCAGGCCGTACGCCATTTCGATTTCGCGGCCCACTTTGGTGTGCTCGTTGTGGAACGCCGGCAGGCAGTGCATGAACTTGACGTTCGGGTTACCGGTGGCCTTCATCACGTCCGCGTTAATCTGATATGGCTTCATCAGGCTGACGCGCTCGGCCCAGGCCTCCTTCGGCTCGCCCATGGAAACCCACACGTCGGTGTAGAGGAAATCGGTGCCCTGCACGCCTTCCTCCACGTCGTCGGTGAGGGTGATGCGCGCGCCGGTCTCTTTGGCGATGGCGCGGCACTGCTCAACCAGGCCCGCCTCCGGCCAGAAGGATTTCGGCGCCACAAGGCGGATATCCATCCCCATTTTGGCCGCGCCGACCATCAGGGAGTTACCCATGTTGTTCCGCGCGTCGCCGAGATAAGCAAAGCTCAGCTCCGGCAGGGTTTTGCCCGGAGAGTGCTCCAGCATGGTCATCAGGTCGGCGAGAATTTGGGTGGGGTGGAACTCGTCGGTCAGGCCGTTCCACACCGGCACGCCCGCGTACTCGCCCAGCTCTTCAACGATGGCCTGGCCGTAGCCACGGTACTCGATGCCGTCATACATGCGGCCCAGCACGCGGGCGGTGTCCTTCATCGACTCTTTGTGGCCAATCTGCGAACCGCTTGGGCCGAGGTAGGTGACCTGCGCGCCCTGGTCGAACGCACCCACTTCGAAGGCGCAGCGGGTGCGGGTGGAGGTTTTTTCAAAGATCAGGGCGATGTTTTTCCCGACCAGGGTTTGTTTTTCGCGTCCGGCTTTTTTGGCGGCCTTCAGCTCGATGGCGAGATCGATCAGGTACTGGATCTCCGCCGGGGTGTAGTCCAGCAGTTTCAGGAAGTTGCGGTTTTTCAGGTTAATGGTCATGGGGAAATCCTTTTTAAAATTTAGCTGTCTGATGCCCTCACCCCGGCCCTCTCCCACAGGGAGAGGGGGCGTACATTCCCTCTCCCTTTGGGAGAGGGCTAGGGTGAGGGGAAAACGACTCAGTTACGAATCAACGTGCCTTTCACGCCCGCCAGGATCTCCGCGCCGTCGGCCAGCGCGCCGATCCCGGCAATGCCGCCGCAGGCCTCAACAAACTCGCGGCAGGCGGCCACTTTCGGCCCCATCGATCCGGCGTCGAACTGCATATCTCTGAGCAGCTCCGGCGTGACCTGCGCCAGCGGACGCTGGGTTGGCTTGCCCCAGTCGAGGTACACCGCGTCGGCATCGGTGAGGATCAGCAGGGCATCGGCTTCGATCTGACGCGCCAGCAGGGCGGCGGAGAGGTCTTTGTCGATCACCGCCTCAATCCCGCGATAGCCGTTGGCGTTTTCCACCACCGGCACGCCGCCGCCGCCGTTGCAGATCACCAGGTGATCGCGCTGAATAAGCGCCGTGATGGCATCACTCTCGACGATGCGCTTCGGTTGCGGAGAGGGCACCACGCGACGGAAATAGGCGCCGTCGGCCTTAAACACCCAGCCTTTTTCCGCGGCCAGCGCTTTGGCCTGGGCTTCGCTGTAGACCGGGCCGATGTACTTGGTCGGGTTGCTGAACGCCGGGTCGGCGGCGTCCACTTCCACCTGCGTGAGCAGGACGCTAACCTCGCGCTGGGGCAGATTGTTTTTCAGCGCCTGCTGGAGCATGTAGCCGATCATTCCCTGGCTTTCGGCGCCAAGAACGTCCAGCGGGTAGGGGGTGACTTTGTCGTAGGCGCTGTTTTGCAGCGCCAGCAGTCCGACCTGCGG
Organism: Enterobacter cloacae complex sp. GYL001; assembly: GCF_049237125.1. Taxonomy (NCBI): domain Bacteria; kingdom Pseudomonadati; phylum Pseudomonadota; class Gammaproteobacteria; order Enterobacterales; family Enterobacteriaceae; genus Enterobacter; species Enterobacter cloacae complex sp. GYL001. The sequence goes on along the minus strand of NZ_JBMKGW010000010.1, from coordinate 45,956 downwards.
GCCGTTGCCGTGCACCAGCACCACGCGCCACTGCTCCGTTAAGCCGGCGATGGTGCGGGCGGCCTGCTCGATGTTCTGGCGCTGGATGTCCGCTTCAAGCGGCTCGCCGCGCTTGAGCAGCGCGTTGCCGCCCAGGGCCACAACCAGAGTGGGTTTTCGTTCCATGATGGCTCCTTTAAATTCCGTCGCGTTCCAGTGGGCAGCTCATGCAGCGCGCGCCGCCGCGACCACGTCCCAGCTCATCGCCCGGGATCGGCAGCACGGTGATGCCTGCTTTGTCGTACTTCTCGTTGGTCCAGACGTTGCGCTCGTAGCCGATCACCACGCCCGGGCGGAGGGTCAGGACGTTGTTAGCGTCGTTCCACTGCTCGCGTTCGGCTTCAAAGGCGTCGCCGCCGGTGGTGATCAGGCGGACGTGGTTAATGCCGAGGGCTTTCTCGATGGCGTGCAGCAGGTCGGTTTCCTGGGTACGCAGCAGGCCGCCGCGTCCGTCCGGGGTGAGCGTCCAGCACTGGGCGTCCTTGCGCACCACTTCCGGGTAAACGGAGAAGGTGTCTACGTCGATGTGGGTCATCACGGTGTCGAGGTGCATGCAGGAGCGGTGTTTCGGCAGCTCAACGGCAATCACGCGCTCGGCCTGGCGATGTTTAAACAGGCTGTTGGCGAGGAACTCCACGCCCTGCGGCGTCGTGCGCTCGGACATGCCGATCAATACCGCCCCGCGGCCAATCACTAATACGTCGCCGCCTTCTAAGGTGGCGTGGTCGTAATTAATATTCTCGTCGCCGAAATACTTAATAAACTCGCCGTCGGCAAATGCGGGGTGCCAGCGATATATTGCCCGCAGGTTATTGGTTTCACGCTGGCGGGCGGGTTTCGCCATCGGATTAATGGAGACGCCGTTATATATCCAGCAGGAGGTATCGCGGGTAAATAAGTGGTTCGGCAGCGGCTTCATAATAAAATCATTCGCCGTGTGGGTATCGACCACCATATTTTTAATGGCCGCCGGAATCTCACCGTAGGTTAATCCGCCGCTTAATCTGCGCGCCAGTTCGCGGTGCGGCATATCCGCCAGCCAGCCGCGCACGTCGGCGGCAAAGGTTGGTCCCAGGCGATAGTCGGAGATTTGTGTTTCAAGAAGCCAGGCTTTTGCTTCCGCAATATCAAGCGTTTGCGTAAGAAGGTCGGTCAACAGCAGGACTTCCACACCCTGCTCGCGCAGCGTGTTTGCGAAGATGTCATGCTCTTCACCCGCCCGTTCAACCGAGAGCACGTCATCAAATAGCAGCTCCTGACAGTTTGAGGGGGTTAACCGTTTCAGACTTAAATTAGGACGGTGCAGCATAACGCTACGCAATTGACCAATTTCAGAACCGACGTAATGCTTTTCCATAATTATTCCTTTAACTTTTTTTCAGAATAAAAAGGGCATGCGCCATGTGATGTGTTTAATTTCATGGCGGCTAAGCTCAATTGATTTCGTGATTTATAGTAGGCGCTTAAATAATGGTTATTGTGACATTGCTCACGCGAAAACCGATATTGAGCAGTTTATTTTCAATTGCATGATTCGTATCAGATAATGATTAATTTCATATTATTAAGGGATGAATAGCTAAGCAGGAACGGGTGGCAATATTTGAAGTTGTTATTATTTTGTAGAATCACACGCTTTGAAATATTTAGTTATGTTGTTGATTTTAATGGATAAAATGTTGTCACGGGAATAGCTATGCAATAATGACAGTTAACTATTTTTCACTTAAGAGAAATCAATAAATAATTATGGATTTTTAAAGGAAATAACCAAAGTGGTAAAGTGTGATACACCAACAGGTTTTGTGAGTTATGTTTTAAATTCAGTGAGTTAGATCCTATGTGCAAAGTGCATGAAATGAGGTTATGCATAACCACTGCATAAATGCCTGTGTGCAATTAACAGTGGATTAACACATTTCCCGATAAACATGCGCTGACGCAAATCTTGTCAAAAAAGGGCTGGTATGGAAGAGGCAATTCTCGTATAAAACATAAAAATGAAACAATGTTTTAATCTGAGGGTTGTATCATGATTATTGGCAATATTCATCATCTCCAGTCCTGGTTGCCAGAAGAGCTGCGCCAGGCCATTGAGCACGTTAAGGCCCACGTCACCGACGCAACGCCGACCGGTAAGCACGACATCAACGGCAACAGCCTGTTTTATCTGGTTTCGGAGGACATGACCCAGCCGTTTGCCGAGCGTCGCGCTGAATACCATGCACGCTATCTGGATATTCAGATTGTGCTAAAAGGTCAGGAAGGGATGACCTTCAGTACCCTGCCGCACGGTACGCCGGACACCGACTGGCTGGCGGACAAAGACATCGCGTTCCTGCCGGAAGGCGAGCAGGAGAAAACCGTGGTGCTGAGCGAAGGGGATTTTGTGGTGTTCTGGCCGGGCGAAGTGCATAAGCCGCTGTGCGCGGCGGGAGCGCCGGCGCAGGTGCGTAAGGTTGTGGTGAAGATGCTGGTAGAGTAACCCCTCACCCCGGCCCTCTCCCAAGGGGAGAGGGTGTAAAAGTTCCCTCTCCCCTTGGGAGAGGGTTAGGGTGAGGGAACCAGACCGCACCCACGCATAATGTGATCCAGCTTAAACTTCCCGCACTCCCTCCTCATCTCCCATTTACCTGCGCTTTTTCTGCGTCATAGTATGATCGTTAAAATAATGAACGCTGTTCTATAATGTAGAACAAAATGATTCAGCAAGGAGATCTCATGCCGCAGTCCGCGTTGTTCACGGGTATCATTCCCCCTGTCTCCACCATTTTTACCGCCGATGGCCAGCTCGATAAACCGGGTACCGCCGCGCTGATCGACGATCTGATTGCTGCGGGCGTCGACGGCCTGTTCTTCCTGGGCAGCGGCGGCGAGTTCTCCCAGCTCAGCGCCGAAGAGCGTAAAACCATTGCCCGGTTTGCGATCGATCATGTCGATCGTCGTGTGCCGGTCCTGATCGGCACCGGCGGCACCAACGCCCGGGAAACCATTGAGCTGAGCCAGCACGCGCAGCAGGCGGGCGCGGACGGCATCGTGGTGATCAACCCTTACTACTGGAAAGTATCGGAAGCGAACCTGATCCGCTATTTCGAACAGGTGGCCGACAGCGTCACATTGCCGGTGATGCTCTATAACTTCCCGGCGCTGACCGGGCAGGATCTGACCCCGGCGCTGGTGAAAACCCTGGCCGACTCGCGCAGTAACATCGTCGGCATCAAAGACACCATCGATTCCGTCGCCCACCTGCGCAGCATGATCCACACCGTTAAAGGCGCCCATCCTCATTTCACGGTGCTGTGCGGCTACGACGATCATCTGTTTAATACCCTGCTGCTCGGCGGCGACGGGGCGATCTCGGCCAGCGGCAACTTTGCCCCACAGGTGTCGGTAAATCTTCTGAAAGCCTGGCGGGATAACGACGTGGCGAAAGCGGCTGAGTATCATCAGACCCTGCTGCAAATCCCGCAGATGTATCAGCTGGATACGCCGTTTGTGAACGTCATTAAAGAGGCGATCGTGCTCTGCGGTCGTCCGATTTCTACGCACGTCCTGCCGCCAGCCTCGCCGCTGGACGAGCCGCGCAAGGCGCAGCTGAAAACCCTGTTACAACAGCTCAAACTCTGCTGAGCCGGACGATAACGATGACCATTGAGAAAATTTTCACCCCACAGGACGATGCGTTTTATGCGGTGATCACCCACGCGGCGGGGCCGCAGGGCGCACTGCCGCTGACCCCGCAGATGCTGATGGAATCCCCCAGCGGCAACCTGTTCGGCATGACGCAGAACGCCGGAATGGGCTGGGACGCCAACAAGCTCACCGGCAAAGAGGTGCTGATCATCGGCACCCAGGGCGGCATCCGCGCCGGAGACGGGCGTCCGGTTGCGCTGGGCTACCACACCGGACACTGGGAGATCGGCATGCAGATGCAGGCGGCGGCGAAGGAGATCACCCGCAACGGCGGGATCCCGTTCGCCGCCTTCGTCAGCGATCCGTGCGACGGTCGCTCGCAGGGCACGCACGGTATGTTCGACTCCCTGCCGTACCGCAACGACGCGGCGATCGTGTTTCGCCGTCTGATCCGCTCTCTCCCGACGCGGCGGGCGGTGATCGGCGTGGCGACCTGCGATAAAGGGCTGCCCGCCACCATGATTGCGCTGGCTTCCATGCACCATCTGCCGACCATTCTGGTGCCGGGCGGGGCGACGCTGCCGCCCACCGTGGGGGAAGATGCGGGCAAAGTGCAGACCATCGGCGCGCGCTTCGCCAACCATGAGCTCTCCTTGCAGGAGGCCGCCGAGCTGGGCTGTCGCGCCTGCGCGTCGCCGGGCGGCGGGTGTCAGTTCCTCGGTACGGCGGGCACCTCGCAGGTAGTGGCGGAGGCGCTGGGTCTGGCGCTGCCGCACTCTGCACTGGCGCCGTCCGGGCAGGCGGTGTGGCTGGAGATCGCCCGCCAGTCGGCACGCGCGGTCAGTGAACTGGATAACCGCGGCATCACCACGCGCGATATCCTCACCGACAAAGCCATCGAAAACGCGATGGTGATCCACGCGGCGTTCGGCGGCTCCACTAATTTACTGCTGCACATTCCGGCCATCGCCCACGCGGCGGGCTGCACGATCCCGGACGTTGAGCACTGGACGCGCGTCAACCGCAGGGTGCCGCGCCTGGTGAGCGTGCTGCCCAACGGCCCGGACTATCACCCGACCGTGCGCGCCTTCCTCGCGGGCGGCGTGCCGGAGGTGATGCTCCACCTGCGCGATCTCGGCCTGTTGCATCTGGACGCCATGACCGTCACTGGCCAGACAGTGGGCGAGAACCTCGACTGGTGGCAGAGCTCGGAGCGCCGTAAGCGCTTCCGCCAGTGCCTGCGCGAGCAGGACGGCGTGGAGCCGGATGACGTGATCCTGCCGCCGGAGAAGGCAAAAGCGAAAGGGCTGACCTCGACGGTCTGCTTCCCGACGGGCAACATCGCGCCGGAAGGATCGGTGATCAAGGCCACGGCGATCGACCCGTCGGTCGTCGGTGAAGATGGCGTTTACCGCCACACCGGTCGGGTGCGGGTGTTTGTCTCGGAGGCGCAGGCGATTAAGGCCATCAAGCGGGAAGAGATTAAGCAGGGCGATATCATGGTGGTGATCGGCGGTGGACCGTCCGGCACTGGCATGGAAGAGACCTACCAGCTCACCTCCGCGCTCAAACACATCTCGTGGGGCAAGTCGGTGTCGTTAATCACCGATGCGCGCTTCTCGGGCGTGTCGACGGGCGCCTGCTTCGGCCACGTATCGCCGGAGGCGCTGGCGGGAGGGCCGATTGGTAAGCTGCGCGATAACGACATCATTGAGATTGCCGTGGACCGCCTGACTCTGACCGGTAGCGTGAACTTCATCGGTACCGCGGACAACCCGCTGACGCCGGAAGAGGGGGCGCGCGAGCTGGCGCGGCGGCAGACGCACCCGGACCTGCACGCTCACGACTTTTTGCCGGACGATACCCGGCTGTGGGCGGCATTACAGTCCGTGAGCGGCGGCGCCTGGAAAGGCTGTATTTATGACACCGATAAAATCATTGAGGTAATTAACGCCGGTAAAAAAGCACTCGGCCTTTAATTATTTTTTGAGAGAAAGTCGTCTGCGGAAAATATTCCGCGGACGGTTTTTGCTTGTCTTTAATTTTCTAATTTAAACAATGACTTGTGATATATCGTTGGCGTCACAAAAGCGAAATAACGTAATTCAGAAATAAGATATGACCATTGCTGGTTAATTGAGCATCTCATTACACTCCATTAACACGATGTTGTAATTCAGCACACTACATAAGGGTGTAATTCTGATGACGCAATTAACCATGAAAGACAAAATTGGCTACGGGCTGGGTGACACCGCCTGCGGCTTCGTCTGGCAGGCTACCATGTTCCTGCTGGCCTATTTCTACACCGACGTGTTCGGTCTCTCCGCGGGCATAATGGGGACGCTGTTTTTAGTTTCCCGCGTGCTCGACGCCGTGACCGATCCGCTGATGGGGCTGCTGGTAGACCGCACCCGCACCCGCTACGGCCAGTTCCGCCCGTTCCTTCTGTGGGGCGCCATCCCGTTTGGCATCGTCTGCATGCTGACCTTCTACACGCCGGACTTCTCCGCGCAGGGCAAAATCATCTACGCCTGCGTGACCTACATTCTGCTGACTCTGGTCTACACCTTCGTTAACGTCCCGTACTGCGCCATGCCGGGGGTGATCACCGCCGACCCGAAAGAGCGTCATGCCCTTCAGTCCTGGCGTTTCTTCCTCGCCGCCGCGGGGTCGCTCGCCATCAGCGGCATCGCGCTGCCGCTGGTCAGCATCATCGGCAAAGGGAACGAGCAGGTGGGCTATTTCGGCGCCATGTGCGTGCTGGGTCTGAGCGGCGTAGTCCTGCTTTATGTCTGCTTCTTCACCACCAAAGAGCGCTACACCTTTGAGGTACAGCCTGGCTCGTCGGTGGCGAAAGATCTTAAGCTGCTGCTGGGCAACGGCCAGTGGCGGATCATGTGCGCCTTCAAGATGATGGCGACCTGCTCTAACGTGGTGCGCGGCGGGGCGACGCTCTACTTCGTGAAATACGTGATGGATCACCCGGAGATGGCGACGCAGTTTTTACTCTACGGCAGCCTCGCCACCATGTTCGGCTCGCTCTGCTCGTCTCGTCTGCTGGGCCGCTTCGACCGCGTCACCGCCTTTAAGTGGATCATCGTCGCCTACTCGCTGATTAGCCTGCTGATCTTCTTCACGCCGGCGGAGCATATTGCCCTGATTTTCGCCCTCAACATCCTGTTCCTGTTCGTCTTTAACACCACCACGCCGCTACAGTGGCTGATGGCCTCTGACGTGGTGGATTACGAGGAGAGCCGCAGCGGGCGCCGCCTCGACGGGCTGGTGTTCTCCACCTACCTGTTCAGCCTGAAGATTGGCCTGGCGATTGGCGGGGCAGTGGTGGGCTGGATCCTGGCGTACGTGAACTACTCCGCCAGCAGCAGCGTGCAGCCGGTCGAGGTGCTCACCACCATCAAAATTCTGTTCTGCGTGGTGCCCGTGGTGCTCTATGCGGGCATGTTCATCATGCTGTCGTTTTATGAGCTCACCGACGCCCGCGTGGACGCCATCAGCCAGCAGCTGATCAAGCACCGCGCGGCGCAGGGCGAGGCCATTCCCGACGCCGCGACAGCCGCATCCCATTAACCGGAGGCAACATGGAAATCACTAACCCGATACTCACCGGCTTCAACCCGGACCCGTCCCTGTGCCGCCAGGGCGAGGACTACTACATCGCCACCTCGACCTTCGAGTGGTTCCCGGGCGTGCGCATCTATCACTCCCGCGACCTGAAAAACTGGTCGCTGGTCAGCACGCCGCTGGACCGTGTGTCGATGCTGGACATGAAGGGCAACCCGGACTCCGGCGGTATCTGGGCGCCGTGCCTGAGCTACGCCGACGGCAAATTCTGGCTGCTCTATACCGACGTGAAGATTGTCGATTCGCCGTGGAAAAATGGCCGCAACTTCCTCGTCACCGCGCCGTCCATTGAGGGGCCATGGAGCGAGCCGATCCCGATGGGCAACGGCGGGTTCGATCCGTCCCTGTTCCACGACGACGATGGCCGCAAATACTACCTCTACCGCCCGTGGGGGCCGCGCCATCACAGCAACCCGCACAACACCATCGTGATGCAGGAGTTTGACCCGCAGACCGGCACCCTCTCGCCGGAGCGCAAAACGCTGTTTACCGGCACGCCGCTCTGCTACACCGAAGGGGCGCATCTTTATCGCCACGCGGGATGGTACTACCTGATGGTTGCCGAAGGCGGCACCAGCTACGAGCACGCCGTCGTGGTGCTGCGTGCAAAAACCATCGACGGGCCGTACGAGCTTCACCCGGATGTGACGATGATGACCAGCTGGCACCTGCCGGAGAACCCGCTGCAAAAGAGCGGCCACGGCTCGCTGCTGCAAACCCACACCGGGGAGTGGTATATGGCCTACCTTACCAGCCGCCCGCTGCGCCTGCCCGGCGTGCCGCTGCTGGCCTCAGGCGGACGCGGTTACTGTCCGCTGGGGCGCGAGACCGGCATCGCCCGCATTGAATGGCGCGATGGCTGGCCGTACGTGGAGGGCGGTAAGCACGCGCAGCTGACCGTGAAAGGCCCGCAGGTGGCGGAGCAGCCCGCCGCCGTTCAGGGTAGCTGGCGGGATGATTTCGACGGCAGCACGCTTGACCCTGAATTGCAGACTCTGCGCATTCCGTTCGACGACACCCTCGGCTCGCTCACCGCGCGCCCCGGCTATTTACGGTTATACGGCAACGACTCGCTCAACTCGACCTTTACCCAGTCGACCGTGGCGCGCCGCTGGCAGCACTTCACCTTCCGGGCCGAGACGCGGATGCAGTTCTCGCCGGTGCACTTCCAGCAGAGCGCGGGGCTGACCTGCTACTACAACAGCAAAAACTGGAGCTACTGCTTTGTGGACTACGAGGAGGGGCAGGGCAGAACGATTAAGGTGATCCAGCTTGACCACAACGTGCCGTCATGGCCGCTGCACGAGCAGCCCATTCCCGTGCCGGAGAGTGCGGAGAGCGTCTGGCTAAGGGTGGATGTGGATGCGCTGGTCTACCGCTACAGCTACTCGTTCGACGGCGAGACGTGGCACACCGTGCCGGTGACGTATGAGGCGTGGAAGCTGTCGGATGACTATATCGGCGGGCGCGGCTTCTTCACCGGCGCGTTTGTGGGACTGCACTGCGAGGACATCAGCGGCGACGGCTGCCACGCTGACTTCGACTACTTCACCTACGAGCCGGTCTGACGGCTTAGGCCGGGTAGCCCAGCGCGCGTGAGAGCTGGAGCCCGGCCTGCTGAAGCTGCTCGCGGAAATCAGCCAGCTCGGCGTCGTCCACGCGGGAGGTCAGCGTCGACAGGCTCAGGGCGGCGATGACGCGGGACTCGTGGTTCCACACCGGCACCGCCACGCAGCGCACGCCCTGCTCGTTCTCTTCGCTATCCAGGGCGTAACCCTGCTCGCGGGTCTGCGCCAGGGCACTCATTAAGGCTTCGCGAGAGGCAAGGGTAGAAGGGGTATAGGTGGTGTACTGATAGCCCTCCAGCAGGGCGTTCAGCTCGGCCTCGCCCAGCCAGGCAATCAACACTTTGCCGATGGCGGTGGCGTGAACCGGCAGGCGGCGGCCGATGCGCGAATAGGCGATGGCGGCCAGCTTGCCTTCAATCTTCTCGATATAGACCCCTTCACGCCCGTCCAGGATCCCCAGATGGGTAGTCTGCCCGGTTCGCCGGGACAGCTCCGTCAGCCAGCCTTTCGCCTTCTGCCGAATATCCATCGAGCCCACGACAAAATGACCGCGCTCGACCAGCTTCATGCCGAGGCGATACTTACCGTTCTCCGGGTTCTGATCGATATAGCCGTGAAGCTGGAGGGTTTTCAGCAGCGAGTGGAGGGTACTCTTGCTCAGCCCCATCAGTTTGCTGATGTCGGTGATCTTAAGCTCGGTGGCCTGCTCGTTGAACAGGTCGAGGATCTGCAACGCACGTTCAACAGACTGAATAATCGGCATAATGCTGGTATGTCCACGCTGGAATTAAGGCGAAAACGTACCTTTTTCGGGGTGAAAAATCAATTGAGTAGAGCGGGTTGTGGGAGAAAGGGCATCAGCCGCATCGTCGCCTGATTTGCCCGGCGGCGCTGCGCTTGCACGGGCCTACGGGCTGGGTTTTCTCCCTCTCCCTGTGGGAGAGGGCCGGGGTGAGGGCACCAACGCGCAGAGGACTCAACCCCCAAGCGTCGCCACCATCACCGCCTTAATCGTATGCATCCGGTTTTCCGCCTGGTCAAACACGATGCTCGCCGCCGACTCAAACACCTCGTCCGTCACTTCCATCCCGCCGTGCAGATCGAACTCTTTCGCCATCTGCTTGCCGAGCGTGGTCTGGTCGTCATGGAACGCCGGCAGACAGTGCAGGAACTTCACGTTCGGGTTGCCGGTGAGCGCCATCATCTGCGCGTTCACCTGATACCCGCGCAGCAGCGCGATACGCTCCGCCCACTTCTCTTTGGCTTCGCCCATCGACACCCAGACGTCGGTATAGATAAAGTCCGCGCCCTTCACGCCCGCCGCCACGTCTTCCGTCAGGCTGATTTTCCCGCCGTGCTTCTCCGCCAGCGCGCTGCACTCTGCCACCAGGCTCTCTTCCGGCCAGCAGGCCTTCGGGGCCACCAGGCGTAGATCCAGCCCGGTCAGCGCCGCCGCTTCCAGCATCGAGTTGCCCATGTTGTTGCGCGCGTCGCCCGCGTAGACCAGCGTCATCTCGTTAAACGCCTTGCCCGGCAGGTGCTCCTGCATGGTCAGCAGATCCGCCAGCAGCTGCGTCGGGTGGAACTCGTTGGTCAGCCCGTTCCACACCGGCACGCCAGCATACTGCGCCAGCGTCTCGACGACTTCCTGGCCGTGGCCGCGGTACTGAATGCCGTCGTACATCCGCCCGAGCACCCGTGCGGTATCCTTAATTGACTCTTTATGCCCAATCTGGCTGCCGCTCGGCCCTAAATAGGTAACGCGCGCGCCCTGGTCAAATGCGGCAACTTCGAAAGAGCAACGTGTACGGGTCGAGTCTTTTTCGAAGATGAGCGCGATGTTTTTGCCAGTAAGCTTTTGTACTTCCTTGCCATTTTTTTTATCGGCTTTGAGCTGTGCGGCAAGGGTCAGCAGAGAAGTGAACTGTGCAGGGGTAAAGTCGAGCAATTTCAGAAAGTGTTTCTTGTACAGATCAGACATTTTATCCTCACATGGCGAACGCCACTTATTGAATTAAAATTCACTTTATATGTGTAATTATTCATTTGCAACCCCGTTTCACAAATCTTTCCAACAAAGGTGGAGGCAAACCCGTCCGTGTGTGAAAATAGAAGTATCTGCCGCACTTTAAAGAGGATTGAGCCATGGCAAACCCGGAATTACTGGAAGAGCAACGCGAAGAGACGCGTCTGATTATTGAAGAACTGCTGGAAGACGGTAGCGATCCGGACGCGCTGTACACCATCGAGCACCATTTCTCTGCGGACGACTTTGAAGCGCTGGAAAAAATGGCCGTGGAAGCCTTCAAGCTGGGTTACGAAGTGACCGAGCCGGAAGAGCTGGAAGTGGAAGAGGGTGACACCGTCATCTGCTGCGATATCCTGAGCGAAGGCGCGCTGAAGGCGGAGCTGATCGACGCGCAGGTAGAACAGCTGATGAACCTGGCCGAGAAGTTTGAAGTGGAATACGACGGCTGGGGAACCTACTTCGAAGATCCGAACGGTGAAGACGGCGAAGAAGGCGACGACGAAGATTACGTCGACGAAGACGACGACGGCGTGCGTCACTAAGCGTTCCAGGCGGTGGCCCGCGCCACCGCTTTTTCAAGGCAGAACCATGGATTACCCGCAGATACTCGCCCCCGTACTCAACTTCCTCCAGTGCCCGACCCCGCAAGCATGGATTGATAAAGCCCGCGACCCGGCGAACCTGCCGCTGCTGCTCACCGACCACATGGTGTGCGAGCTCAAGGCCGCCCAGACCGCGCTGCTGCTGGTGCGTAAATACGTCGCCGACGAAAGTGGTGCCGACGCGCTGCTCGACTGGCTCAAACCTTACGAACAGTTCACCTTTCGCGACGGCCCGGAGCCGGACTTCATCGCCCTGCACAAGCAGATTGGCAAAAGCGTGATGCCCAAAACCGACGACCCGTGGGGCCAGGCGCTCATCGACAGCATGGTGCTGCTGATTAAAGAGGAGCTGCACCATTTCTGGCAGGTGCGTGAGGCGATGCTGGCCCGTGATATTCCGTATGTCAAAATCACCGCCAGCCGCTACGCCAAAGGGATGCTGAAGGAAGTGCGCACCCACGAACCGCTGATGCTGATCGACAAGCTCATCTGCGGGGCCTACATCGAAGCCCGTTCCTGCGAACGCTTCGCCGCGCTGGCCCCGTTCCTCGACGATGACTTACAGAAGTTCTATCTCTCGCTGCTGCGCTCGGAAGCGCGCCATTATCAGGACTACCTGACGCTGGCCCAGCAGGTGAGCGACGACGATATCTCACCGCGCATACAGCTTTTTGGCGAAATTGAAGCCACACTTATCTCGACACCGGACCACGAGTTTCGCTTCCACAGCGGCGTGCCGGTGTAAACCGGCACAACTCAAGGATAAGGATGCGAGATGAAAAAAACGTGGATCAGTACGGTCGTTGTTATTGTCGCGGCCGCCGCCGTGGCGTTCTGGGTGTTCTTTGACAGGCAACGCGCTCCGGAAGCGCAGATTGATACCACCCTCAACGCGATGCCTGCCTGGCAGGTGATTAAGGAGCAGGAGCCCGCGCTGCATCAGCGCATCCTCGACCAGATGGCAGCCCTGCAAAAAGCGGGCGAGCCGGAGCAGCAGATTATCGACACCATCCAGCCGCAGATCCTGCATTTGCAGATGTCGCGCCTGCAAAACGCGCCGGACGCCAACGTGGTGAACTACATGACCATCAACATGGAGCAGACTGCCGCCATCCAGAAGGTGAGCGACGACGCCTGCTTCCGCTTCCTCTACCCGATGGTGAAGGGCGGCGTGAATCCGATGCGCATGCTGGATAAAGACCTGATGACGCGGCGCATGCAGGCCGACGCCGACATGATGCGCGCGGCCTACGGCAAAAACCGCCACACCGTGACGCAGGCCGAACGCGAGGCGGCTGTCGGGGATGTGCGGCCGATTATGAAGGCGCTTGCCGATAAGTACGGCGAGGATATCCAGCTGTTGCAGATGCCGGAGAAGGCAGTGGGCAAGGAGAAGCTCTCCTGCGACATGGTGCAGGACATGTGGGCGAAGGTGCTGGCGCTGCCGGAGCAGAAGGCGGCGAGGGTAATTAGGCTGGCGGTGTCTGAGCTGGACTGACGGTAGCGCTGGTTTTTTGGGCACTTAGCGCGGGTTTAGCGCGTCGTCGCTTGCATGGCGGCGCGCGACAGGTATAATCCACAACGTTTCCGCATCCCCTTCAGTGCCGAAGTGGCGAAATCGGTAGACGCAGTTGATTCAAAATCAACCGTAGAAATACGTGCCGGTTCGAGTCCGGCCTTCGGCACCATCGGAACATCAATAGACGTCAACGGACGTCTTTTTTTGTGCCTGAAATCCAGTATCCGCAAGGCTTTCCTCGCTTTTTCACTCAACCTAAGTCAACCTGATTCAATCTACATCAACTTACTGATGCGGGTACAACTGCGGGTATATCCCGGTTCGATAATGTTTGTACCCACACAGAACCCTTGAAAGGATACTCATCATGGCTCTGAGTGATGTGAAGGTTCGTTCGGCTAAACCTGAAGCAAAAGCCTATAAGCTTACTGACGGTGAAGGCATGGTGTTGCTGGTTCACCCTAACGGTTCCAAATACTGGCGGCTGCGTTATCGTTTTGGCGGTAAGGAGAAGATGTTGGCGATTGGGAAATACCCTGAAGTCTCGCTGGCGGATGCCAGGGCACGCAGGGAAGAGGCCCGTAAGCTATTAGCTAATGGCGTCGATCCCAGTGAAAACAAGAAAGCCGTTAAGGTAGAGCAGGAGCAAGAGGCGATAACTTTTGAAGTGGTTGCCAGAGACTGGCATGCCAGCAATCAAAAGTGGTCTGCATCGCATAGCGCTCGTGTATTGAAAAGCCTTGAAGATAATCTCTTTGCTGCCATTGGGAAGCGGAACATTGCAGAGCTTAAGACTCGGGATCTTCTTGTACCCATTAAAGCGGTGGAGTTGTCCGGGCGTCTCGAAGTTGCGGCTCGTTTGCAACAGCGAACTACCGCGATTATGCGGTTTGCCGTTCAGAGCGGCTTAATCGACTACAATCCTGCGCAAGAGATTGCCGGTGCGGTTGCTACGGCGAAAAGACAGCATCGTGCGGCTTTGGATCTTGAACGTATTCCTGAATTACTTCACCGCATCGATCACTACTCTGGCAGACCATTAACCCGACTGGCTGTCGAGCTCACGTTGTTAGTTTTCATCCGTTCAAGCGAACTACGTTTTGCTCGCTGGTCAGAAGTGGATTTTGAAACGGCCATGTGGACGATTCCAGGTGAGCGTGAACCGCTGGAAGGTGTTAAACATTCTCAGCGTGGTTCGAAGATGCGGACTCCACATCTTGTTCCTTTGTCGCGGCAGGCTCTGGCTATTTTGGAAAAGATCAAAAGCATGAATGGGAACCTTGACCTGATCTTCGTAGGAGATCACGATCCGCGTAAACCCATGAGTGAGAACACGGTGAACAAGGCTCTACGAGTGATGGGCTATGACACGAAAACGGAAGTCTGTGGGCATGGTTTCAGGACCATGGCTTGTAGTTCACTGATAGAATCGGGGTTGTGGTCGAGGGATGCAGTAGAACGGCAGATGAGCCATCAGGAACGTAACTCTGTGCGTGCGGCTTACATCCATAAGGCGGAACATCTTGGGGAGCGTAGGTTGATGTTACAGTGGTGGGCGGATTATCTGGATAGAAATCGTGAAAGTAGGGTTAGCCCATTCGACTTTGGTAACCATTTATTCAGTTAAATCAAGATAGTTGCAGATAATGGCTTTACATGTTTATGAACAATATACTTGAGTGCTAAAGCAGAACGAAAGCAGTTTTTTTATCAAAAATGGCTTTTAGTACTCGGATTTGAGGAGGTATCCTGATGAACCATGAGCAGTTAGTTCAGTATGGATTCAAGTTTGGAAAAAATGGACCTCATGCAGCGCGTTGCATGATGATCGAAGAATTGAAGATATTGCTCCAGGCACGGCCTGAGAACACCTTACAAGAAGAATATAGGGTAAGCATTGTGGATGACAATATTCTTCATAAACCCAGTTCTAGTGCCAGGAAACTAACTTATCGGCACATGGTTGGTCTTTATGGGATGTCTCCGCACATACCTTTGTTCAAATTTTTTCGTCAACTTTGGGAGCTATCTGAAGAAGCTCAGCCTCTACTCGCACTGCAATTGGCTATTGCAAGAGATCCACTACTTCGAGAATCTGTTGGGGTCATTACGGCACTTAAGCTTGGGCAAATCTTACCCAGAAGCGTTATGGAAGAACACCTAGCAAAAGACGATCCAGATCGATTTAGTCAGGCATCAATTCAGTCATTTGCTCGAAACATTAGTGGCACATGGACTCAATCAGGTTATCTTTCGGGTAAGGTTAAAAAACAACGTACTGACCCAAAAGTAACGTATGTGAACGTGGTTTTTGCTCTACTTCTTGGGTACTTCCAGGGGCTTTCAGGTAAACGTTTGTTTGATAGCTTTTGGATGAAACTATTACCAGTTGATGAAACAACTTTGTACGAGCTTGCATATAGAGCAACTTTGCGCGGCCTGATTAATTTCAAACAAGCCAGTGAGGTCGTTGAAGTGTCTTTTGCACCTCTGAATCTCCTAGTTAAGGAATAACGTGATGTCTGACAGATTGTCAAAATTACTGAAAAGTTTTTCCAGTCACATTAGTGTGCCATGGGGTAACAATATCTCAGCTGAAGAGAAAGCTATCTTTGTCGTATATGACAAAGAGGATGAGCTTAAGCTTCGTGCTCGCATGACTGAATTTGAGCATGCATGCATCGAAAGCGAGCACCCATGGCTGTTGTTGGACTTGACCAATGAGTTCCCCTACTGGATGGCCAGACAGGACTACAAAGAGGCTTATTTCGAAGATCCAGAGTATCTGGAAGGAAGCTATGACTATTTTGCTGAAGAGCTTGTGTCGAAACTCCATGAGCAGATTAATGCGCACCAAACACCTGAATCTGTAGTGGCTCTTATGGGATGTGGGACCATGTTCGGCTTTGTATCAGTCTCCGCTTTAGTTAAATCTTTAACGACTCAAGTACAGGGACGCTTGGTGGTATTTTTCCCCGGAGAATATCATGAGAATAACTACAAACTGCTCGATGCCAAAGATGGCTGGGGATATCAAGCCACTGCGATCACCATAGCTTAACTAGGTAAAGAAAAATGCTAAACCGCGAAATTTATAAACTTGACCCTCTGGAAAGCAAATTGGCCAACAACGGTGTGGCTGAGGTAAAAGATGATCTCTCCAAAGGGGCTCTTGAAACATTAGATTATGAGCTGCGGACGTTTGTCTGTAGCGGGGCTTATGCCAAAGGCATGGCTGATATTCTTAGCAACTACTTACGAAACGTTAAAAGTTCTGGTGAACAACCTGCAGTTTGGATTTCAGGCTTTTTCGGTTCTGGGAAATCGCATCTAGCTAAAATGCTCAGAACCCTTTGGGTGAATCAGAAAATGGAGAGCGGAGCAGATGCTCGCTCATTGGTTGAGTTACCCGATGATGTACGACAATATTTTGACGAACTTTCAACATTGGGAAGTCGACTGGGAGGACTTCATGCCGCGTCAGGAACTTTGGGGGCGGGAGCAGAAGACAAAGTTCGATTAGCCTTGTTGGCGATCATTTTCAAATCAGCTGGGTTGTCTGAGCAATATCATCTTGCCCAATTTGAACTTTGGTTAAGATCTGAAGGGGTGCTTGAGCAAGTAAAAGCTTACATCCAACAGCATGCCAAAGGTAAAGAAGGCGAAGACCTTTGGAAGAAAGAACTGCGCAATCTCCATGTTTCACCAGTCATGGCGAATGCGCTGTTACATGCTTTACCATCTCTTGGAAGTGATGCTAAAGAAGTACGAGATATGCTGCGTGCGCAATATAAAATTGTTGATGATGTATCAAATACGGAAATGGTTCAGTCGATTGTTGATGCATTGTCAAATGAAGGCGAAATGCCCTTAACTTTGGTTGTTCTTGACGAGGTTCAGCAGTATATCGCTGATGATCCAGATCGTGCTCATCTTGTGCAAGAGACCGTTGAAACATGCTGTAAAGCTGGTGCACTTAAGTCGAAATTGCTTTTCGTCGCCACAGGGCAAAGCGCCTTATCCGGGTTGCAAAACCTGCAACGCCTTATGGGGCGTTTCCAGATTTCTGTTCAGCTTGAGGATACTGATGTCGATGCGGTAATCCGGAAAGTTATTCTCCAGAAGAAAGAAACTGCCAGAGCTGAGATCGAATCCGTGGTACATCATAACCTCGGTGAGATTAATCGTCATATGAGTGGTTCTGTTATTGAAGCTCATAAAGACGATGAAAAATGGATGGTTGCAGACTATCCGTTACTGCCAGTGCGTCGTCGTTTCTGGGAGCGAGTCCTTCCTGCGCTGGATAAAACCGGAACCGGATCCCAACTACGAAATCAGTTACGTGTAGTGCATGAGGCCACAAAATCTACGGCGCTTAAACCGTTGGGTTCAGTTGTCCCTGCCGATTTTATCTATGAACAAATTGCAATCAACCTGCTACAAACGGGTGTTATTGGCAAAGAGATCTACGAAAAGATAGCTCGCTTCAAGGCTGGGGACGAAGATGAAGTCCTCCAGGGTAGAGTGCTTTCGTTGATACTACTCATTAGTAAACTACCAACAGATATCAATCACGGTATTGCCTCAACGGAAGCTTTCCTCGCTGATTTGCTTCTGGAACATTTAAGTGATGGTAAGCATGAACTGAGAGCAAAATTGCCACATTTAATTCAACAACTGGTTGATGACGGCGACTTACTGCCAATGAATACTAGTGCAGGTGTTGAATACAGGTTGCAAACGCTTGAAAGCCAGCAGTGGCATGATACTTTCAAACAACAACAAAATGATCTACGCGGTAACCCACAGCGTTTAGAAACGTTCCGCAGCCTCGAAATAAAAAACCGTGTTAACACTGCCCTAGGGTTTGGTAGCGTGAATCAAGGGGTCAGTAACGAACCCCGTAAGATCACCGTGTGTTTCGATCAGGATCTTCCTGCCGATGCTAAAAAAAATCTCTATGCTCATGTACTTGAATGTAAAGAAAAAGTTTTCGAGGATGCAGTGCGTAGTGCGAACCCTGATGACGCCACTATTTTCATTCATGTTCCATCCATTCGCCGTAATGAGCTACTGAGCGCAATTGTCGATTTTAAAGCGGCGGAAACAACTCTGGAAGTGAGTGGGATACCCTCTACGGATGCGGGTAAAGACGCTCGCGCTGCAATGGAGCACCGGAAGTATGAAGCTGAGCGCACCAAGAAACTGATTCTTAAAGAAATTATTGATGGTATCCAGGTACAAATGGCTGGTGGGAGCGAAGTACTTGGCGACACGCTAGTTGAGCAGTTCCAGAATGCAGGTAAGAAAGCATGTGAACGGCTCTATACAGAGTTTAAGCAAGCAGATCAAAGAGGTTGGGATAAGGTATTTGAGCGTGCAAGTAAATTCGCTGATGCCAATGCTCTGGAAGCTGTAGGCCATAATGATGAAGTGGAAAAGCACCCTGTCTGTGTCGCCATTAAACGCTATATCGGTGTTGCAAAAACTGGGGGAGAGATACGAGAAAACTTTATGTCTGCTCCTTTCGGCTGGCCGAAAGATACCGTTGACGGCGCTCTTTTTACCATGTTGGCTGCTGGTGTATTGAAAGCAAGCGACTCTCAGGAAAAATCAGTCGATGCGAAAAGTTTGGAGCGCAGCAAAGTCTCTCAAACCAACTTTCGGCCTGAAACCGTTAGCTTGACGCCGCGACAGTTGGCGGGCATTAGAAGTTTGATCCATGCGCTTGGTTTGAACTGTACCAATGGTGAAGAACAATCCAAATTAAGAGATGCGATAGAAACTGCTAAGCAATTGGCTCGTAAAGCGGGAGGCGACGCTCCACTACCATTACCACCAAAAGCAGAATTACTTGTTGAAGTTGAGAGACTTTCTGGTAATGAACAGCTAATGGCTGCCTTCGAACGACATCGCGATATTATCGATGAAGTGGAGCGTTGGAAAGGGCTTGCTGAAAAAGTGTTCGTCAGACAAGCTCGCTGGGGCGAACTAAAATCGGCGCTTAAGTATTGCCAAAATTTAGTTGGTTTTGACGAGCTCATGAACGAGGTGCATGCGATTGAGCAAAACCGAAGTCTGTTAGCCGATCCTGATCCAGTACAGCCGTTGCTGAAGCAGGTAATTGAAAGAATTCGCGTTGCGATTTTGAAAAAGTACGAAGATTTTCAAACTGAATATAACGAATGTCTAAAGGAATTGCATGAAGATGCAATCTGGAGCCAGCTTTCTACAGAGCAGCAGGAGCAATTGCTGACAAAGCATCATCTGGACAACCTGGAAATGTCACCATTATCTGATAACGACAGAGTACTCGATTGTATTGAAAATACCTCGTTAGAACAGTGGAGTGATAAAACCTCTGCTTTGGCAGGCCGTTTTAGCCGTATGCGGCAGGATGCGGTTGATATGTTGGTGCCTAAAGCAAAAATCGTACTTTTACCAAAATCAGTCATTGAAACAGAGGCTGAACTCGATTCCTGGTTGGCAAAAGTTAGACAAGAAGTTATGTCCGCTTTAGCTGAAAATCGTCCTGCATCGTTGAAATAACCTCTCATCACTCCTGAAGTTCAGACAACCTTGTCTGGGCTTCAGGTGCGAGTCTATATGCAAAATTAAAAGTAACCTCAATTTAAGAGTACTACATGCGACAGTCACTGGATAAAACGCTTAGAAATCAGCTGGAAAAAGTTGTTGTCAGGGCCCGAGAACTGATAGAAAAAGCTGCATCAGAAGCATTAATACGTTTAGGAGTGGAAACCGCGGACGCTCCGGCATACCTGAATGATAATGAGCGTAAGCTGCGTAATCGCCTGCGTGCCCATGCCCGCCAGTTGGGGGACAAGCTGCAGGCCAATGGTGTGCAGGGAACTGAACGCCTGCGGGCGGAGGTCAGTTATGAGCACTGGCATCGTATGTTGTTTGCCCGCTTTTTGGAGCAAAACAATCTGCTGATGCTGGATAAATATCTTGCTGTCACGTTGAGCGACTGTCAGGAATACGCTGAAGAAGAAGGTTGTAAAGATGGCTGGGAACTGGCCGGCAAGCTTGCTCAGAGAATGCTGCCTCAGGTATTTAGGGTCGATTCCCCCATATTTGAGCTGCAAATTCCCATCGACCGCATTCGTGAATTAGAGGATTTGATTCTGACACTTCCTGGTGTGGTATTTCAGGCACAAGATAGCCTGGGATGGTGTTACCAGTTCTGGCAAAGCAAACGTAAAGACGAAGTAAATGCGGCGGGTATTCCGATTGGTGCGGATGAGTTAAGCCCGGTCACACAGCTGTTTACCGAACCTTATATGGTGAGTTTCCTGCTGGATAACAGCCTGGGAGCGTGGTGGGCGAAAAAACAGCTGACGGATGCGGATTTACGCTCGGCCAGTGATGAGAAAACCTTGCGTCAGGCTGCCGCTATCGAGGGTGTGCCGCTGGAATATCTGCGTTTTGTTAAAACCAGCGATGAGCAGGGTGAGTTGTGGCAAGCTGCCGGTGGCTGGTTTGATGGCTGGCCACAGGAAGTTCGTGCACTGAAAGCGCTGGATCCGTGCTGTGGTTCAGGGCATTTTCTGGTTGCATTATTCCTGATGCTGGTGCCAATGCGTATGCAGCTTGAAGGACTTGATGCCAGAAGCGCTGTAGATAAGGTGCTTGCTGATAACCTTTATGGCCTTGAACTAGACAGCCGTTGTGTGGAGATTGCAGCCTTTGCTCTGGCGCTGGAGGCCTGGCGTTATCCCAATGCCGGTGGTTATCGTACCCTGCCTGCACTAAATATTGCCTGCTCAGGGCTGGATGTCAGCGCAGCTACCCAGGAATGGCTGGCGCTTGCTAAACACAATCCGGATATCAGCGAGGCACTTAATTGGTTTACCCGAACCTTCAAAGATGCCCCGGTGCTGGGCAGCCTGATTGACGTCAATACGGCTTATTACGAAGGAAAAACTGAAGGCAAAGATTCCCCCTGGCAGGTTCTCCTGGATGCGAAAGCTGCAACCGACGATGAAGCAAAAACAGCCGAGGTGACCGCTCAGGGTCTGGCAGTAGCAGCTAAATTGTTGTCTGAAAGTTATCATCTGGTAGCAACCAATGTGCCTTATCTGGCCCGTGGCAAGCAGTGCGATGTACTGCGTGGCTTCAGTGATAGTCATTTCACGGAAGCAAAGGCCGACCTGGCGACAGTGTTCCTGGAACGGTGTATTAATTTCTGTCCAACTGGCGGCACTTCAACAGTCGTCTTACCGCAAAACTGGCTTTTCCTGACGAGTTATAAGAAGTTTCGTGAAAAGCTGCTGACGGAAGATACTTGGAATCTGGTAGCGCGTTTAGGGGCAAGAGCGTTTGAAACTATTTCCGGTGAAGTGGTTCAGGCGATTTTGATCACTCTTACTAAGGGTATTGCGCCTCAAGGCTCATTACTGCATGGAGTTGATGTATCTGCAGCTAAAACCGCTACGGAGAAAGCCGAGAAATTGTTGGTTGAGCCGTTGAAGAGTGTTGAACAAATTAAGTTATTGAATAATCCCGATATGCAGATAACTTTAGATATTCAAAATTTTTCCTCATTAGTCAATACTTATGCAATCCCATATAAAGGGTTAGGTACAGGGGATGACCCAAGATATAGAAAAAAATTTTGGGAAGTGTTTAATACATCAAATAATTGGATCCTTTATCGCTCAGCACCAGAAAAAAGAAATACCTGGGGAAACGGCTCATCTGATCTTTTGAAGTGGGATGGGGGAGCTGGTGAGCTGAGTAAAAGCCCTACGGCATACCTCAGAAACGTTGAACAATGGGAGAGTGCAGGAATATTGTTTGGTATGATGGCAGACCTGCCATGCACTATTTATAGTGGTAGTGCGTGGGATACTACGTGTTGTGCCGTAATACCTAAGAAAGAAGCTTACTTCCTTCCGCTTTATTGTTTCGCAATTAGCGAACAGTTTACATACCAATTAAGGTTATTTAATCAAAAAGTTAGTGTTGAGGTTAACCACTTTGGGCAGGTGCCAGTCGATATTGAATACTGGCGCAAGGTAGCCGATGAAAAATATCCTAACGGGCTTCCTAAGCCCTACACTAACGAGCCTACACAATGGATCTTCCATGGCCATCCCTGCGGCTCTGTTATCTGGGATGAAGAAAAAAAATGGACTGCTATCGCTGATAAGCGAACTGATGAGACAGTACTACAAGTTGCGGTCGCTCGCCTTTTGGGGTACCGGTGGCCAGCAGAGCTGGATGACAAAATGGAACTGGCTGATGAGATGCTTCACTGGCTTGGTAAATCTGATGAATTGCTTAAACTCGTGGATGATGATGGCATAGTCTGCCTGCCAGCACTTCGTGGTGAAAAAGCCGCGGCTTCTCGTCTGGAAGCCATGCTTCAGGCTGCCTATGAAGAGGGCTGGTCCTCCAGTGTGCTCAGTGAGCTGCTTGCCAGTGTTGGCAGTAAGAGCCTTGAAACCTGGCTGCGGGATAAATTCTTTGAACAACATTGCAAACTCTTCCAGCACCGCCCGTTTATCTGGCAAATCTGGGATGGTCTTAAAGATGGATTCTCAGTACTGGTTAACTACCATAAGCTCAATTACCAGGGTTTAGAACGCCTGATTTATACCTATCTTGGGGACTGGATCCGTACTCAGGAGCATGGTTTCAAAGAAGGCATTGATGGTGCGGAAAGTCGTTTGATGGCGGCTAAAAACCTCAAAGACTCGCTGGAAGCCATCCTTAAAGGAGATGCCATCACCGGCAAGAGTGGTCTCGACATTTTTGTGCGCTGGAAACCGTTACACGAACAGCCTATGGGCTGGAACCCGGATTTAAATGATGGTGTGCGCCTTAATATTCGTCCGTTTATGCAGGCACCGGATGTGGATAAGAAGGGGGCCGGTGTTTTACGCACTAAGCCCAATATTAAGTGGGGTAAAGACCGTGGCAACGACGTTGAATCGGCCCCCTGGTATTATCTGGGCCTGCAGTATGGTGAAAAAGAGGGGGCACGTATCAATGACCACCATATCAGTCTTGTAGATAAGCAAGCTGCCAGAGACGAATATGAAAATAAGGAAAATCACGGATGATTAAATCAGTATTCAACTATCTGGTGTCAACCTTGTTGGATAGTAAAGCCGGGGTTGTATATGCCATCCTCGGATCCATGATCTGAACCGAAATGCATTATTAATAATAAAACTTCATTTAAGAGTACTACATGCGACAGTCACTGGATAAAACGCTTAGAAATCAGCTGGAAAAAGTTGTTGTCAGGGCCCGAGAACTGATAGAAAAAGCTGCATCAGAAGCATTAATACGTTTAGGGGTAGAAACGGCGGAAGCTCCGGCATACCTAAATGATAATGAGCGAAAACTGCGTAATCGCCTGCGTGCCCATGCCCGTCAGTTGGGGGACAAGCTGCAGGCTAATGGTGTGCAGAGTATTGAACACCTGCGAGCAGAAGTCAGTTATGAGCACTGGCATCGTATGTTATTTGCCCGCTTTTTGGAGCAAAACAATCTGCTGATGCTGGATAAATATCTTGCTGTAACGCTGGCAGACTGCCAGGAATATGCCCAAGAAGAAAGTTGCAAAGATGGCTGGGAACTGGCTGGGAAGTTAGCTCAGAAAATGTTACCCCAGGTATTTCGAATTGACTCTCCTGTGTTTGAGCTGCAGATCCCTGTCGACCACATCCGCGAGTTAGAAGATTTAATTCTGACCCTGCCAGGAGACGTATTTCAGGCACAGGACAGCCTGGGGTGGTGTTACCAGTTCTGGCAAAGCAAACGTAAAAAGGAAGTAAATGCGGCGGGTATTCCGATTGGTGCGGATGAGTTAAGTCCGGTCACACAGCTGTTTACCGAACCTTATATGGTGAGTTTCCTGCTGGATAACAGCCTGGGTGCCTGGTGGGCGAAAAAACAGCTGACGGATGCGGATTTACGCTCGGCCAGTGATGAGAAAACCTTGCGTCAGGCTGCCGCTATCGAGGGTGTGCCGCTGAAATATCTGCGTTTTGTTAAAACCAGCGATGAGCAGGGCGAGTTGTGGCAAGCCGCCGGCGGCTGGTTTGATGGCTGGCCGCAGGAAATCAGCTCCCTGAAGACTCTGGACCCGTGCTGTGGTTCAGGGCATTTTCTGGTTGCATTATTCCTGATGCTGGTGCCAATGCGTATGCAGCTTGAAGGGCTTGATGCCAAAACCGCTGTAGATAAGGTATTTTCTGAGAATCTACATGGTCTTGAGCTTGACAGCCGTTGTGTGGAGATTGCAGCCTTTGCACTGGCGCTGGAGGCCTGGCGCTATCCGGGAGCTGGCGGCTATCGTAGTCTGCCAGCCCTGAATATTGCCTGCTCCGGGCTGGATGTCAGCGCTGCCACTCAGGAATGGCAGGCCCTGGCTAAACACAATCCAGATATTAGTGAGGCCCTCAAATGGTTCACTCGAACCTTCGAAGACGCCCCCGTACTGGGCAGCCTGATTGACGTCAACACGGCATATTACGAAGGAAAAGCTGAAGGCAAGTCTGCGCCTTGGCAGGTACTCCTGGATGCGAAAGCTGTTGTAACCGACGATGAAGCAAAAACAGCCCAGGTGGCCGCCCAGGGGCTGGCAGTGGCTGCTAAATTACTGTCTGAAAGTTATAATCTGGTAGTGACAAACGTACCTTATCTGGCACGTGGTAAGCAGTGTGAGGCGTTGAAAGATTTTTGTGAAAACTATTTTCCGGAAGCAAAAGCCGACCTGGCAACGGTATTCCTGGAGCGTGGTATGGATTTCAGTCCAATTGGCGGCACTTCAACAATCGTTTTACCGCAAAACTGGCTTTTCCTGACCAGCTATACTGACTTCCGTAAAAAGCTGCTAATTCATGAAAACTGGAACTTAGTAACTCGTTTGGGAGAGAAAGGTTTTGACTCTTCGGCTGCAGCAGGCGCATTTGTTGCGATGGTAATTCTTACTAAAGGTAAAGCACCTAATGGAGCGTTATTAAGGTATCAAGATATCTCGGCACCTAAAACCGCTACAGAAAAAGCTTCGCAATTATTGATAGAGCCGTTAAGAGAGCTTGTTCAGACTAAGCAGTTGGATAATCCAGATTTTAGAATTGGATTTGTTGAGAAAAGTTCAGAAAAACACATATCTGAAATAGCTGAGTGTTATCAAGGTTTGGTGACTGGCGATATTGAACGCTTTACTAAAAAACTATGGGAAATATCTTCTGGTAATAATGATTGGCTACCATTTCGTAGGAGCAATAACACAGGTGAGTATTACGGTGATGTTTCAGAGGCTATTTTTTGGCAAAATGGCCAAGGTCAACTTAGCAAGTATGCGGCATTAACCAGAAGTCAACTGCATGACATGCATGAAAGTGGTAATCGTGCATGGGGTAAATATGGAATCGCTATTAATAGAATGCGTGATCTCAAAGTAGTTGCGTACTGCGGGGAGCATTTTGATAATAACGTTGCAGTAGTATATCCAACTGACAAACATGAATTGGTTTCATTGTTAACATTTTTTTCATCAGATGATTTTGCAATCTCAATAAGGGAATTAGATCAAGCGCTAAAAGTAACTAATAAAACTTTACTCAAAGTGCCATTCGATTCTTGCTACTGGAATAAGCTGGCCAAAGAGAAATACCCTAACGGTCTTCCTAAGCCATATACCAATGATCCTACCCAGTGGATTTTCCATGGACACCCTTGCGGTTCAGTTGCTTGGAACGAAGGGAAAAAATGGACCGTAATTGCAGATAAGCGTACCGATGAAACCGTTCTACAAGTTGCGGTTGCTCGTTTGCTTGGTTACCGATGGCCAGCGGAGCTGGATGAGAAAATGGAGCTGGCTGATGAGATGCTTTACTGGCTTGGCAAATCTGATGATTTACTCAAATTAGTAGATGATGACGGCATTGTCTGCCTGCCTGCACTTCGCGGAGAAAAAGCCGCGGCTTCTCGCCTGGAAGGCATGCTGCAGGCTGCCTACGAAGAGGACTGGTCATCCAGTGTTCTCAGTGATCTGCTTGCCAGTGTTGGTAGTAAGAGCCTTGAAACTTGGTTGCGGGATAAATTCTTTGAACAACATTGCAAACTTTTCCAGCACCGCCCGTTTATCTGGCAAATCTGGGATGGTCTTAAAGATGGATTCTCAGTACTGGTCAACTACCATAAGCTCAATTACCAGGGTTTAGAACGCCTGATTTATACCTATCTTGGGGACTGGATCCGTACTCAGGAGCATGGTTTCAAAGAAGGCATTGATGGTGCGGAAAGTCGTTTGATGGCGGCTAAAAACCTCAAAGACTCGCTGGAAGCCATCCTTAAAGGAGATGCCATCACCGGCAAGAGTGGTCTCGACATTTTTGTGCGCTGGAAACCGTTACACGAACAGCCTATGGGCTGGAACCCGGATTTAAATGATGGTGTGCGCCTTAATATTCGTCCGTTTATGCAGGCACCGGATGTGGATAAGAAGGGGGCCGGTGTTTTACGCACTAAGCCCAATATTAAGTGGGGTAAAGATCGCGGCAACGACGTTGAATCGGCCCCCTGGTATTATCTGGGCCTGCAGTATGGTGAAAAAGAGGGGGCGCGTATCAATGACCACCATATCAGTCTTGCAGATAAACAAGCTGTCAGAGACGAACATGCAAATAAGGAAAATCACGGATGATTAAATCAGTATTTAACTATCCGGTGTCAACCTTGTTGGATATTGAAGCCGGGGTGGTGTATGCCATCCCACGCTACCAACGGGAATACACCTGGGGTAAATGGCAATGGGATGCTTTGTTTGAAGATCTGTTAGAAAACGACCTTAATTACTATTTGGGGTCGATTATCTGTATCAATCAAAGTACAGACACGCTGGCTCTGCAGCAGTTAGAGTTAGTGGATGGCCAACAGCGAATGACCACATTGTCATTATTGTTAGCTGCCATTTATGCAAGCTACAACCAGTTAGGCATTGAACTTGAGATGGAACAGCAGATAGAGCTGTATAACCTGAAGCATAAATTGGTGCTAAAAAAGAATGCGGACCAGCCCCGGTTAGTACCTCAGGTGCAAAATGCCAACCAGCAGGATTACCTGGCGGTGTTGAAAGAGGCAGGTATTCTTAAAGAGGCTGAGTGGGTTTCCAATGCAGGTAATCGTCGGGTATTTCGTGCCTATCGACATTTTTTAATGCGTATTGAACAGTATGTCAGTGAGAGCGAAACCCCATTGCAGGCACTGAATGCGCTACTTGATAAAGTCAATGCATCTACTCTGGTAAAAATAGAGGTGGCAAGTCATTCAGATGCTTACACCCTGTTTGAGTCACTTAACAATCGTGGTGTGCCTCTTACCGCGATTGATTTAATGAAAAACAAGCTACTGGCGAAGATCGAACAGATTGAGCCGGGCAGTATTGATAAGTCTTTTATCAGCTGGACCAAAGTGATGGAAGCCCTGGGGGATGATTATGGGGTACAAGAGCGTTTTTTCCGTCAGTACTACAATGCGTTCAAGCCTGAGTTAAAAGATATCGTCAATGTACCAGTAGCGACGAAATCTAATCTTATTCAAATTTTCGAAAAATTGATTGCTCATGATCCGCATCAATTCCTACAAGCTATGCGTAGTCATTCTGACTGGTATGCGCAGATTGTAGGGAATTGCGAAGTTCCGGATGAACCTAAACTAACAAAACTGCTTAAAAGTCTGGATAGAATTCAAGGAGCTCCTTCTTATCTCTTATTGCTAATGTTGTTTGCCAGACGACAGAACTTAGCATTGAGCATTGAGCATATTGAAAAAGTGGTCACTTTGCTGATCAACTTCTTTGTCCGTAGGAACACTACTGATGTGCCTGCTACTCGGGATTTAAACCGCATATTTATGGAGTTAACTGAAATTCTGCAAAGCTGCCACGGTGAGCAGGTTGTCAGTGCTATTGCTAATACCCTAGGGGCTGTCAGTACCTCTGATGAGCATTTCCGCCAAGCACTTAGTGGCGGTCTATACGAAGAAAATAGCTGGGTCTGCCGCTTTATCCTGTGTGCTCTTGAAGAAAGCATGATGACCAAGGAGAACCAAGTAGACCTATGGGCAGTGGAAGGCAAGCAATATGTGTGGACCATTGAGCATGTTTTCCCACAAGGATTAAACATCCCTAATTCTTGGGTAGATATGATAGCGGATGGCGATAAAACGTTGGCGGAGCAATATCGTCAAAGCCATGTGCACAAACTTGGTAACTTGACTATTTCGGGATACAACAGTTCTTTAGGGAATAAGAGTTTTTTGGAAAAACGTGATCGTACGACC
Organism: Enterobacter cloacae complex sp. GYL001; assembly: GCF_049237125.1. Classification (NCBI taxonomy): domain Bacteria; kingdom Pseudomonadati; phylum Pseudomonadota; class Gammaproteobacteria; order Enterobacterales; family Enterobacteriaceae; genus Enterobacter; species Enterobacter cloacae complex sp. GYL001. Next base: position 17,600 of record NZ_JBMKGW010000010.1, on the reverse strand, counting down.
CGGGATAAACGTCCTGTAGGCTACAACAATGGTTTGTATCTAAACCAGGAGCTGGCTGTTGCTGATAATTGGTCAATAGCGCAAATTGAGCAAAGAACAGCCGCGATGGTAGATAAGGCTATTACTCTGTTTAGTTTACCGGGTGTCGTCGGGAGATAACGAATGCAAGTAATTGATAAATTGATAGAGCAGCTACGAGGTAGTGCAAATTTTAATCCTGCAGTGCAAGAGGCCCCTGCAGCGGTTCTATGGACAGATGAAGCTTGCCAATGGCAAAGTGCTATGCCTTTGATTAAACAATTCATTCCCGAGCTGCTCGAGCTTGGTGAATATCAACCAGAGCAGCGGATTGGTCCGGCTATTTGGTTAAAGTGTGCCATTGCTGGGGTGTTGGAAGAGGTTATGTTACCTGAAGGTCGCACACCAATTATCTATCTTCCTAAAATTGGGCGAAAAGCGTTACGCGCTATCGAAGATTGTCCGGACTATTTACGACCTCTAGCTGAATTGCAATATCGCGGATGTTGGTGGGCCTATAATACGGCAGGTCGTGACTGGAGTATAAGTTCTTTTCTGACAAACCCACGCGTTGGGCTTGAATTAGACGTAGCAAAAGATAAAAACACATTAGAAATTATCCCCCAAATCTTGAAGGATCTTTTAGAATCCCGTATTGAAGACCTACAAGGAAAGCGGTTAGAGGCTAAAGATTTTCAATCATTAGTATTTAATGATCCTATTAAAGATCTACTTGGGTGGCTGAATAATCCCGAAGATAAGCGTAAGCAGTGGGACGACAATAAATGGTCGCTTTTCAGTAATACTTGCTCAAGTCAGTTTGGTTATGAACCAACAGATGCTAATTATTCTCAAATGCTCGCATCCCTTTTATCTGCCCAGGGGGCGTGGCAAGAAGTGTGGCAGCGCTTTGAAGATACCGCACATAACCTATCAGGATTAATCCTTGTCCTTCGTGATGTAACCCCTGATTTAGCTGCTGATTTAAGTCATTATCCTATTGAAAATACTCGCGATGAAAAAAGCCTTGCCGATGCGCTTGCTGGCCTTCCTCAACTTGATGTAAACAAAGTTAGAGGAACTATCTGTTCACTATATCAACAGAATAAAGAGCGCGAAAGCTGGCTTTGGTATCGATTAGGGGAATCTAAATACCTCGAGATTTTGGCCCATCTGGCAAAAGTCGCTGAATTGACCCAGCAAGTGTTCAATCATCAGTCACCGGAAGAGATGGCAGAGCTATATCAGGAGTGCTTCTGGCAAGTCGATGCTGCAGCGTTGCAGGCCATGGCATTGGCAAAAGAACCGGGCCAACAGGAATTAGTCGCAAATGTATTAAAACTAATATATTCCCCTTGGTTGAACGAGGTATCGCTCAACTTCCAACAGTTGGTTAAAAGAAAAGGATATCCCGGGAATACTGAAATTAAGGAGGCGACAGCTACTTACCAGGTTAAAGGGATGGTAGTGTTTTTTGTAGATGGTTTGCGTTTTGATTGCGCTAAAGTATTAGAGCGTAAGCTTACTGCGCGTCATTTGATTGTCGATACCAAAACACAATGGAGTGCTCTGCCATCTTTAACTGATACAGCGAAAGCTGCGGTTACTCCTGTTGCTGCACTTTTGAACGGTGCTTATGACACTCAGGATTTTAAGCCTTCAGTAGTGGCAACGGGTAGTGAGTTTAATAGCTATCAATTAAAAAAAGCATTGGCACAACAGGGGTGGCAATACCTGGAAGGATTGGATACTGGTGAGCCTAATGGCTTAGCGTGGCTACAAACAGGTGACCTGGATAACCTGGGACATCAGCAGCAAAGAAAATTACCTCTTGGTATTGATGATGTTCTTGAAGAAATAGCTGATAGGGTAAGCTATTTGTTTGAAGCAGGATGGAAGCAAATCCGTATTGTCACGGATCATGGTTGGTTATGGCTTCCAGATCAATTACCTAAAGCAGATCTTGAAAAACCATTGGTTCGTAAGTACTTATCAAGATGTGCTATTCTCAAGGATAATGCCAGTACGAATTTGCCTCAGATAGAGTGGTATTGGAATTCCTCAGTGTCACTTGCCATGGCTCCAGGCATCAGTGCATTTACTGCGGGAGATTACTACAATCATGGTGGCCTAAGTTTGCAAGAATGCCTGACACCTGTAATTAAAGTTACTAAGGACTAGAATTTTATTACTTAAAATAAGTTTCATCGAATATTTTCTAAAAGCCGCTTATAACGGCGGCTTTTAGCTATTTGAACACGCTGGAATTGCGGATGCGAGATAGCTGTTTTGTGGTTACTTTTTTTTGTTCTGTCACTCCACTAGAGTAGTTTCCGCGCTGATATAGCACCATAACCGTATCGTCATATTCACAACCTAAGGCTTCACTAATTTCCCGCATATCCTCTTGGTCCATGGCACGTTTGTAAGCATCTTTTTGTTTAGAAAGATTATAAATACTGAATACACACGCAACTATGAGTTTGTCAGCAGTGGTCTCTCCGCCACCAGGGTTAACAATTAAGTTGAATTCTACATCTTCACCCAGCTCCAGGCGTGAATTAAAATCCAGCACTCTGCTCTTCGCACAGCTCGGCGAGAAGTCATTATAGGTGACTCCATTTACCCACTGAGCTTTTATCCAGTTCCTATCATCACCTCTCATTGCACGACCAGCTTTAGGATAGGGCGCTCCTTCATTCAGGAATTCGTCACGAATTAATTTGATTGCCTCAAGCAGCTGTGGATCGTTGGTATAGGCGCTGAAATTAGCTTCGGGCTCAGATAATTTTCCAGGAATGACTAGGTAGCTTTGAGTTAGGAATGTTTCCGAATCATCACGTTTTTTGGTGATTACAGTTTCAGTAAAAGGGGTGATAAACATTCCTCGGTCAAAGCCTCTGACTTGATATTTCGCACAAATATCTTCAAATGAATACCGTAACCCATCGAAATCATTCAATTCATCGCTGGCCTCGAGATGATCAAGTAATTCTGAATACGCTCGAACAGCTTCCAGGTTTGTAAAATGTTTCGCCTGAGTATTCTGGTGGTATCCACATGCTCTGCCAACGTTAGCTTGCACCACTGCGGCTATATTGGCAATAGAGCTATCCCATGTGTTTATTAGCGTGTTTTTCATTTCTTGGCCAAAGTTAATACCAGCGCGAAATCCAGCCACAGTTATAGCGATTATCTTTTCGTCAAACATTGCTGCTGTTTCGTACGCTCGTTTGAAATCATCGATAGATGAGAGTTCGTGATCGTCAACGCCAACAAGCTTTTGACCTATGATTAAGATTTGCTCCTCATCTACACCTTGATTAATCAGTACTTGTTTGGCTGTGTTTGCTTGACTTGATGGAACCCTAATCAGTGACCAGCCTACGCCCTGATGTTCTTTAAACTGGCGTATAAAGCGCTTTTGTAGCAGTGAATCTTCACAAAAATCGCGCTGATCATCATCAAGTTTGACCAGCTGGTTACTGCGATGCATTTGTCGAATGCCATGATATTCATCGCTAGCTTTGTGAAATACCAAAGACGTATTGAAGCTGTGACGTAGAATGGAATCTTCACTAGCTGAGTAGAGTGAGCTAAATGGAGTTGCGGAAATAAATACAACTTTACAGTCTACATTATCTTGTTCCAGGTAATTAAATACCTTTTCATAGCGAACACTATCAATGCCAGAACCATAGTGACACTCATCGATGATGATGAGCTTAGGTGGTTGGCGCTTAAAATCCGATTTAAGCGCATTATCTATATTTGTGAAGTTACTAACAACGACATTTTTGCAGGGTGCAAGGTCACGCTTTGCTTGCTCTTGAAGTGCCAGATCTGCCATTGTCACAAGATATAAAGTATCTTTTAAGTATTTCCGGTTAGCCAATAATTCATCGGGTAAAGATAGTCTCTGAAGGCAGGCAAGGGCAAGAGCGACACCTGATTTTCCTGACTGCATTTCCGCAACAAGGATCACTGCTTTTGAACCAGAGTTCAATTTAGTAAATGCTTTCTCAGCAGCGTTGCGTTGGTGTTCAAAAGTATTTTCAGCCATTGAGCACTGGACATAATTGCGATACTTATTTGAGCTATTCATATGTCAATATAAAGTTTAGGGGGCATGCAGCCCCTTGTATTAATAAGTAGATTCTACTTTGTCAGAGAAATGGGATTCATCGCTAAGCTCACCTGACTGCTCAGGAAGTTCGTTGTGCTGTTTCTTAGCAAGAGTACGTTCAAGGTCATACTCACCGCGCTTGTAGATAACAAGTAGAGTGTCATCATGCTCAACACTAAAGTAGTCGCACATCTCCCAAACATCTTCAAGAGTCATAATTTTCTTTGCGACATTTCGGCGAGAAATGTTGTAAACGCTAAAAATGGTTGCTACCACAAATTTATCTTCAGATAACTCTCCGGAACCAGGTGCTACAACGCGGTTAAACTCTAAATATTCCCCATTATCAATTTGTTGGGTGTGGGTTTTAGTTTTTTCTTTTTGGGTTCCGTCAGCGCGTGCCTTCTCAGGGTTATTGTAACTATCCCCATTGACCCAATGTGCCTTGATCCAGTTCTTGCCTTTACCTCGCATAGCTCGATTACCTTTGACGCTTGGCGCACCTTTAATCGTGAACTCTTTGCGAATAATATCGATCGCCTGAAGAAGATACTTATCTTTGGTGTACTCGGTGAACTCTGCATCATCGTCAAGAAGTTTTGCGGGTACAGCAATGTAGCTATCAGTTTTATACGTTTCAACATCACCGATTGGGCGACGACGTTTGTATTTGATAGTTAACCCAACATCCAAACCGTTGACATGGTATTCCTGGCACACATCTTCAAAAAATTCTTTTAACCCTTCGAAATCAGACGCTGCTTGGTCAGAGCAGGTGTTTTCAAGATGGTCAAGGATACAAGCATAAGCCTCAGCTGCATTTAAGTTAGTGAAATGAGTTGAAGAGTTGTTTTCATGGTAACCACACGCCCTGCCAATGTTGGCTTGCACCACTGCGGCAACACTGGCAACTGTACTATCCCACGTCGAGATGAGATTATTTTTCATCATCGCACCGAAGTTGATACCAGCTCGAGCTCCAGCAACAGTAATAGCGATTAGTTTTTCTTCGAACAACTGAGCATCATCAAACTCCTTTTTGAATTGCTCAATGCTGCAATGTTCATCTTCTGGTACCCCAGCTAATGAATTACCAATAATGTAAACTGCATTCTCATCGATGCCTTGCGATATGAGAAACTGCTTAGCTTCCATCGCCAAACCAGCGGGCACCCTTACGAGTGACCATCCCATACCTTTATGACTCAGAAATTGTTGAACAAACTCATCGCGTTGAACGGACTTGCAAAGGAAGTTACGACTTTCATCCTCAAGGCCTTTGACCTTACTATTCATTAGCATCTCTCGGACGCCGTAGTATTCATCGCTAGTTTTGTGGAATACCAGACGGGTGTTAAAGTCTCGACGCAAGATTGAGTCTTTTAAGGCCGCTTCAGCAACATTTCGGGCTTGAGTTAATAGTTCTGCATCATTATCATTCTTGGCTTCTTGTTGAAGTTCTAGAGCTTCTTGATATTCAGTCTCTGCTCCATAGAGAGCACCGAAGGGGGTGGCAGAGATGAAGACGACTTTACAACTATCGTTCTCTTGTTCCAGGTAGTCGAAGATCCTACTGTATCGAACAGCAGTGACATTTGAGCCATAGTGACATTCATCAATAATAATTAGCTTAGGTGGATTGCCTTTAAATTCATTTTCCAATGCCTTTTCGAAGTTCACAAAATTACTGACGACAACATTCTTGGCAAGCTTGAGGTCTTCTTCAGCTTGTTCTTTGAGGGCGGTATCAGGCATTGTAACCAGGTAAAGTGTGTCTTTTAGCTGCTTACGATTGCAAATATCTGTCTCGGAGAGACTTAATCGCTGTAAGCAACACAGGGCTAGCGAAATGCCTGATTTACCTGCTTGCATTTCGGCGGCTGTCACTACTGCTCGCACATTGCCAGTTAAAGCATCAAATACTTTGGTAGCTGCTGTTACTTGGTGCTGATGTAGCGCTTCGCTCTGAAGAATAGAAAGTACTAGTTGTCGATGTTTTTGTGCTTGTGCGTTCAACTTTACATCCTGAATTTGTTTACGTTATTAATATTCGTAAGTGGTGTTTAGTTATCATGCGATAGAGTTCTATGTAACCAAACACTACGCAGATGCAAATGTTGACAGCTCTACACACCGACTTTCCTGAATAAAGTTAGGTCTGGAAGCTTAGGGAACAGGTTTTTTGTTCTTATGGATGCCATTATGAGCGTTTTTTCTAGCTATTAAAGTGTAATATCTTCGTTTTGTTAAGCCTGTTGATGACCCATGCAACAGCGTGATTCTTTGATTCGTCGATTTGCCCCTCCCTCCTAACATGCATAGCTGAGCTTTATGCATAAAGCGATGTGGTGGACGCCCCTCCCTAAGGTTGTCACTGGCTGCAAACCCTGCAAACCCTGCAAACTCTGCAAGCGCAGGCGGCATCACCAAAGCCCAAATGGGCCGTCATAAAAGTTACAGTAGGGAGTACAAAGTGGTGCTGGAAAATGCTGCTGGCGGCATACTTGCGACCCAGGCGCTACCATACCTGACCGTACTTCTTTGATGCTTGTGCAAATCATTTGAACGTCCTGATTATAGTTCCCAATAGAGTCCCCCACACAAGTTAATGAGAATGTGTTAGCCCGTCCCCGTTTTTGCTATCGCTACGGGTTGACACATCGCCTGAACCTGTTTTTGTAACTGGTTAAATGGCGCAATATAAACGTCTTTACCCGGTCGATTAACGATAATCGGCGTTATGTTCGTGACACCATTGCGATCAGTACCCGTCACAGTCAGCCATGCGTCACGTATGATCTCGCTTATTGCCTGCTGAGCATTCTCAATATGTTGTACGTTGCTTATAGCCCCCAGTATAACAAGATTCATCAACAGCAGCATTTTGCATTCTGGTGCACTGACAGACTCCCACAACCAGTGTAGTACTGTGGGAGGCGAATGACGGCGTGCCTACTGACACAGGCGCGAATATTCGCCTGTGCGCAGCCAGCACTCAGTATGAAAACGCAGAATCAATGACCGGTATTCACTCATGACTTCACGATACGGAAATTTCAGCGTAAAGCTGAATGCCGCCAGTCGCGGGTAATGGTCAACAGCCTGTTGCAGAAATGCACGCGTGCTGACGGCATCCGTGCTGATAGCATCAGAAGCCCGTGTGTAAGAATGATTCACAATGCAAACCTCTTCGGGTTAAATCAGGGGGGACACCGCCTCTACGGCAGTATCTTGTTCATAAGAATGAGGAACTATCTGGTACTGCAGCAGTAGTTTCTCTGCCAGTTAGCTTCTTCGATGCTGTAGATACCGGTCTGGCACCGGTAACATTGCTTCCCCCCTGATAATGGTCACCGCACTACACACAGTACGAGAACAGCGTCATTACCGTAGCATCCATTCCGTTGAGCATATTGCGCAGCTTCCTCTACCAGGCCTCAGCCTTCACTTCCGGGGCAAGATGGGCAAAGTTCATCAGCACATCCCAGGCCACGGCCCGCGTATCGTGTTCAAACCACGCCGGGTCGCTAAAAGTGCCGGCATGCAACACCAGACAACATCAGCAGGAGGCAAAACTCCATATCTGCCCCGGTACACTCATGACCTCACCGGCGATCACAAAGTGACCTTCACGGTCATTTGCTGGGTAACATTTCAGTAGGCGCATACCGTTAACTCAAGAATCTTATGTTGAGCATCAGAGCACACCCGGCTGTACTCACCGGTCCGGTAGGTCAGGCAGTAGCGTTCTCCGTGGCAATCGCTGTCGCAGCCGTAATAGTGCCAAACAGCCACGGAAACCAACGGACATCCTATACATAATGTTGCATTTGCCGGATATGACAGGTCTCTGTCACAACGGGCTTTACATATGGGCAGTACTGCTCGCCGTAGCTCTTCGTGAGATCTTCTGCACCGTATTCAAACCACGGCCGTTTTGTGTCGTATTAAGGATTGAATTGCAGCGCACTGCCACACAGGGACTGCTGTAATGGCCATACTGATACTGCTGTGTCGTTCTTGCACCGGTCAGGCGACAATTACCGTCGAGTACGATAGAAGATTTGGCAAACATATTTGGGCCCCTTACCGCCAGACGATGCGTAGACGTCAGCCGTCCCTGTTCGGGTAGTCTGGCAGGTTTATCAAGTTAGGTCGTTTGAAGGGGAGCTACTGGTAATAGCTGGTGACTTCAGGTGAGCTGTGTCAGGGAAAACTGGTAAGCGAAGGGGCTTACTACAATAAAATTCAGAGAGAGTTGAGCGTATCAAACGCCTCGTGAGTCCGCAATACGTTGCAGTAGCCAGTCTTCGACTTCACTCTGTCGCCAGCGGGAGCTGCGGCCCAGCTTAATTGGCTTCGGGAATAGACCATCTTTAATCAGCTTATAGAACCATTTATCCGTCAGCCCCGTTAGCTTCGTGATGAACCGCATATCCACCAGTTGGTCATCGATTAAAGAAATATGTTTTGTCATGATGCTGTCTTCCATTGTGGGATTATCCTGAGCTGGTGGTTGATCGCTCGTTACCACCAGCCCTTCCACATCAATGGATTGATACGTAAAAAAGTGCAGAACGTAAGTTACAATGTGCGAGGACGCCCCAGTCCACTGGGTGGCGGTACCTCACTGGCTCCATAGTGATAGTGACCGTGCTTTTGCTCTTCTTTGGCAAGGTAGCTGATGATGTAGCGCAGGTTATCGATGGCTTCGGTATCATCGTAGTTCACCGGCTTATCAATACTGACGTCATAAGTAGGTTTGTATTCGCAGCGGTTGTAATACCCTTCTCGTTGCGTGATTTTCCGCCATATTGTTCCGACTCTCTCAGCTATTGGGTAGGTAGCCTGATTAAGGTGCCTGTCGAGATAGAACACGATATGGGCATGGCAGCCGTGGTCTATAGAGTTCTCGAGTACCCAGAAATACCCTGCCAGATTTGTGTGTTGCACGGTGCGTTCAACCAGCATGCGCACCTCTTGCTCGGTTTCATTCCATGAATGACGTTTATAACGCTCTGTACCTTTCTGATAGAACAGGTCGAGTCTGAGTGCCTGTATTCGCGAGTATCGGTTCAGTAGCTGATTCAGGTGGTTATTGATCAGAGACAGTAGAAACCAGTTCATCGTGTATCTAGGGTTAAAAGGGTAAGGTGTGTGCATTGATTTATCCTTTGTCAGATGGAGTGCAAAGGATTGGGATGAGATGTAATTTTTAAGAGAAGCGGGGATACGGCAGATACAAGGAACTGTGTATCAAGGGGATGACAGGCAGGGTTAATGCTTGGGGGAAGGAGCTGTGAACAGGGTGGTATAGAAACAGGGAGTACCCCTTAATTATACTAAAAACCCAAATGTTCATATCTGCTGTTGAACGATTCTAATGAGGTGAACAGAGGAGATTCATAGAGTAAAAACCACAGGAATAACGCAGTAAAATGTCAGAGTATTATCACAATAAAATCAGCAAGATATCAGTTAAAAATCAGTCATTCTTCAGGTCTGTGACCCGACTCCACCAACCAAAAAGGTGCTAATGCTAATCTATTTTTGGGAGTCAGAAAGAAGCAGAGGGAAGAGACGATGTTGCATTACGATATGATCCGCTACGAGATAATGTACCTAAAAACGTTAAATAGGATTTTCAACACAGATCACTCGTTACTGTGCAGTACTTATGATACGCCGGATGATTTTCGACGCTTGATCTCTCAGATTCTTGAACGGCATTTTCATGGCGATCAGGACAGAATCAAAATTGCGCGGAAAACACTTAAAGAATGGGCTGACCTGCAACTGATTGATAAAGATTATTTTGATTGTTTCAAAGGTACACCTAGAGCATCGTGGTTTGCTCACCATTACATTTTTGAATACCCAGTAAAATCTGCAGGGTTGACGCTTGGTGGGTTGGGGAATGACGTCGGTTGTTCTAGTGATTTTAATTCTCTTTTAATGGGCGATAATATCTTCACCAATATTGATTTCTCTAATTTGAATATAGATTTGGACGATATTGATTGGGACTTGATAACAAATCCACAGTCTACTGCTTCGAAAAAACCGAAACGTGTTTTCTCCCGATTTTATCTGAACGCGGGAGCAAGTACCGATGTGTACAATCCCACTCCGGTAACTGAGCGTGAACTGATCAATGGTGTGATGAGGTACATTGATGAAGCTCCATGCTCACTTGGAGATAAGATCTCTTATTTCAGAAAACTGCATGAGCGTTGGCTTGAGCAATATGATTTTTTTCTGACAGATTTTGACTGGATGTCACGAGATGATGAAACTCAGTTAGTATATCTCTGGGATTATCTCAAAGGAAAAGGACGAATAGCGGGCTATCTTCGCCCTTATAATACGTCTATGCGTTATGACATGATTATTGCGGCTATAGATGTGTGGAATGTCCAACCTGAAGAGAAGCTGGAGTTTATTGAGAAGATGAAACATGCCTGGCAAGCGGCGAAATCTTATCGGCGATCTGCTAAATAGCGTTGTGATCTCAGTGGTTTCTTCGTCTGATTTCTCAGTGCTGTTATGAATCTGAGTCGACCCTTTGAGTCGATCCAGGGTCCTCTCATTATCTCCTCCTTGTCCCATTACATACAGAGCACATAGTCGAGGTATGAAAATTTGAATGTTTACTTCTGGCTCGAAGCGTATAAGCTAGCTGATCTGAAGGTCCGTTATAAGCGAAGCGAGGAGCGGACTTTTGTCTATTTATGAAGAGAGAATGAGATAGTAGATCGTCTGAAAGCAGAGGAAATAAGCCCAGAGCGTGGCGGCGAACTAACTCATAGAGTGGTCATGAATACGAACAGTCGCCTGAATAAGTGGGGCTACTTGGACTAATTATCGGCTATGGTCAAGTGATATCCCGGCTATCAACCGGGAATTGATTTATGCTTTCGCACCTACATTATCAACGTTCGTAAGTTGTCCCGTTTGGGCGCATGTACATACCATCACTCAGATAAACGTCTTCGCCATCCTCAACACATAGGTCAGAATAAATATCGACCATGCTAGGTTCGACAATATTCGTCGAAATTTCATGAGCATCGAAGAGCTCAAAGAAGCGAGTGACCCATTCCTCGTTGACTTCATCTTGTATAGTTTTGCCGTGATCTATAGTAATGGAAAACATGGAGATGCAATTATTCTGAAAGCGGTCTACTTTTTTCTCAGGTTGAAGATGATTTTCTTGGGCTAACGTCTCAGCGACCGAAAAAAGGAGCTTCTGGTTTACTGGCAGCTTGTATCCGATAGTCAAACCACCCCCAGTGCGAATTCTCTCTTCAGGCCTCGTTGGTGTCTGCACTTCAAAAGAATTACCATCATCATTTTGAGCTAAAAAGCGGACGAAAACCGTGTCTCCACGGACTAACATCCAATCTTTTCCATGTTTTGGTTTCATTGCTTTAACTATCTGCGGTTGTAATGCTGACATGCTCATGGTGTTAGATACCGAAAAGAAAAACATGAAAGAGATTATACCGACGAGAGTGTTTTTTTATAGCTCCGCTACTCTTGGCGAGCATCACAGAAAATGACGCTTCAAGCCAACGAATCTACAATTCCAAATAATTTCAGACAGATATTATCTCCGTGAATCCCCGCCTTCCAGACTGGATCGCGAGGTTTTTAATTTTTCACGCTGAGACTACTGTATGAATAAACCTGATGGCCTTCAGGCCCTTGAACAACCGCTCGCGTCGCTTCCGCGCACGCTTCGCCAGCTTATTCTTGAACGTATCCAGAACCTGACCCATTACGAGCCGGTGATTGGCATCATGGGCAAAAGTGGTGCTGGTAAATCATCTATTTGCAACGAACTTTTCCGGGGCGAGGTGTCCCCGGTGAGTGACGTGAACTCCTGTACTCGCGACGTACTGCGCTTCCGATTGCGCAGCGGTCGTCACAGTCTGGTGATTGTCGATTTACCGGGGGTAGGTGAAAACGGGCGGCGGGATCAAGAATACCGTGCCCTGTACCGTCGAATCCTACCGGAGTTGGACCTAGTGCTGTGGGTCATTAAGGCCGATGATCGGGCACTAACCGTGGACGAGCAGTTCTGGCACGGTGTGATGCAACCTTACAGGCAAAAGGTACTGTTTGTGATTAACCAGGCCGACAAAATCGAACCCTGTCATGAATGGGATACCCTCACCAGCAAGCCTTCACCGCACCAACTGGAAAATCTTAAAGCGAAGCAGGCAGCGATTATGGCGATGTTTAAACTGCATCATCCGGTCTGTGTGGTGTCCGCCCGCACTGGATGGGGCATTGAGGAGATGGTGGCAGCCATGATGCGCTGTCTGCCTGACCGCGCCACCAGCCCGGTGGTGACACAACTGCAAGGGAGACTCTGCACAGAGCCGGTAAAGTCGCAGGCCCGTGACAGTTTCGGTGACGCAGTGGGCCGGGTTTTTGATACGGTTGAGTCATTGTCATTCCTGCCTGCGCCACTGAAAACGGTGATTCGTACCGTGCGTGATGCGGTGGTGTCGGTCGCACGGGCCGTCTGGGACTGGATATTCTTCTGATATCGCAATTTTCTCTGCGAATGATGAACTGGTTGTTAATGATTTGTTGATTGTGGACACGTCCTTTCCACTGCGTTTTATCATCAATTAAATCAGGCGAAGCATCATTGTCTGTCAGACGAGCGCCCACAAGGCTGGACTGCTCATAAAAAATAGTTCCGATGTTGTCCATACCCTGTCCACTCCTTCCTTTAAAGTAATCAGTATTAATTCAGAGAGTTAACTTCTCAGGAGAAATCTTTCATGACGCTTCAGGAGCGGCGACATGACCGGCTTGCTGTCAGGTTGTCGTTGATTATTAGCCGCCTGGTGTCCGGTGAAACTCTATTTATTCGCAAACTGGCAACTGAATTCGGGGTGTCAGAGCGCACGCTGCGTCGTGACTTTCGGGAACGTCTGATGTATCTCGACCTGGATTACTACCAGGGGCAGTGCAGTCTGCGCTCGGATATTCACAGTACTCGGCAGGAAATAGATATTCTGACCTTTGCTCACCGCACGGGGTTGGCCGGAGTTTTCCCGGGCTTTGACCGGCGCCTGATCAGCAGCCTGCTGGACTGTGATGATCGACCCTGTCTGGTATGGCATCAGGACAGACCTCATCCCCCGGCCGGAAAGCTCTCCTTCTACAGGCTGGTCAGAGCTATTTCGGGATGTCAGCGCATCACCGTTCTGACTGAAGGGGAGCGTCATGAGGCCATCGCACCTTACCGGCTAATCGCGCTTGACGGTTATTGGTATCTTGTCGCTGAACATAACAGGCAATTACGTGTCTTCCGGCTGGATGAGATTCATCTGGTAAGGCCATCGCGGGAAACATTTATTCGTAGTGAGCTTCTCTATCAGCTGTCGGAGGATAAACATTTTATCTCTGCCTTACCTCATTTCCGTTTTATTCAGCAGTCGCTGAATTCATTTTCTCCTTCAGAAAGTCGGGGGCAATCCGGACAAACTGATTAGAGATGGTCCCCACAATTGAATGTAAGGTTAATCTAATGAATAAATTGAAATTATTGTCTTTACTACCAGTCATGTTTTTCCCCTTACTTATCGCAGGTAATGCTCACGCAGCACGTCCTTATAGCGGGTTCCTGCCTGCGGCAGTGAATAATAAAAGTGGGAATATATTCTGGTGTGATGCCCATCGACAGGTCAGAAAACTGTGTACAGCGACGGAAGTAGATTCAATGGGATGGTTTATTGTTGTTCGCTCGAAACCTTCCAGAGATTGTCCGGGGGGAATATGGGGGTGGATCACTCCCAGTAAAGACGATGTGGCAACAGGTTATACCATTACGCCAGGTAAAGAATTCAATCTCACCATGAAGGATATGTGCAGTTCCGATATGAAAGTAACGTTCCGCCCGAATAAAAAGGACCCTCGTTATGACGATCTCGTCGGGATTTATGCCGGGAAAGAAGCGTTTCGCTACAAACAAATAAAATAATCCAACTGTTTTTTCATTACTTTATTGTTTTAAACGACAAAAGCTTTATTACATGATTTGAGGACAACATTATGCGACTGCCTTACGTAATATTTACATTAGCTATGCTGGCTTCTGTATCAACAGCAGAGGCTATTCCCAATATGTGGACGAGTGGTTTTGGGATGGGCGTGACCGAATATATCATTACCAGCCCGGAGAAGGTGGTGTTTAATCTTAACTGTACTGGCAATCCGGATGCGCAGAATATTCTGCAACACGGTGTTGATCTCACCCTGCCTGATGGAACATCAGTAAGTTCTCATGACGACGGGACGGAAATAACGGTCGTCATGGATAAAAGTCAGTATCCGTTACCGTCATTCCTCGGCTGGCGAAACGGTGACAATGCCTGGGTGTCATTTATTGACGCGCTGAGCCAGGCTGGGAATTTTGATGTTTACGTCAACGATAAAAAAGTCGGCACCTTCAGTCCGGGGCTGAAGAATACGCAGAAAGAATTGTCTGACCTCAGTGGCTGCAGAACCACCCATTACAGCGATTAATCCTTCACATTTCAGTCCTCTACAGCCCGCAACATACCAACACCAGATAGCAACAGGCCATGCTCCTTCGGGAACATGGCCTTTTTTGTTTTTATTTCATTATCAGATAAGGAGTCACCCATGCGATTAGCCAGCCGTTTTGGCCGTATAAACCAGATACGCCGTGACCGGCCTCTGACCCACGAAGAGCTGATGAGCCATGTTCCCAGCGTGTTCGGGAGTGACAAGCATGAATCTCGTTCAGACCGTTATACCTACATCCCGACCATCACCATCCTCGAAAGTCTGCAGCGTGAAGGCTTTGAGCCGTTCTTTGCCTGCCAGACAAAGGTTCGCGACCAGAGCAAGCGGGAGCTCACCAAACACATGCTGCGCCTGCGTCGTGCCGGGCAACTGACCGGGCATCAGGTGCCGGAAATCATTTTGCTCAACAGCCATGACGGCTCCTCGAGCTACCAGATGCTGCCGGGGCTGTTTCGTGGCGTCTGTACCAACGGTCTGGTCTGCGGTCAGTCATTCGGCGAAGTGCGTGTACCACATAAAGGTAATGTTGTTGAGAAGGTAATTGAGGGGGCTTACGAAATACTCGGCGTGTTTGACCGGGTGGATGATAAACGCGATGCAATGCAGTCGCTGGCGCTGCCAGCACCGGCCCGTCACGCGCTGGCAAATGCCGCACTGAAGTATCGATTTGGTGAGGAACACCAGCCGGTCACGGTATCGCAGTTGTTGACCCCGCGTCGTCGGGAGGACTACAGCGATGACCTGTGGACCGTCTATCAGCGGGTACAGGAGAACCTAATGAAAGGTGGTCTGTCAGGGCGAACCGCACAGGGGAAAAGCAACCGCACCCGTGCCATTACCGGTATTGATGGTGACGTGAAGCTCAATCGCGCCCTGTGGGTTATGGCAGAAAACATGCTCGCGTTTTTCGAGCGTTAAACAACCGTTCCGGCATAAGGAGATAATTTAATGGAGACACACAACCCTGAGTCCGCTGAGCAGGCAGCAATTACTGCCTCGGTGGTCCCTGACGAGCTACGCATCGGCTTCTGGCCGCAGCACTTTGGCTCCATCCCACAATGGATAACCCTTGAGCCCCAAATCTTCGGCTGGATGGATCGCCTGTGCGCTGATTACAGCGGCGGCGTCTGGAGCTTTTACACACTCAACAATAGCGGCGCATTTATGGCTCCGGAGCCTGACGGTGAGAAATGGACGTTGTTCAACCCGATGAATGGCAACGGCGCGGAACTTACTGGAGAAGCGGCAGGGATAGTCGCCTGCCTGATGGCATTCAGCCACCACGCTTGCCGCACCGAGTGTGACGCGATGACTGAACACTATTATCGCTTACGCAACTACGCGCTGAACCATCCAGAGTGCAGCGCCATTATGCATCTCATCGACTGAGGGATACCGAACATGAATACCGCATTATCCCCGCTGTCAACGCAGCCTGAACTCTTTCCACTGGCGATTATGGCCCAGCATGGTTATTTGCTCCCCGCGACCTCCGGATTGACACCCTATGCCCAACGCACCATTCGTCGTGCCATCAACCTGTTGGAAAAATATCTGCGCCAGCCCGGCATGTCATTTACCTCAAGCACGGCTGCCCGTGACTGGCTTCGGTTGCATCTGGCAGGGCAAGAACGGGAGGTGTTTATGGTGCTCTATCTCGATAATCAGCACCGTTTACTAGAGAGCGAAACGCTATTTGCCGGTTCGGTTAACCATGTCCAGGTCCATCCTCGAGAGGTAGTGAAGTCAGCGCTTCGCTTCAATGCTGCCGCTGTCGTGCTGGCGCATAACCATCCATCCGGTGATCCGGAGCCCAGCCAATGCGATCGCAACATTACGGGCAGGCTTAAAGAAGCCCTGGCACTGGTTGATGTGAACATACTCGATCATCTGGTTGTCGGTTCAGATGGCATTGTGTCGTTTGCAGAGCGAGGCTGGATATGAGGGTACTTCAATGAAATCTACTGACTCAGAGAACGATTCATTTCTCCAGTGGGGGCTGAATCGTAATGTGACGCCTTGCTTTGGCGCTCGTCTGGTACAGGAGGGATACCGGCTGCACTATCTGGTTGACCGGGCCAGCATTACCGGTGAATTCAGTAACGCAGAATCTTTGAAGTTGGATGAAGTATTCCCACATTTTATAAGCCAGATGGAGTCGATGTTGACTACTGGTGAAATGAATTCTCGTCAGGCCCACTGTGTCACCCTGTACCACAATGGTTTCACCTGCGAAGCCGATACACTTGGCAGTTGCGGCTATGTATACATCGCCGTTTACCCCACTCAACGTTAACTACTTTCACAAGAGCAAATATGAAAACTTTACCTGCAACAACTCCGCAGGCGGCGACGCTATGTCTGTCGCCTGTGGCAGTCTGGCAAATGCTGATTGCACGCCTGCTGGAACAGCATTATGGCCTGACACTCAACGACACACCATTCAGTGATGAAACGGTAATTCAGGAACATATCGATGCCGGTATATCTTTGGCCGATGCCGTTAATTTTCTGGTGGAAAAGTACGGGCTGGTTCGTATTGATCGCAGGGGATTCAACTGGCAAGAACAGTCCCCATATCTGCGGGCAGTCGATATTCTGCGGGCGCGACAGGCAACTGGTTTATTGAAAAGAAATCGTATTAGCGCGGCACGGTGAACATCGGGAATAGCCTTCCTGATTCACACTGCAGCTTTCCTTACTTATTTACTCATTCCAAAAAGCACCTGCCGATGCTGGTTGGTGCTTTTACTTATATGGACGAAATATCATGCCAATTGAAGCTGTAATTGGCTTTGTTGAATAAATCAGATTTCGGGTAAGTCTCCCCCGTAGCGGGTTGTGTTTTCAGGCAATACGCACGCTTTCAGGCATACCTGCTTTC